>PEQZ01000001.1 GCA_002928395.1 Hyphomicrobium sp.
GGATCGCGCAGCACGTAGCCGCGGCCCCAGACGGTCTCGATGTAATGCTGGCCGCCGGTGGCGACCTGCAGCTTTTTCCTGAGTTTGCAGATGAACACGTCGATGATCTTGAGTTCGGGCTCGTCCATGCCGCCGTAGAGATGATTGAGGAACATCTCCTTGGTGAGCGTGGTGCCCTTCCGGAGCGAGAGCAACTCGAGCATCTGGTATTCCTTGCCCGTCAGATGCACGCGCTGGCCGTTGACCTCGACCGTCTTGGTGTCGAGGTTGACGCGCAACTCACCGGTCTCGATGACCGACTGGGCGTGACCTTTCGAGCGGCGCACGATGGCCTGAATGCGAGCGACGAGCTCGTCCTTGTGGAAGGGTTTCGTCATGTAGTCGTCGGCGCCGAAGCCGAGGCCCCGAACCTTGTCCTCGATCTGGGCGAGGCCAGAGAGGATCAGGATCGGCGTCTGTACCTTCGAGACGCGCAACGTCTTCAGGACCTCGTAACCGCTCATGTCCGGCAGATTGAGATCAAGAAGAATGATATCGTAGTCGTAGAGCTTGCCGAGGTCGACCCCCTCCTCGCCAAGATCGGTCGTGTAGACATTAAAGCCCTCCGACTGCAGCATCAGCTCGATGCTTTGCGCGGTGGCACTGTCGTCTTCGATTAGTAGGACGCGCATCCCAGTTCCTCTCTCTTCCCTGCCCCGATTTTGAAGAGAACGCTCGACGGACCTCAGCTAAATCATTCTTAGGAATTTACGGTTCAGAAGTTAACAAAGCCTAATTTTGTCTTGCGCCTCGAAAGAAAGTCGCTGCGCGATACAGATCCTCGTCAACTGGTCCGGCGCCGCGAGCCAAAGCTGCCGCGACATAAAGCTCCGCCCGAAGCCGGAACAAACCCGGACTCGTACCACCTCTGGTTGTTGCTAGAATCTCCCCACCACCGGATCCAGACATAATTCTGCACCCCCGCCGGCGCCCCATCCGCAGGCAGACGTTCAGCCTCACGCTTCTGTTTCCGTTACGAATCAAGAGCTAACAGAATTCGCGATCGGGCCCTAGGGGCTCTTGGCCAAATTTTGGCCACATATGTCCAGGAACAGCACAGCACACGTTTTGCGTTGCTTTACCGCAACTTAATGGGGTCGTGCGACACTGCCGATGCATGTTGCACGATGGTGTGTTTACCTTGACCTTCCCCTTTCGCCAGCTCAGGTTAGAAGGGCTGGTTAGCATGAAACACGAATTGTGGCGGAGACACCGGGCTCTGGCACGAAAATTGGGTAACTCGTCAAGGCAAGTTCGAACGAGTAAAGGGTATCGAACAATGAAATCGCGTGACACCGCACTCCGTCTGCGGCGCTTCGAAGCCGACGACAAGGCGCGCAAGGTTTCAGACCTTGAGCACATGATTCGCGACTTCGAGACGATGGCCATCGACCTCGACCGCCAGATCCAGGCCGAGGAAGAGCGCACGGGCGTCCGTGACACCACGCACTTTGCCTATTCGACCTTCGCCAAGTCCGCGGCCCAGCGCCGCGACAACCTCAAGTCGTCGGCCGCCGAGCTGATGCAGAAGCTCGAAGCCGCCCAGCGCGAACGCGACGATGCGATCGAGCAGCTCTCACGCGCAACGCCGTCCGCCAACCCGCGCGATGAACAAAGCGCGAGACGCCGTCCGGATCGGTCAAGCAACAGGTCGACCGGCGCCGCCTTGCGCTGAACATTGTCAAAACCGCCGCAGCAATGACAGCGCGCCTGGGCTTGCGCGGTCGCGCACTCTAAACTCGTCGGCCCGCGATCAATTCCCACCCGATCGATCGCCCCCCAATCGTTCGCGTCCGCTCCAAAACGGCGAGCGGATTCCAATAACAGACATGCGTGTCGGACTTACTCCTCCGCCTCATCGCTCCGGGCGGCCGCATTGCCATAGACGCGCGGGTGTGCCAATCAGAGGGAGGCAGTGCTTGTTCCGCATCCTGCGTCTCACTTTCGGCCGATTGGCCTTCGAAAGCGGGGTTGTACGGTAAACGGTTGAGATCATGGCAACAGTGCGCGCCTTCGCGAATTTCTCGTTGGCCACGATGTTGGCCTTGGTGTCGTCGGGCTGCGCTGGACCCGGCGGCGAAACCGGCGGGCTGGGCCTTCCGGACTTAAGTAAAGTTGCCTTGCCAACCGTCGAGCTCCCCAAGGTGGAGCTGCCAAAAGTCGAACTGCCGCAAGCCAGCAGGCCGGTGGTCGGAAGCCCGACCGAGGTCTACACGCGGGTCGCACAAGGGGCATTGAGTTGCTGGTTCGGCGCCAGCGGACCTTTGAAGTCGAGCTACATCTACAACGCCGAGGCCGAAAGCCCATCGCGCGGCGGCAAAGCCGAGATCGTCGTCCACGAGCGCAAGCCCCCGGCTCCCGGTCTCGATATCCGCGGTCCGCGCGCTCTCAAAGTCGACATCCAGCCCGAAGGCGAAACGGCCAAAGTCGGTTTCGAGAACTACAAGTTTTCGACCGAAATCGGTCAGAGCTTCCACAGTGACGTCGATCGCTGGGCATCCGGCGAAACTGGATGCGGACCGCCGGGTGCAGCAGTGGCGGCTCCCACACAGACATCACCGCCGCCAACGCAAAAACAAGCCAAACAACAGTCAGCCAAAACCAGTAAGCAGATCCCGCGCGCCGCTAGCACGAAGTAGGCTTCACCGGTGACGCCGACAGGGCTGTTGATGCGTCACGTAACGCCGCTGGACCTGGACCGGAGGTCAGCGGCGTTGGTTGCGGGAACTGTCGCACGGATGACGACCAGACGGGGTTGGATCAGCCGCGGTAGTCTTGGACCCGGGTGGCGCGCAGACCAGGTAGCCCATGGCGGTCGATCGATCGCTGCCAGGACAGGAATTCGTCGACCGTCAATGTGTAGCGCTCGCATGCTTCCTCGATGCTGAGCAATCCGCCACGAACGGCTGCGACGACCTCGGCCTTGCGGCGAATAACCCAGCGCTTGGTGTCGCGGGACGGCAAATCGGCGACTGTCAGCGGGCTCCCGTCGGGTCCGATGACGTAACGCACACGCGGCTTCATCTGATGTTCTGTCATGGGACTCGTTACACGCTTGCTCACCATCACATCAAGGTAACTCAACTCGATTAAGCGCAGCCTAAGTTTGCGAGTGAAGTTATCATGAATAATTGGCCGGAATAACTCAAATAATTCGAATTCACTTTCCAAGTGTGCCACGGTGGACACACAGACCACACCGACCGCGGTCACGCCCTTGCAGCGGCCGGCTGAACGCCCCCTGCCGACCCTCCGCCCGGCGCACCAACGACATCAGCATCGTTGAGCATCGTTGGCTCTGGCCCGGATACTCGGGTCGCTAGAACGCGGAACTTTCGGCTCCGCGGCTGAAGACCGGAAATGGCGATGCTGGTTCCGTGCCAGTTCCGGTGGTCCGGAGACCCGGAAGATCTTGGCATCGCAGCCCGCGGGTCTTATGATAACCACCCTGGCGTGATGAAACCTGAAAGGATGCCGCAGTTTCACCGCGGCCGCCCGTGTCGCTCGAACAGTCGGGCGATCCGGCGCAGAACCAGGCTCGGACCTGCCCTGCTCCTTTGGCGCGACAATCGCCTACTTTGACCGCAAATGGCCACCATAATAGCCGCCGAACCCGAAACTCTCGGCACCACCCGAAAACACAGAACCGGCGTTAAAGAACGTGACACGCGAGCTGCCAACGGATGATGAACTGGTCTCGCGGGCCGTGGCCGCAGCGGCAGGGCCAAGCCAGACGCGCGTCGTCGTTGCCATGTCCGGCGGCGTCGACAGCTCTGTCGTGGCCGCACTCTTGAAGCGCGCAGGGCACGATGTGTTAGGCATCACGCTCCAGCTTTACGACCACGGCGAGGCCACGGGCCGCAAAGGCAGCTGCTGCGCCGGTCAGGATATTCATGATGCGCGCCGTGTGGCCGAGACCATCGGCATACCCCACTACGTCCTCGATTACGAACAGCGCTTCGCCTCGGCCGTGATCGACGGCTTCGCCGCCAGTTACGTCGCTGGCGAGACGCCGGTTCCCTGCGTGACCTGCAACAGCCAGATCAAGTTCAAGGACCTTCTCGATACAACGCGCGAACTCGGCGCGGCTGCCCTCGCCACCGGACACTATATCGCCCGGCGCGACGGTCCGGCTGGTCCCGGGCTGTTCCGTGCTGCCGACGCCGACCGCGACCAGAGCTATTTCTTATTTGCCACGACCCGCGCCCAGCTTGAAAGCCTTTGGTTCCCGCTCGGCGGCCTGCGGAAGTCAGAGGTGCGCGAACTGGCGCGGATCTTCGGCCTGGCCATCGCCGAAAAGTCCGACAGCCAAGACATCTGCTTCGTGCCCAAGGGCCGCTATGCCGAGGTGATCGAAAAACTGAAACCCGGCGCCCTCCGCCCTGGCGACATCTGCCATGTCGACGGGCGGACCCTGGGCCGACACGACGGCATCATCAATTTCACGATCGGCCAGCGCAAAGGGCTCAAGATCGCCAGCGGCGAGCCACTGTTCGTCATCCGCCTCGACGCCGACCGAAATGTCGTGCTGGTGGGACCGCGTGACTTCTTGCGCACCACCGGACTGGTGATTAGGGATTTGAACTGGCTGGGCCACGGCGGCCCGCCGTCGCTGACCGGCAAGGGAATGGAACTCTATGCCCGCATTCGATCGTCACAGCCGCCGAGACCGGCCACTCTGCATGTCGAGGACAATGGCCGCGCCCGGGTCGAGATGACCAGTGGCGAAGAGGGCGTGGCGACTGGTCAAGCCTGTGTTTTCTATTCGGACGACAGCGCGACCGCACAGATCCTGGGGGGGGGCTATATCGCCGAAACCATCCGGGCCAAAATCGCGATGGAGCAAGGACTTGAGACCCGCGTCTGAGACAAACGGCGAAAACGCCGGGCTCGGTCGCGGGAGAGTGGGCAGACAGAGGAGTAGGTAAACTATGACATCACGCCCCAACCGGGCCCAAGGCACGCAGACACCAGAACTCGAGCGGGAAGATGGCCGCATTGTTGGCATCGGGCGCATCGACGAGGATGCGGTGAAGGTCGCCTACCGCCGCTGGGCGCCGGTCTACGACCACACCTTCGGCCGCATCGCCGCCGAGGGCCGCAAGCATTCGGTGGAAATCGTCAACAAGCAACAGGGCCGCGTGCTCGAGGTCGGCGTGGGTACGGGTTTGTCGCTGCCGAGCTATGGCAAGCACCTCGAGATCGTCGGCATCGACCTTTCGCCAGAGATGCTTGAAAAAGCGCGCGAACGGGTTGCCGAGGAGAACCTGACCAACGTCACGGGGCTCCACGAGATGGACGCTGGCGAACTGTCGTTTGATTCAGGATCGTTCGACAGTGTCGTGGCCATGTATGTGATGACGGTGGTGCCGGAGCCCGAGAAGGTCATGGCAGAACTCGCGCGCGTGTGCCGGCCCGGCGGCGAGGTCATCCTCGTCAATCATTTCAGCCAGGACGATGGCATGCGCGGCTGGGTCGAGCGGCGGATGGCGCCGTTCGCCGAACAACTCGGCTGGCGGCCCGTGTTCGATGTCGGCCGGGTGATGGGTTGCGACGACCTGAAGCTCGTCGAGCAGCGGGCATTGCGGCCATGGGGCCTGTTCACCATGATGCGGTTCCAGAAGAAGGCGGACGCTCAGTTGATGGCGGCCGAATAGGAGGTCGCCAGCGGTGGCGTCGATGCCGTGCGGCGGGCGCGAGGTCGAGAGCGCGGTGTTGACAGCGCAGTGGCTTGGCTCCATTAAGCAGCCCATCAGCACGACGTACCGCCCTTCGCTTGGCGGCAGCGCAGCGTGGCGGGATAGCTCAGTTGGTTAGAGCGGCGGAATCATAATCCGTAGGTCGCCAGTTCAAGTCTGGCTCTCGCTACCATTTTTGCCACGTCACTGAGCTGGTCAGCTCGACAGGTTCGGCGGCACTGCGCCAGCGATGCCTGGTGCTCGGCCTAGCGTGACGCCCAGCCGTTCGACCCAGGCAAGCCCCGCCACGGTGCCGGCGCGCGGCTTGTATTCACAGCCGACGAACCCGTCGAAGCCGCTCGCGTCGATCAGCTTGAACATCTCCGCATAGTCGAGATCACCCTGGTCGGGCTCGCCGCGATCAGGTGGACCGGCGATCTGGTAGTGACCGGCCAGCGGCCCGAACGCGGCGACGGCGCCCGCGGCGTCACCCTCCATGCGATGGCGGTGATAGAGGTCGAGTTGCAGCTTCAGGTTCTCTGCGCCGACCTCGGCCAAGACCGATGCAGCGTCCGCTGTGCGGCTCAACAGATAGCCCGGCATATCGAAGGTGTTGATCGGCTCGATCAGAATGCTGACACCCTCGTCTGCCGCCCATTCCGCGGCGAGCCTGAGGTTCGCGACATAGGTTTCGCGGATGGCGCCATGGGTTGTGAGGCCGGCCATGGCGTGCAGTTTTCGGCAGCCTAGCGCTTCGGCATAACGCAGTGCGAGATCGACGGCGTGGGCGAAATCGTCCTCGCGCCCCGGCACGCCGGTATAGCCGCGCTCACCCTTGTCCCAGTGTCCGGGCGGCAGGTTGAACAGGGCGAGCTCGAGTTCGTGAGCATCCAGCCGCTCGCGGATTTGCGCGGGCTCGTAGGCATAGGGGAACAGGAACTCCACCGCTTTGAATCCTGCCCGTGCCGCCGCCTGAAAGCGGTCCAGGAACTCGAGCTCCGTAAACAAGAAGCTCAGGTTGGCTGAGAAGCGCGGCATGGAGCAGGACCTCGTTGCAGAGAGCAAACGTCGAACACGGGCATCGGGCGCAGGCGTCAGTCGCCATCGGAACGGGCCTTGCGCATTTTCTTGGTGGTCGAACGCACCTTCTTGCCTTCGAGGCGTCGCTCCTTGGACGCACGCGTGGGCTTGGTTTTGAGGCGTGGTTTGGGCACGTGCGTCGCTTCCCGAATAAGTTCCGCCAGCCGCTCGCGCGCATCCTCGCGATTGCGCTCCTGGGTGCGATGGCGGTCGGCGCGGATCACGATGACGCCGTCGTCCGTGAGCCGCCGGCCGGCCAGCTTCTGCAGCCGAATGGAGACGCCGGTGGGCAGCGAAGGCGAACGGCGGGCGTCGAACCTCAACTCGACCGCCGTCGACACCTTGTTGACGTTCTGGCCGCCCGGCCCTGACGCGCGCACGAAGCGCTCGTCGAGTTCGCCCTCGTCGAGCGTGATCTGATCGTTGATGCGCATGTCTGATGTTTACCGGGATCCAATGTCCCAATAGTCTCCGCGGAAGTACAAGAGTGGCGCAGCCTCACTGCGGAATTGCCCGTCCAGCACGCGCCCGATGAAGATCGAGTGGGTGGTAAACTCGTGCCGGTCGATCAGCTCGCAATCGAGGCTGGCCAAGGCACGCGACAGAACCGGCGCACCCGATTGTAGAGTGATCCATTCGAGCCCGTCGAAGCGATCGCTGCCCATCGTCCCGCTACGGCCTGCGAAGCGCTCGGCGATGTCCTGCTGGTCGCTAGCCAGCACATTGACGCTGAACGACTTGACGCTGCTGATGAGATCATGCGCACCGGCCTTGCGTTGAATGCAGGCGAGAATGGTCGGCGGGTTATCCGAAAGGGACGCGACGGCGGTGGCTGTGAGCCCGGCGCGCGTGTCTGCCGTGCCGCAGGCGATGACGGTCACGGCGCCAGCTTGATGCCGCATCAGCGCGCGATAGCTGTGGGCATCCATGCCATAGCTGGCGGCTGTCGTCTTCGGCACCATGGTCAAAGAAATAGTCCTCCAGCTTTGAATGCACCGCACAACGAGGTCAACGCAGCGCGCCGCCGACAAGATCACGCAATGGCGTGAAGGGTCAACCCACGGGGCCGGCAGGATGGTCCGGGGTTACGCCCGTTTCCCGCGCTGCCGCTTAAGATCCCGGATGATTTCGCGAGCGGCATTGTGCCCTGGCACGCCCGTTACGCCCCCCCCTGGATGGCCGCCGGAACCACAGAGATAAAGACCCGGGATCGGCATCCTGTAGTCCGCGTGTCCGAGCACCGGCCGCGCCGAGAACAACTGGTCGAGCGACAGCTGACCATGAAAGATGTCGCCGTCGGGCAACCCGAACCGCTGCTCGAGATCGAGCGGCGACAGCAACTGCCGCCCGATGATGGTCGACTTGAAGTTCGGCGCATGGCGCGTGACGGTCTCGACCACCAGATCGGCAAACGCCTCCTTCTCGTGTGCGTTCTGCCAACTGCGGCCATCAGGCAGGTTAGGCGCGACATGCTGGACGAAGAGGCTCGCGACGTGACGGCCAGCGGGCGCCAGCGTACGGTCGATGGTCGACGGAATCAGCATTTCCACGATGGGCTCCTTCGCCCAGCCATGGGTACGGGCGTCGAAATAGGCGCGCTCCAGATAGCCGAGCGACGGACCGATGATGATGCCGGCCCCGTGGTGGTCCTGGGCGTGTGTCCCTGGGCGGCACGTAAAGCTCGGCAGCTCGCTCAATGCGACATTCATGCGGAAGGTGCCGGAGCCGGTCTTCATGCCGGTGAAATGCCGCCTGAGCTCAGGCTCGACGGCAGCTTCGGGCACGAGTTTCGAAAACAGCAGTTTGGGAGCGACGTTGGACGCCACCACGCGTGCACGGATTTCGTCACCATTGTCGAGCACGACGCCAGCCGCCCGGCCGCCCTCGATCAGCACGCGCGCCACACCGCAGCCCTTGCGGATCTTTGCGCCGCGCGCTTCTGCCGCCTGCGCCATGGCTTGGGTGATGGCTCCCATGCCGCCGATGGCGTGTCCCCAGACGCCTGACTTTCCGTTGGTCTCGCCGAAACAGTGGTGCAACAGCACATAGGCCGTGCCCGGCGTCGAGGGTGAGGCGTAAGCGCCGACGATGCTGTCGAAGGCGAAAGCGCCCTTTACGACGTCGCTCTCGAACCATTGGCCGAGGAAGTCGGCGGCACTCGTGGTCATGAGATCGAGAAGCAGGCGCTGGCTGTCGACCGGCATCCGGATCAGGTCGCGGCCGAGTTCGAGCCCGCGCAGCATGCTCATGATGCCGCCTTTGACGTTGGGCGGGGTCCTGAGCAGCAAATCGCGCATGATCAGCGCGCCGGCGAGCATGGCCTTGTCGTAGGCCGCAAGGCGCTCGGCATCATGGGTCGAGAATGCCGCGATGGCCGCCTGCCGGCCGGCGAGATCATAGGGCATGAACAGCGAGCGGCGATCGTCGACAGGCCAGAAGTTGGCCGCCGGCCGCTCGACGATTTCGAGACCGTATCGCTCGAGTTCGAGGTCGACCACGACCTTGATGTTGAGCAGGCTGACCGTGTAGGCGGCGACCGAATTGCGGAAGCCGGGTACAAATTCTTCGGTAACGGCCGCTCCGCCGACTGTGTCGTTCTTTTCGACGATGACGGTATCGAGACCGGCCGCGGCCAGATAGGCGCCGGTCACGAGCCCGTTGTGCCCGCCCCCGATTACGACGGCATCGCAACTCTTGGTCCGGGGAACAGTCGGGGCAGAGATTTTGGACGTGGTCATGGTGCGGCTTGTGGCGCGAATTCACCTGGTGCGCAACGGGACAAGCCGACCGTGAAATGTCATTCGATTGCTGCGGTGCACACGTCACGCGATCGCGAGCGGGCAAAAATAATTTCTTAATCAAGCCGATAGCGGCTTGCATGCGACATTCTAACAGAAGCAATCTGTAAACGATTCGAACCCTATTCTCTAAGCGTGTGGCGACCAGCCTTCAGTAGATGTCGCAAACCCAATCGCTTGAGTGGAGACCCCGATGACCACAGCGACCCGGATCAAGCCGACCAAAGCTATCGCTACGCACGAAACGTTTGCCGTGTCGGATCGGGTTGTCGGATTAGCGTTGGCATCGCTCATTCCAGCGGCGTTCTGGATGGCGACGCTGGCCATCGTCGGTTCCTTGACCGGCGTGTCTTGGAGCCTCGCCGGTCTGCTTCTGACAGGCACGGCGATCGCAGCTTTTCTGGCAATTGTCGTCAGCGGTATGATGACCGAAGACTGAAATGAATGTGCTGACACGTGGCCGCCCGCCGGTCGGGGACAAGGATCGCCCGTGGCAAAAGCCCACCCCGTCGACAGGCTCGGCCGGTCAGGCGCCCCAGCTACAGCGGAATTCCTGGCATTTCCGGCTCGACGCACCGACGTTGCAACGCGAGGCAACGAGCTTGCAAACCCGGCAGGAATAGGCGGAGATGCAGCCACGGTAGGAACCGCTCTTGGCAAACTTGCAGGCGACCACCGTCTGGCAATCGCGCCCTGGGTTGATCTGCCCGCCCGGCCCCTGCTGCGCCATCGCCGCCGTCGCCATAACCGTCAAGGCCAGGACTGGCAGGGACAAAAGTACGGTTGGCCGGCGCATGAGTATCATCCCAGGTTTCAGCTCAATCCACGCCCAGATAGTCCAATAGTTTCCCGGAGCTTGCAACCGGCGGCCCCGATGGCAGTCCGCATCGGCCGCCGCCTGTGCCAAGCGAGCAACGCCCAACCCGCCAGTTTGTCCGCGTCGAGGCGAAATCCCGGGCGGCTTCCCAGCTCCCCGCCCGATCGATTGCGATGGCAACGACGACGAACAGCTTACTCGGCGGCGGCCCGCTGCGGACGAACCTCGGCCATGTAATCGTTGAGAAGCGCTTCGGAGATTCGGCCGGGCTGGTAGTGGAAGCCGCCAATTTCGCGTACCGGCGTCACCTCGGCCGCAGACCCGGTTATGAAACACTCCGAGAACGAGCCGAGCTCGTCCGGCATGATCCGCCGCTCGATCACCTCGAACCCGCGCTTTTTAGCGAGTTCGATGACTGTCGCCCGTGTGATGCCGGACAGGAAGCAATCGGCGATGGGCGTGTGGATCTTTCCATCAGCTACGAAGAACACATTGGCGCCGGTGCATTCGGCGACCCGGCCCTGCCAGTCGTACATCAGAGCGTCGGCGTACCCCTTGCGCTCGGCCTTGTGCTTGGACAGCGTGCAGATCATGTAGAGGCCGGCCGCCTTGGCGAAGGCCGGCGCGCACATGGGATCGGGTCTGCGGTACTCGGCGATATCGAGCTTGATGCCGCGCATCCTTTCGGCGGGGTCGAACATCGACGGCCAGTTCCAGGTGGCGATGGCGACGTGAATGGGGTTCTGCTGGGCCGCGACCGCCATCATCTTCTCGCCGCCGCGCCAAGCCACTGCGCGCACATACTTGTTTCCGCCACCGTTGCGGCTCAGGATCTCGGCTTTCGCGGCTTCGATCTGATCGACCGAGTAGGGTAACGTGAAATCGAGAATTCCGGCTGAATTCATCAGTCGCTCGGTATGGACGCGCGACTTGTACACTGCGCCATCGTAGGCTCGCTCACCCTCGAACACGCACGACCCATAGTGCAACCCGTGCGTAAGGACATGCATCGTGGCCTGTTCGGATGGCATGATGCGGCCATCGAACCAGATCAGCGGGTCGCCAAAATAGCTGAGATCCGTGGTCATGAGTTGCGTGTCCTCGAAGGATCGTCGTCGGGCGCCGTCCGCGTTTGCCGCCCGCAACAACGAATAAATTCGCTGAAAACGCAGTCTGACGTTCCACGAAACCGCTTGCCACGCGTAACAATCGCCTTCTAATAAGTCAACATGGCTGACGTAAGTCCACCCAGCGCGACCAACGATCCGAGAGCACCACGGGCGGCTTCGGCCACCCATGTCCAGGACGTGCCGGGCAACGCCGGGGACAAGCCAGGTCCTATCGACCACGACACCCTGATGGCCTGCGTCGAACTGCTGTTCTTTGCCTACCGGGATTTCACCGGCGAGCCCGACGCCGTGCTCGACCAGTACGGGTTCGGCCGCGCGCATCATCGGGTTCTGCATTTCATCAGCCGCAATCCCGGACTGTCCGTGGCGGAGCTGCTCGATATCCTGAAGATCACCAAGCAGAGCCTCGCCCGGGTCTTGAAACAACTGGTCAGCGAGGGCTTTGTGACCCAGCGTGCCGGCGAGCAGGATCGGCGCGAACGCCGGCTCTATCTTACCCTGAAGGGTAGCCGGCTGGCCGAAAAGCTGGCGGCACTTCAGGTCCAGCGGATCGAGACCGCATTCCGCAAAGCCGGGCCCGATGGCGAGGCTGCGACCCGGCAGTTCCTGTTCGCTATGGTAGCTGACGGCCACCGTGCAAAGGTCGAGGCGCTGATCCGGCTGCCCAGCCCGTCGGCGCCGCGAGACGAAATACTTCCTCCCGGCAGCGGCGGCTCGTGATGGCAATGGTACCGACGAACCGTGGCGAGCCGTTGGCGGATGACGCGCCGCACGTGCTGGTCGTCGACGACGACCAGAAGATCCGAGATCTGTTGTCCCGCTACCTGCAAGAGCACGGCTTTCGCGTGTCTTCGGCCGAGAATGTCGAGGCGGCGCGGGCGTCGATGCGGGGGCTGGCCTTCGACGTGGTCCTGCTCGACGTGATGATGCCGGGCGAGAGCGGGCTGACGCTCGCGCGCGAGTTGAAGGCAACGACCACGATACCGGTCTGTCTGTTGACTGCGCGTTCGGAGCCCGAGGACCGCATCGAGGGCCTCGAGATCGGCGTCGAAGATTACATCGCCAAACCATTCGAACCGCGAGAGCTGCTGCTCAGACTGCGCAACATTCTGCGCCGCGGCGAGCGGCCATCTGCTCCGCAAGAGGAAGTGCGAATGGGTGCCTACGTCTTCCACCTTGGCCGCGGCGAGCTGAAACGTGACGACGAGCCTGTCAAGCTCACCGAGCGCGAACGCGACCTTCTGCGGTTTTTCGCACAGAAGCCTGGGATTCCGATCCCGCGCCACGAACTGTCGAGCGACGATTCAACCGGCAGCGAGCGGGCCATCGACGTCCAGATCAACCGGCTCAGGCGGAAGATCGAGACCGACCCGTCCAATCCGGTTTACCTTCAGACGGTGCGCGGCAAAGGGTATATTCTTTACATCGATTGAGCATTGCCTACGCATCGACCGGGCTGCTGCGGCCCGGCTGCTGGAGTGAGAGGGCTCGGAAACGAACGGCATGGCTTTCGTAGGACACGAGCGCGTGCGCCGCTGGTTCACCGGCTTTGGTCCTGCGGCCCGAAAAGCCGAGGCCCAGGAAAAGCCGAGCGCACTCTTGCGCCTGCTTTCCGAATTCGTCCCGAAAGGTCTCTATGCGCGTGCACTGATCATCATCATCGCGCCAATCGTCGTGCTCGAGGGCGTCATCGCCTTCACGTTCATGGAGCGGCACTGGCAGGCCGTCACCCGGCGCCTTTCGGAGGCAACCGCACGCGACATCGCAGCCCTGATCGATGTCTACGAGGACTACGCCCACGATGACGAATACAGCCGCCTGATTGAAATGGCCCGGGACCGGCTCAATCTGTCGATGCAGGTCCTGCCCTCTGGAGATTTGCCGGCGCCGGGACCCAAACCGTTCTTCTCGCTGCTCGACAAGGCGTTGTCGAACGAGATCCGCCGGCACGTCAAGCGGCCGTTCTGGATCGACACCGTGGGCGACAGCCGCCGCGTCGAGATCCGGGTGAAGCACGACAACGCGGTGCTCCGCTTCGGCGCGACTCGCACGCAGACCTATGCTTCCAACTCCCACATCTTCCTGTTGTGGATGGTCGGCACCTCGATCATTCTGCTGACGGTTGCCATCATGTTCCTGAAGAACCAGATCCGTCCCATCCTGCGTCTTTCGGAAGCCGCCGACGCGTTCGGCAAGGGTCGTCCCTTCCCGGAAGACTTCAAGCCGCGCGGGGCGCGCGAGGTCCGGCAAGCGGCCGAAGCGTTCATCGAGATGCGGGACCGCATCAAGACGCACGTCGAACAGCGCACCACCATGCTGGCGGGCGTGAGCCACGACCTGCGCACGGTACTTACGCGCTTCAAGCTCGAACTGGCGCTGCTGCCCGAGAACGCCGAAACGCAGGCGCTGAAGGCCGACGTCAACGAGATGCAGCACATGGTCGAGGACTACCTCGCGTTCGCCCGCGGCGACGGCGGGGAAGAGGCCAAGCCGACCAATCTGCGGGAACTGTTGGAAGAAATCCACGATGAGGCGCAGGTGTTCGGAACGCAGATCGACTTGAAGCTCAGGAAGCGGCGCAAGGACCTTGTGCTGCCGCTGAAGCGCCAGGCCCTCAAGCGCGCAATCACCAACCTCGTTTCGAACGCGGCCCGTTTCGGCGATCAGATCGTGATCCGCGCCGCCACCGAAGGCCGCTGGGTTCGCATCGAGGTGGACGACAATGGCCCCGGCATTCCGCCGTCAGAGCGCGCCAACGTATTCAAGCCGTTCTACCGGCTCGACCATGCGCGCAATCAGGACGAGGGCAATACCGGCCTCGGCCTCGCTATCGCGCGCGACATCGCCAAGAGCCACGGCGGGGACGTCTCGCTGGGTGAAAGCTCGATGGGCGGCCTGCGCGCCATCATCTCGGTGCCGCTGTGAGCGGCGACCACCGATGAAAGCGTCGTCGACACTCAAGTGGCCGGTCGTTCCGCCTCGTTGACCGTGCCAGGCGCCGAAGCGGACGGGCCGTTGTCACTGGTCCGAGGCGACGTCGAGAAGATCGACGCCATCCGCTTCATCGCCGATGTGACTTCCTCGATCGAAGCCATGGTCCGCTCACCCCGCCGCAAGCGACGGTCCAGGGCCGCCATGGTGCGAGCAAGGCCCGGATCGTCGTCATCGAGCCATGTTGTGAAAACGCTCACGTAGACCGAGGCGACGCCGGCGACCTTGAGACCGCCTTCGATGCCATCTGTCGATACGCCCGCGGCATTGAGCATCCACGACTGCGAGGAGAGAAAGCTGCGGATGAAGGCTGGGTCCGCGGAGCGCGACTGGTAGATCGACTTCATGGCCTTGCGATGGGGCGTCAGCGCGTCGAAACGGTTCATGATGACTTCAAACAGCGTGTCGCGCGCCGATTGGCCGGTGGGGCGCTTGGATGCCTTGGCTAGCACCTCGTCATCGATCGTGCGGGCGAACGCGGCGACAATCTCGCCCTTCGACGCGAAGTGAGCGCGCATCTCGGCCAAGGAAATTCCGGCCGACTCGGCGATATCGAGCAGTGCGACATCGCCCCAAGGACGCTCGGCCGCCAAACGAACAGCTGCGGCGATGACGCGGCCCTGAGGGTTAATGGTATCGATCATGAAGCCGCGTCTCCTGTGCTCTCGCGTTCGCGTGCATGTAGCCTACGCGCGCGGCGATACCAAGATCACGACATATCATGCCTCGGCTGGGGCCTTGCTGCCGATATCGTCGAGGCGCTTCTGCAACGTCAACTTGTCGAGTTGATTGAACGGCAGGTTCACGAAGATCGAAATGCGCTGGTAGAGCATCCGGTGGGTTTCGGTGAACGCCGCGCGCTTCTCGGCCTCGCTGCCGGTTGCGGTCGACGGGTCTGGCAGCCCCCAGTGCGCCGTCATCGGCTGGCCGGGCCAGTGGGGGCAGGTCTCGTTGGCCGCATCGTCACAGACCGTGAACACGAAGTCGAGCGCGGGCGCGCCCGGTGCCGCGAACTCGTCCCACGACTTCGATCGCAGCTGGCTGGTATCGTAGTTGAGCCGCTGCAGCATCTCGAGGGCATAGAGATTAACGGCGCCACGCGGCTGGCTGCCGGCGCTCAATCCACGGAATTTACCTTTGCCAAGAAAGTTGATGATGCACTCGCCGATAACGGATCTGGCCGAGTTGTGGGTGCAAAGGAAAAGGACGTTGTACATGCGATCACTCATGACGAAAACTCCGGGTTGCTGACTTCAGCCGATCCACAGCAAAGCGAACTCACTTCCACGAAGATGCCGCCGCAGAGATCGGCCTTGCCGCCGCAGCAGTCCGCGATCAGGAATTCGAGCAGACGCCGGACCGCATCGACCTCGACGTTCGAACGTATCGACCGGCCCACACGCCAGGATCTAACCAATCCGGCCCGCTCTAATTCCTTGATATGAAACGACAGGTTGGTCGCGCCGATACCAACTCCACGCGCCAGCTCGCCGGCGGCCAAACCTGACGGCCCGGCCGCGATCAAGGCGCGAAAAACGGCGAGCCGATGCTCATGGGCGAGTGCGGAAAGCGTGCGAGAGGCGGTGACATGATCCATGGCCAACAATCCGATATTTCAATAATTGTTGCAATGTCAAAAATCTCTCCAGCCGATTGGTCCTCTTTGCTCACGGAGTCTCCGCCTGAATTCACAATTTCGTGAGGACAGGGCAATGCACTTGCACATAACGTTACAACATTACACAATGCACATGTAATAGTATTTCATTCGTTCTGAGCCAGTGGATCGATCGACACCGGGCCCCTCGGCGCAGAACAACGGAAAATGACCGCCTCACAGCACGAGAGGATGCAGCTACCGCCCTAAAGGGGGCGCGATAGGTCAACGACGTGAGATCGCTTTTTTGCGTCGACGACGACGCAAACACGTGACCCCGGCCCGTCCGACACGCGCAAACGGTCGCCCGCTCCTCCTCGGGTGAACGGTAACGGATTGGCCGGTGTGCGACGCCTTGGAACGCCGGAGCCTTCGGGCTCTCCGAGGTTCGGCGTCACGCGGCCGCGAGTACCAGTGAGACTTCTCCCTCATTGTCCCAACTCGCGGCCGCGGCGCGCGGCGGCTGCAATGGCCCTGCCCATCAGTTCGGCCATGCCCTGTCGGTCCATCAACACATCGAGCGCCGCTGCCGTCGTGCCACCGGGCGACGTCACGTTTTGCCTGAGAGTGGCTGCGTCGAGATCAGATTGCCGAAGCATTTCGCCAGCGCCTGAGACGGTGGCCCGGGCCAAGCGGCGCGCGAGCGAGGGATCTAGCCCCTCGGCGATCGCCGCAGCCTCGATCGCCTCGGCCAGCAGAAACACATAGGCCGGACCTGAACCCGATACCGCTGTTACCGCGTCCATCTGCAATTCATCGGCAATCCAGCCAACCTCACCGATCGCACCAAGCAGCGTTTCGCAGAGCGACCGCTGACGGTTTGTGACATGTGCGTTGCCGCAACATACTGTAATGCCACGACCCAGAGCAGCCGGCGTGTTCGGCATGGCGCGAACGACGGCTGTGCCAGGAGCGAGATGCCTCTCGAAACCAGCAATCGACCGGCCGGCCGCAATCGACAATACGAGCGTATCTGGACCAGCCAACCGGGCTAGCGGCGGGAACACCTGATCCATCATCTGCGGTTTGACGGCGACGATCATGACTGCGGGCTGAGCCGGCAAAACCGGCAGGATGCCGACCGGGCGAATTCCGTGTTTCGTGAACAGCGGCGCAAGCTCTTCCGGCGGCGACGGATCCTGGACGAACACGCATTTTGGATCGAGGCCGCGGGCCAGCCAGCCCGTGAGCATAGCCCCGCCCATTTTGCCTGAGCCCGCCAGCACCAGCGGACCGCCCACATCGATAGTCATGACTCGCCACCCGGCCAATACCGACAGCCGCTCGGTGCGCGGCGATTACGCTTGGCCCTCGGTTTCGAACATGGTCGACACCAGCGCCTCTCGACTTTCCTTACCGGCCCACACCACGAACTGGAAGGCCTGATAATAGCGCTCGCAGGCTTCCAGTGCCGCTTTGAGCATTGCTTCGCACTGGGCGGGCGTTGCCACGGCGCCGTTCAGCAACAGCGCGTGGCGGAACATCACCAGCCCCTCTTGGGTCCACAAATCGAAATGGCCGAGCCACAGCTGCTCATTGATCTGCGACACGAGGCGATACATTTCGGGCAGCCGCTGCTCGGGCACACGGAAATCAAACGCACAGGCCAGATGCAGCGCCTCAAGATCGCCGCGCCAGTTGAGCGAGACATGATAGTCGGTCCAAGACCCTGCGACGACGAGGGTCATCTCGTCCTCGCCAGCGCGATCGCAAGCCCAATCGTGGTTCTGAGCCAAGAGCTCGATGAGATCGATCGGGTTGTTGGTCAATCGATTGTAGCCTTGTTCAGACGTTGCCATTCGCGCTCCTCGGATCTTGTCTCGTTCGGAGGTAAGACCGGTCGACCCGCCCCAACTCCGTGAGTGAGCGGCACGAAAACAGAGGGGGTCACGAGTCGCAAGCGCGCGACCTTCTTGTCCACGATCATCCCCACATCATCGGCCAAAAGGTCGCGAAATTGGGGCGTCAGGAACCCAAGTGTTGATAACCTGTGCTGAAGCTGTGGACCGTGCATCCCGGCACTCGACGGGCACGTGTCGTGGCGGCAACGGCTGATTCAGCCTGCGGGTCCCGTGGCAGCTCGTGCGCAGTTCAAGCGCCGAAACGTGCTTCCAGGGCCGCGAGGCGCGCGTCGAGCCGTTCGTTCTCGGCGCGAGCCTTCTCCGCCATTGCCTTGACCGCCTCGAATTCCTCGCGCTGGACCACGTCCAGCCCCTGGAGAACTTTCTCACCTTGCGCCTTCATGATCGTCTCGACCTCGCGCTTCACACCCTGGGCGGCACCAGCGGCATCGGTCATGAGTTTGGCGAATTCGTCGAGGAAGCGGTTGTTGGTCTGGGTCATGGGCGAGATCCTTGCGAGGCGGGTCGATGATTCGGGCTGCGACCCTCGTTTGACGGAACTATGGGCGGTACGGGCAGGTCCGGCAAGGAGCCGGACGACGGTCGAGGCTTGACATAACCGCGCGGGTGCCGAAATCGTCCGCCGGTCGATCAATGCAGAAGATGCACACCCGAGGGGAACCGGCGCGAGCCGGAGCAAACGCCATGAGCTTTCTCGCCATCCCCTTTCCCGGTCTCGATCCGGTAGCCTTCTCGATCGGACCCTTGTCGGTCAAATGGTACGGGCTGGCCTACATGGCGGGACTTTTGCTGGGCTGGCTCTACATCCGCAAGCTGCTGGGCACCTCCGGCATCTGGGCCAAGGCCACGCCGCCGTTCGGCATCGAGCGGGTCGACGACCTGTTGCTCTATATGACGCTCGGTGTGATCGCGGGCGGGCGGCTCGGGTTCGTTCTCTTCTACGAACCGGGATACTACCTCGCCAACCCGCTCGACATCCCTGCCATCTGGAAGGGCGGCATGGCGTTTCACGGCGCGCTGCTCGGATGTGGGGTTGCGATCTGGCTGTTCGCGCACAACAACAAGCTGAACCCCTACTCGGCCATGGATCTTTGCGCGGCAGCGGTCCCCATCGGGCTCTTGTTCGGGCGGCTGGCCAACTTCATCAACGGCGAGTTGTGGGGGCGCCCGACGAATGTATGGTGGGGCATGGTCTTCCCGGAGGCCAAATTCTATTTCCCGAATAGCGAACCGCAGCCGAGGCATCCGAGCCAGCTCTACGAAGCGGGGCTCGAAGGTTTGGCGCTGTTCCTGATCCTGAGGTTCATGACCCACAAACTGCGCGCACTGGAGCAACCTGGACAGGTGACGGGCGCATTCTTAGCCGGCTATGGCGTATTCCGCTCGTTCTGCGAACTCTACCGCCAACCCGATCCGCTGCATGCACTGACATACTATGGCCTGACGCCGGGCATCGCCTATTCGATCCCGATGGTCATGCTGGGGGCGTGGTTCGTCTGGCGGGCGCGGCGGGAGGCGGCAGTGGCGTGATGAGCCAATGTTGACCGATCTGCCCTACGATCCGGAAAGACGGCGCGAGACGCCGCTGGCGCTGAGGCTCAAAGAGCGCATCCGTCGCGAGGGTCCGATCTCGGTTGCCGAGTACATGACGGCGTGCCTCCAGGACCCTGAGCATGGCTATTACCGCACCAAAGCCGCGATCGGGGCCAAAGGAGATTTCATCACCGCGCCAGAGATCAGCCAGGTGTTCGGCGAACTGATCGGGCTGTGGTGCGCGGTTGTATGGCAGCAGATGGGTTCGCCGCCCAGGGTCAACTTGGTCGAGTTGGGGCCTGGGCGCGGGACGCTGATGCGGGATGCGCTCCGCGCGGCCAAAGTGGTGCCGGGGTTCAGGGAAGCGATCGCGCTGCATCTGGTCGAGAGCAACGATGCATTGGCGTTCCAGCAACGGGAGATGCTGGACGCGCTGCATGTTTGGCCATCCGTCATGAGCGCGTTCGAGGGTTGGATGCTCGACGCGCCGGCCATTGTCGTAGGCAACGAGTTCATCGACGCGCAGGCGGACATTCTGCAGTGGCTGCGGACGGAGACCGAGTATGGATGGCAGCTTCGCACCGTCGCCCTCGACGCTCGCGGCGAATTGGCTTTTCTCTGGCGCGATGCCTGGATCGAAGATCTTCCGACGGCCTTTCCAAGTGCTTCGGCGGGAGAGATCTACGAGCTTCGCAGGACCGACCTGTGGGCCACACTCGGCGGCTTCGCAGGTCGCGCGCCAACGGCCGCGCTGTTCATCGACTATGGCCATGAAATCACCTTGCCGGGAGATACACTTCAGGCGGTGCGGAGCCATGCTTTCGAACATCCGCTGACGTCACCCGGTGAAGCCGATCTGACGACGCTTGTCGATTTCGAGAAGGTTGCAGATGGCGCAAAGGTCTATGGCCTCGCCGTCGACGGCCCGGTCACGCAGGCCGAGTTCCTCGGCTCTCTCGGCATCGTCGAGCGGGCCTCGAAACTCATGGCTGCGAACCCGGCCAAAGCCGCCGAGATCGAGATGGGCGTGGCGCGATTGATGGCCGTGCCCGGCATGGGCAGCCGCTTCAAGGCGATCGGATTGCGTTCGAAGAGCGTGCCGCCGTTGCCCGGATTCTAGGACAGGATACAGGTTACAGGGAACAGGGAACAGGTTACAGGGAGGGTGTTCCTCGATGCGCAGCACGCGCGTCACCCGTCAGCTATCACCTGTCACCTGTCACCTGTCACATGTCACCTGTCATGCCGACGCCCATCACCGCATCGAACCTCTCAGCCCTTGCCGGCGTCCGCCACGGCTTTTTCACGCGCGAGGGCGGCGTGTCGGGCGGAATCTACGCGAGCCTCAACTGCGGGCTCGGTTCCAACGACGAACGCGACGCGGTGATCGAAAACCGCGCGCGGGTTGCACGCCATCTCGGCAGCACGCTCGATGCCGTCGTCACTGTCCACCAGTGCCACAGCGCTGACGCTGTGATCATCGATGGCCCATTGACTGGACCATTGACTGGGCCCTTGCCCAAGGCCGACGCCATCGTCACGCGCATACCAGGCCTCGTCGTTGGTGCGCTGGCTGCTGATTGTGCGCCAGTCCTATTCGCCGACGCCGAGGCGCGCGTCGTAGCAGCGACCCATGCCGGGTGGCGTGGGGCCGTGGGTGGCATCATCGAAGCGACGATCGCGGCGATGGAGCGCGTGGGCGGCCATCGATCTCGCATCCGCGCGGCAATCGGGCCTTGCATCAATCAGGCGGCCTACGAGGTTGGCCCGGAATTCGAGGCTGAACTTCTGGCCCGCGATGCCACCAATAGCGGCTACTTCCGCGCATTCACCATCGGCGGTCGTGCCCATTTCGACCTGCCGGGGTACATCGGAGGCCGGCTGACGAGAGCCGGGGTTGCCTCGGTTGAGTACCAGTCGACCTGTACGAGCGCGAAGGAATCGACGTTTTTCAGCTATCGCAGGTCGCAGCGGCGCGGTGAGCCGGATTATGGGCGCCAAATCTCGGCCATTGTTGTGACCTAACTGCACAATCCACAGCTAACACGATTTGAGATGGGTGTTCTATTAGGGACGATATGGCTTCCCACTTGAATCCAACTGGACGCAAGTCGCATCACTGGTTACAGATTCGAGCAGAGGGTACCGGTTTTTGAGGAGTCGCGGCCGCAGAGTTCGTACGTCGGCCACCGGACAACAGCGGGTCATTCAAGGGGGGACGTCATCGTGACGACCGTCGACACTGCTGCGGCCTGGCATTCGAAAAAGCCCGTCGCGCTTGCAGCATTCATCATGTTCGTTGCCACAGGTCTCGCGGGATGTGAGACCGGCAATAACTTACTGAACCAAACCACTCCTTCGACATCGGTTGCCGAGCCGCTGGCGGCCCCGGCAGCGACTAAGAAGCTCGCGACGATCGCCATTGCGCCCGTCATCGGCGCGCCAGAGACGGTTGCTCGGCAACTCCAGGCTCAGCTGACCAGTTCGGCGGAGAAGCAGAACTTCGGGTTCGTCAAGAACCCGCTGGACAAGCTCGACTACACGCTTCGCGGCTATGTGGTGAGTGCTCGCGAAAAGGGCGGCACCAAGGTGTCCTATATCTGGGATGTCACCGATTCCGCCGGTCGCCGCGTCAATCGCATCACGGGCGAAGAGACGATCGCTGGTGCCGAGAGCAAGGACCCCTGGTCGCAGGTGACGCCGCAGATCACGCAGGCCATCGCCGACAAAACGGCCCTGTCGCTGTCCACGTGGCTGCCGACACAAGCCAACGCCGCCAGTGTTCCCGTTGCCAGCAACCAGGCCGCGCCGGGCGCACTCGGTGGTCCGTCTGGCACGGCACAAGTCGCCGCGGCATCGCCTCAGCCTGTGCCGGCACCTGGGCCTCAGGCTGCCGCGGGTAATGCAGTCGTGGCGACGGGTCCGACCACCGGCAGCATTTCTTCGGGCGAGTCGATCACGGCCAGCGTGCCGAGTGTCGTCGGCGCTCCGGGCGACGGCAGTGCCGCGTTGACCAGTGCAATCCAGCGCGAGTTGTCCAAGGGTGGCGTGGCCCTGAGCGACCAGGCATCAGCACCCAAGGCATACAAGGTCGAAGGCCGGGTGAAAGTCGGCGAGAGCCGCGAAGGCAAGCAGCCGATTACGATCGACTGGGACGTCAAGGACCCGAAGGGCAAGAAGCTCGGAACTGTCTCACAGAAGAACGAGATCCCGCAGGGCTCGCTCGACGGGACCTGGGGCAAGACGGCTGACGCTGCTGCGGCGGCGGCTGCCCAGGGGATACTGAAGCTGCTGCCGGCTCCGAAATCAACGAACTAATTGTTTTTGCTCGGACCATAATAACATTTTTGACCAATGCGACGGGCCCGGGTGGTTTACACACCCGGGCCCGCTTGCTAGAAGCCGCGTCATAGATATGTCGTGGAGGCTGCCGCAATGCCGCTCGACGCGCGCGACAAAGAGGGTCGGAGCCCACCGCACATGAAGCTGGTCTCTGGCAACAGCAATCGCCCGCTTGCAGAAGCGATTTCGAACTATCTGAAGGTCCCGCTGACAAAAGGGCAGGTCCGCCGGTTCGCCGACCTCGAGATCTTCGTTGAAATCCAGGAAAATGTGCGCGGTCAGGACGTCTTTGTACTGCAATCGACGTCTTTCCCTGCCAACGACAATCTAATGGAGCTGCTGATCCTCATCGACGCGCTGAAGCGGGCCTCCGCGCGGCGCGTGACGGCGGTCATTCCCTACTTCGGCTATGCTCGGCAAGACCGCAAACCCGGCCCGCGCACACCAATATCCGCAAAGCTCGTCGCCAACCTGATCGAGCGCGCCGGTACCGATCGCGTACTGACGCTGGATCTACATGCCGGCCAGATCCAGGGCTTTTTCGACATTCCGACTGACAATCTGTTCGCGGCCCCGGTTATGACCCGCGACATCCAGGAGACTCTCGGCACCGAAAACCTCGTGGTCGTATCGCCCGACGTCGGCGGCGTGGTGCGCGCCCGCGCACTGGCCAAGCGCGTCGACGCGCCGATCGCCATTTGCGACAAGCGCCGCGAGCGTCCCGGCGAAAGCGAAGTGATGAATGTCATCGGCGACGTCAAAGGCAAGCGCGCGATACTCATAGACGACATCGTGGATTCCGGCGGCACGCTGTGTAACGCTGCCGAGGCACTGCTCAAGAACGGCGCGACCGAAGTTTCCGCCTACATCACCCATGGCGTCTTGTCGGGCGGCGCCGTGAGCCGCATTCAGAACTCACGCCTCAAGTCACTCGTGGTGACGGATTCGATCCTGCCGACTGAAGCCGTCCGCGCGGCCAAGAACATTCGTCTGCTCCCCATCGCGCCGTTGATCGGCGAGGCGATTCTGCGCACCTCGCGCGAGGAAAGCGTGTCGAGCCTGTTTTACTGAAAATGGCCGTGACGTGGCGACACCCACCCCAACCAAACCGAAGCGATGTCCTCGACGTGGCTACCCCGGCCGTTGTCTTCCTCGCTCTCAATTGAACTTGAGCGAACCGAACACGCGAACACTCGCGCCCGGCTGCAGCACCTCTTCGCGCCGCTTGAACGAGGCATGGTTTAAAACGTCGTCGTCGGCGAGGTTCTCGCCGCGGACGCCGATCGTCGTTCGTGTCGTCGCATCGAGCCGCGCTGTGTAGGAGAGTTCGGCCGAGACGAGCGAATAACCCGGCGTCGCGATCTCCTCTGCACCGAACCGGTTCTGATCGAACGCGTGCAAAACGCCAGCGCGGGCGAACCAGTTGCTATCGCGGTAGTAGACGCCGCCGCCAAGCCGGTGCGGCGGGATGCGTGGGACATTCTCGTCGCCCTCGAACCTCGCGCGGACGAAATCATAGCGCCCGTCGACGCCCCACACGCCCCGCCAGATGGGCGCAACGTCGTACTGGGCGGCGATCTCCGCGCCAAAGAACGTCGCGTCCCGCTGCTGGAACAACACCAGATCGAAGTTCTCGTCGTCGAGATCAGCCGCTGGCCCGCACGACGGCAGATCCTCCAGACAGCGCACGCCCTGCAGCTCACGGAACACGAAGCCCTTGTACTTGGTGTAATATGCCGCCGCATCGAAGCGGAATGGGCCTTGCGCTTTGGCGAGCCCGGCTTCGATCGAGAAAGCCCGCTCCTTTTCGAGGAACGGATTGCCGATCTCGAAGGTACCCGTGGCTTCGTGGATGCCACTCGAAAAGAGTTCTGCGGCGTCGGGCGCGCGCTCGACGTACTGCCCAGACAGCCGCGCGACCGTCCCGAACCCGAGTTTCTGCAGCACGCCAAGGCTGGCCGACACCGGCACAAACCGGCGCTCGCCGTCGAACTCCACCGGCGCGTTCGGATCGGTCACATCCGCCAGACCGATACCGTCGATCTTGCTTTGCTCGATGCGCAGCGCCGCCTGCAGCCGTGTTGTCGCGCTCGTCTGGAGTTCTTGGAACAGGAACGCGGCCACCGATCCCGTCCGCGCCGGCTCCAAGAGCGAATCGCCCTCGAAGCTCGTGCCGCGCGTGCGGCGATGGACGACCTGGATGCCGGCCGCGCCCGTCAGCTCGCCAAGATCCGTCACGATTGGAACGTGCTGGATTTCGATGCGCCCTTCCTGCTCGTTGTTCTTGAAGCGCGAGGCGATCTCGAACGCGCCGCCATCGTGTCTTGCATGCTCATCGTGCTCGTAGTCCGACGCCCCGAACCAGAACCGCACCGCTTCGACGCCCATGGCCCGCGGCCGCCATTCGCCCCGCGCCTGGATTTTCTGCTGCGCGAGATCGATGCGCGGATCGACCCCTTCTCGGGCTTCTTCGCCCGGCACTCCGTATAGGCTGTCGATGCGCGAAACAGAGATGCCGAAGAAGCCATCCGCCCAGATGCGCGAAAGTCCCAGCCCGAAGCCCTCGCTTTCGGCGAACGTGTTGCGCTCGGTCCCAAGGGGGGTGTCGTAGTCGTCCGCGTTATTGCGGAACCCATCGGCATGTACCGCCACGCCCTGGCTGCCGGCCGTTGCCTTGAACGCGCCGTCGTAGCCGTTGCCGAGCGATGTCAACCCACCCTGGATCTCGCCAGAGACGCCGTTCCGCGGAACAGCCGTCGGGATGCGTCCGTTCTCCGCCGCCACCACGCCGCCGATCGCGCCGCTGCCGTAGCGCAGTGTCGCCGGTCCGCGCACCACCTCGATGCGATCGGCCGCGAACGGGGCGATCGGCACTGCATGGTCCTCGGAGATGGTCGAGACATCGTGCGACCCGATACCGTTCTCCTGCACGCGCACCCGGTAGCTATCGAGCCCACGGATGATCGGCCGATTGGCGCCCGGGGCAAAGGTCGATCCCGTGATGCCAGAGCGTGATTGGAGGGTATCGGTGAGCGTTGCGCCGCCTTGGGCCAAGATTTCGCGATCCGTCGCCACAGTCACGGGCGCAAAGGCGTCGTCCACGACCACGAGCGTGCCCGGAGGCGCAAGAACTTCTGTCGTGCTGACCGTGGATCGAGTGCCATCCGGCACGACGGCCGCGGGTTGCGGCGGCGGTTTAGATGATGCCGAGGTGACAGGAGAGTTGGTCGGTTTGGTCGCGGACTTTGCCTTGGCCTTTGGTGTCGCCGAACTATCGACGTTCGTCTTCTGGGCAGGCTTGGCGGCCACTGGCGTCTTGGCCACGGGGCTAGGTGTGTTCACGACGACTGGCGGCAACACGTCCTGCGCAAGCGCCGTGTTTGCAAGGAAAACGGCTTGCAACCCAACCGCGACCCCACAACGAACAATCCGATGGGCAAACGCAATCATAGCGGCTCCGGATGTTATATTATACACACCGGTCACTACCACGCTCGAATAGTTGCAGACAAGCGCAGCGCCCACCGCCGCCAAGATCACCGGTTCGATACCGATCGAGAGTGAGGCGAGACTGCTACAATCGATGCGATTGTCAGATCGGCGGTGCCGTGCCGGATCGTTGGCGAGACGGACGGATGACAATAAGCAGACAACCCGCCGGAACGGCTCGGCTACCAACAAGGTCGGACATCATCGGGCGACCCTGACTTCGCAATCCTTGCAGCGTCCGCGCAATTCGATGGTCATTTCCTTCACAGTGAAACCTGCTTCGACAGCGGCGGCATCGAGCCGCCTGACCGACTCCGCCTCGTGGAACTCGCGGACCGTTCCGCAGCCGTCGCAAATTGCGAACGCCGCTGTCCCCTTGTGGTGCGGATGGCGGCAAGCGACAAAAGCGTTCAGGCTTTCGAGACGGTGAGCAAGCCCGTCCTCAATCAGCCGGTTGAGCGCCCGGTAGACCGTAGGCGGGGCCGACAACCCCTTTTCCTTGAGATGATCGATGATCTCATAGGCGCTGAGTGGCTTGCCGACGTCGCGCAGCGCATCGACGATGAGCTTGTCCTGGTCTGGCGCGCTGCGGCGATTTTGTGGTTTTTTGGGCATGTGGTCGGTCCTGGGGGGGGCTCGGTGACACACTCGACAGCTCTTGGCGCCGAGCGAGGACACACGACATCGAGGCCCGGTACAAACACCTCGTGTCGGGCATCTGACGTTAGGTCCCCACGCGCGGCTGACCTCGAAACCAATCGTCAGACGAAAAAGCTACATAATAATCATAGAGTTGCTCGAACTCCTTAAGGTTCCGACATTTACTCCGAACGGCCCTCGGACCCGAACCAGATGCCGATGATGGAACTCTAGCACACCCCACATGCAACTTCATTGCTAACCGCCCTAGACCGAATGTCCTTTCTCGCATGGGAGCGGGGTTGCGACGGCAATTGTGACCGCAGCAATTGCCTTGCGGTTGGACCACGGTTATAAGGCGGTCATCTCATGCATCACCGCGCGAGATGCCGCCCGGCACCCTTGGAGGCCGTTTGCGGCTATTGGGCCTTTGGACAGGCCCTTTTTACGTTGGAGAAACAGAGCCATGGCAAGCAACATGATTACGCTTGAAGCCACGGCGCGCGGACGTGCAGGCAAGGGGGCCGCACGCCAAGCTCGTCGTGAGAACAAGATTCCGGGCGTCATTTACGGCGACAATCAGCAGCCGACGACGATTGCCCTCGACTACACCACGCTGTGGAAGCAAGTGCTGAAAGGCAAGTTCCTGGCGACTGTGTTTGAACTCGATGTCGATGGCCAGAAGAGCCGGGTGATCCCGCGCGACGTCCAGCTCGATCCGGTCAAGGATACGCCGCTGCACGTGGACTTCCTGCGTATCGGCAAGGATGGGATCATCCGCGTCGCGGTGCCGGTTCGCTTCACCAATGAAAGCCTTTCGCCGGGCCTCAAGCGTGGCGGCGCATTGAACGTCGTGCGGCACGTCGTTGAAGTGTTCTGCCATTACGACAAAATACCGACTCACTTCGAGGCCAGCCTGGAAGGGCTCGAGATCGGCCGCTCGATCCACATTTCAGCGTTCAAACTGCCAGCCGACGTGACCCCGGTCATCCGTAACCGCGACTTCACCGTGGCCACCATCGCGGGCGCCGTGAAGCAGGAGGAGGAAGCACCAGCTCCAGGCGCAGCAGCGCCCGCAGCAGGTGCCGCACCGGCAGCCGGCGGCGACGCCAAGGCCGCGGCCGCAGCAGGGGCCAAACCCGCTGCTGGCAAGGCCGCCGCGGCTCCGGCCGCAGGTGCCAAGGCGGCCGCTCCGGCCGCTGGCGCCAAGGCCCCGGCGAAGCCGGCCGCCAAGAAGTAGCACCAGTGCGGCGGCGCGGGTGTCTCTCCGCGCCGCCAACCTGTTAGATCGATCACATGAAACTCATTGTCGGCCTCGGCAATCCCGGCGATCGCTATGCCAAGAACCGTCATAACGTCGGGTTCATGGCTGTAGACGCGATTGCCAGCCGCCATCGCTTCGGACCGTGGAAGAGGAAATTCGCAGGCCTCGTCGCCGACGGCGAGATTGCCAGTGAGCGAGTCCTGTTGCTGAAGCCCGACACTTACATGAACGAGAGCGGCCGCGCTGTTGGAGAGGCTTGCCGGTTTCTCAAGATCGGCGCCAGCGACGTAATCGCGTTCCACGACGAACTTGATCTCGGCCCTGGCAAGCTCAAGGTGAAATGCGGCGGCGGCAATGCCGGACACAACGGGCTCCGCTCCATGACCGCGCATATCACCAATGACTACTGGCGCGTACGGCTTGGAATCGGCCATCCGGGATCGAAGGACGCGGTGTCGCATTTCGTGTTGTCGGATTTCGCCAAGGCCGACCAGACTTGGCTCGCGCCGCTGCTCGATGCCATCGCCGAAGAAGCCGCGCACCTGACCACAGGCTTGACGGCGGGCCAGGACCCACGCTTCGTGACCAACGTCCTCCGGCGTGTTCGAACTGAACCCGGCGACAAGCCGGAGGGCATCTCGTCGCCGAACGCCCCGCAGCGCGACACGCCCATGTCCGCACAACCAGCGGCTGGTCCCGAGAGACGCCCGCAGTCTGCGCTCCATCCGGCTGGCGAACGCGCATCCAAGAAGCAATCGGCGATCGCCGACAATTTGCGGAAGTGGCTCGCCGCGCGCAACAAGCCAGATACGTGAAGGTCTCCGTTTTGCAAAGGGCCTTTGGCATAGCGCGCCATCCCGTATCCACTCGTAGACGCTGTTCCATGATTTTGTCACGCGGGGCACTTATCAGAGGCCTGAGCGCTTGCCGTCGCATTGAACCGGAGCCTGCCTATGACCAAGACCAACCACGACCAGACCGCCGAACACAACGGCCGCACGCGCCGGCGCATCTGGAGCATCTACTCGTGGGGAAGTCGCGCTCATTGGATCTCGACACTGTTTGCAAGCCGCGCCGACGTAGCCGTGACCTTGGGTGCGCTCGGGCTGATCGGCGGCGTCGCGGCAACGACCGTGACCGAGGCGGTCACACACTCGGAGAAGCTCACCGCACGCACCGCTGTCCCTGCCCAGCGCCTGAACGACAACGCAACCCTCTACGGCATCGAGGGACGTGACGAGGCTGGCCGGCGCGCAGCGTTCGATCTGGTGGTCTTGAACAAGAATTTCGATTGGGTTCGTGGCAGCACGACCGAACTCGTCAAGGACGGCAAGGTCCTTTCGCCGGTCGACGTCACCCGCGAAGTACTGAGCGCTGAAGTTCGACAGAGCCTGCTGAGCTCCAAGAAGGTGATTACCATCGGCACAGCCTCGCAGGAGGGCGATATCACGGCGGAAACCCACCGCGCGGGCCTGCGCGCCAGGCAAGCTGCCGAGTGGGTCGGGGCCGTATTGCCGGCATCGGTCACAATCTACATGCTCAACCTAGGCCAGTATCGGGAGCCTTGCGCCGAATGCGAAACCGGCAGCACCAGCTGGCAACGGCCCTTCATCGTCGTCGCCGTCCGCGACCACGAACAGGGCGCCGATATCGGTCAAGCGCTGGCGTCCGCCATGGGCGGGAAAACCAATCTCCCGAGCCTGTCGGCCTACACCACATTCGGCCTGACGAAACACCGCTGAACGATCGCGCGACCATCTACTTTGCAGCTGATGACTTGCGCTTCGAAAACCGGGCTTCACAATTGCTGGGAAGCATCTTAGGCATGCCGTGACGGCACTTATCCCGCTCGCGTGCGTCTCCGCCGCGTGCCTTTCCCGACAGGAACTCGACCCATGGGCTTCAAATGCGGCATCGTCGGCTTGCCGAACGTTGGTAAGTCAACGTTGTTCAATGCGTTGACCCAGACTGCGGCGGCCGAGGCGGCCAACTACCCGTTCTGTACCATCGAGCCGAACGTGGGCGAAGTCGGCGTTCCCGACCCGCGGCTGGACACCCTGGCCAAGATCATGAACTCGAAAGAGATCATACCGACGCGGCTCACCTTCGTCGATATTGCGGGCCTCGTGCGCGGCGCATCCAAGGGCGAAGGCCTCGGCAACAAGTTTCTTTCCCACATCCGCGAGGTCGACGCGGTCGCCTATGTGCTGCGCTGCTTCGAGGACGACGACATCACCCACGTCGAGAACCGTATCGACCCGCTGGCCGACGCCGACACGGTCGAAACCGAGCTGATGCTCGCCGATCTCGAGAGCCTAGAGAAGCGCGCTTCAGCCGCCGAGAAAAAGGCCAAAACCGGCGACAAGGACGCCAAGGCGCAAGTCGCCGTCATGGAGAAGATCTTAGTGCCGTTGCGCGAAGGCAAGCCTGCCCGGACCACGCCGCTTTCGGCCGAGGACATGCCGATCTTCCGTGCGCTGCAGTTGCTCACGTCGAAGCCCGTGGTCTACGTCTGCAACGTCGACGAGGCGTCCGCGGCGAACGGCAACGCGTTCTCAGCCAAGGTCCAAGAGCGCGCCAAGGCCGAGGGCGCGGCTGCCGTCATCATTTCCGCCAAGATCGAAGCGGAGTTCGCCGGCCTGGCCGCCGAGGATCGCGACGAATTCCTGAACGAGATGGGGCTCGAAGAGCCCGGCCTCAACCGCCTCATCCGGGCCGGATACTCGTTGCTCGACCTCGTGACCTACTTCACGGTCGGACCCAAGGAAGCCCGCGCCTGGACCATCACGCGCGGCACCAAGGCGCCAGGAGCCGCGGGCGTCATTCACACCGATTTCGAGAAGGGCTTCATCCGCGCCGAAACCATCGCCTATGACGACTATGCGAGCCTGGGCGGCGAAGTCGCGTGCAAGGAAGCCGGCAAGATGCGGCTGGAAGGCAAGGAGTACGTGGTCAAGGACGGCGACGTGATGCATTTTCGATTTGCGACCTGAGAGAGACGAGACAGCCCATGACAGACACGCTCCCGGACCGGCTTTCCACGAACCCCCAAAATCCTCACTACGACGCCGAAATTCTGGCGCGCGTGGTCGGCATCCGCTTCAACGGTGTCGAGAAAACCAACGTCGAAGAATACTGCGTCAGTGAAGGATGGATCCGCGTTGCAGCGGGCAATAGCAAAGACCGCAATGGCAACCCGATGACCATCAAGCTCAAGGGCCGGGTCGAACCGTTCTTCAAGGGCGGAGGAGGCTGATCAATGCCGTTCCCGCCAAGCCGTCCTCTCACCGAAGCGCGGCCCGCTTCGCCGTGCCGGCCCGCACATGCGAATGTCCACTGATTTTTTGCCAAGCGCCTAACCCTGCGCCTTCTGGCCATAGGCTTTGAATTTGTCGAGCATCAGTGCCATCTCGCTGTCGGGCAGGATCACGGGAATGCCGAGCGTGAGCACCTTGTAGTACTGCTCGGCCAACACCTCGACCTCGGCCGCGAGTTCGAGTGCCGATTGCAGCGTCGGGCCGATGGCGATCTGGCCGTGGTTGGACATGAGGCAGGCGTTGCGATGGGCGAGCCCTCCCGCGACATGCCGCGACAACTCCTCGGTTCCGAAGGTGGCATAGGGCACGAGCGGGATGTCGTTCCCGCCCGCGGCCGCCACCATGTAGTGGAAGGCCGGTATCGGTTTGTGCGCACAGGCCAAAACTGTTGCATGGAGCGAGTGCGTGTGAACAACGGCGCCCATGTCGGGCCGCGTGTCGTAAGCCGCAAGATGGAAGCGCCACTCGCTCGACGGCTTCTTTTGCCCCGGCCGAACCTCGCCGTCGCCATCCACGAACACGATGTCCCTGGGCTCGAGCGCATCATAGGCCATGCCCGATGGCGTCACCAGCATGCCGGTTTTCCACCGTCGCGAGACATTTCCCGAGCGCCCAGGCGACAGCCCCATCCGGCTCATCTCGCGCGCGGTCGTGATGACGTCGCGTCGTGCAGACAACTCGCCCACGGCCGCAGCCGCCGACCGCTTCGGTCCCGCGCTCGTCCGCTTTGTCTTGACCACAGTCACGCCTGCCCCCCCGGCTACTCTTTAGACATACGCAATCAGACGGCCTGCCGCCGCCACCGTCAACCATGTCGCGCGTGCAAGCCCGGCCGCCAGCCGTACACTCTTCGACAGCGGCACATTGGGGGTCACAATTCCGGCCTCGAGGAAGACCGCCATCCGTCCGAGGATCAGAGCGTTCGCGAGGCCGAGGACGATCAGCATCACCTTGATCTGGAATAACGGATTGAGCGCCAGGTGGCCGGCTTCCGACGGAACGAGGAATACGCTTGCAATTCCACATCATGATCCGCTCCTGAAAACTGAGTTTCAGTGGCGTCTCCGGCGCTATCACTTGACCTCGCTCAAGCCTACCGCCCGCCCCCTCACGCCCTCTCCGGATAGAGCTTTTTCAGCCCGACCGTGGTGGATGGCGCCACACCGCGTTCGGTGATGAGGCCGGTGACGAGGCGCGCCGGTGTCACGTCGAAGGCCGGGTTGCCGGCCGGCGAGCCGGGGGCTGCGATCTCGACGGTGACGACGCTGCCATCGGGAAGACGGCCAGGCATTTTCAAGACTTCGTCCTGCCCGCGCTCCTCGATCTCGATCGCCATGCCGTCGTCCATGGTCCAGTCGATCGTGGTATGCGGTAGCGCGACATAGAACGGCACATTGTTGTCTTTTGCGGCCAGCGCCTTCAGATAGGTTCCGATCTTGTTGGCCACGTCGCCGTTCGCGGTGACGCGGTCGGTCCCGACGATGCAGAGATCGACCTTGCCGTGCTGCATCAGATGGCCGCCGGCGTTGTCGACGATGATGGTATGCGGCACGCCGTGGCTGCCGAGCTCATAGGCGGTCAAGGCGGCACCCTGGTTGCGCGGCCGTGTCTCGTCGACCCAGACATGCACGGGAATGCCCGCATCGTGCGCCATATAGATGGGCGCGGTGGCCGTGCCCCAGTCGACGCAGGCGATCCAGCCGGCGTTGCAGTGGGTCAGTACGTTGACGCGTTCGCCGGGCTGCTTTTTGCTCGCAATCTCCTTGATGATGGCCAGCCCGTGCTCACCGATGCGACGACAGACTTCGACGTCTTCGTCGGCCATGCGCGCGGCCCGGGCATATGCGGCACTGACCCGCCCGTCATAGGGCAGGTTCTGCACGGCGGCCCGCATTTCATCCAGCGCCCAACGCAGGTTGACCGCAGTCGGGCGCTGCTCTGCAAGAAAGCGAATTTCGTTCTCCAGCGAGATGTCGGAGGGGTCGGCCCTCAGCGCCATGCACAATCCATAGGCCGCCGTGACGCCGATCAGCGGCGCGCCACGCACTTGCATCGTCTTGATCGCGCGGGCCGCATCTTCCACCGACTTGAGGTTCGCCGTTTCGAACCGATGCGGAAGCTTGGTCTGATCGATGACTTCGACAGACCACCCGTCTGCCGCCAGCCAGATGGTGCGGAAATGCTTACCCTTGATGTTCATGACGTCAGTTTCCGCTATTCATCTGGGGGCAGAGTGGAATGCTGATCGCGTCGTCTATGCCGCAATGGCCGCAGCTCACGGCATACCACTCGGCATAAGGCCGCGCCGAACGGTCGACAATCTTGAATTCCGGAGCATCACAGATCGGGCAAAAGATCGGCAAGGATGGAGCCCGCCGCCAGATCTGGACCTTTGCCAGGGCTTCACGAATCTCGTGGATGTTCGCCAGCTTCTTGTCGCGCCTGAACATGATTGCTCCTCAATGCCCGTCGAAGGCCATGAGCGCATGACAATCGATCCCGAGCGCTTGCAGCCTCTTGGCGCCGCCGAGCTCAGGCAGATCGACGATGAACGCGGCGCCGATGACGTGACCGCCGGTCCGCGTCACCAGTTTCACCGCCGCTTCGGCGGTGCCGCCGGTGGCGATGAGGTCGTCGATGATGAGAATCCGCTCACCCTTCTTGATCGCATCCTCATGGATCTCTATCACATCGACACCGTACTCGAGAGAATACTCCTGGCCGATCGTCTTCCAGGGCAACTTGCCCTTCTTCCGAATGGGGATAAAGCCGCATCCCAGCCGGTCAGCCACCGCACCGCCGAGGATGAAGCCGCGCGCTTCGATACCGGCCACCGCGTCGATGGGCTTGGTCCGATAGGGTTCGGTCATCTGGGCGATGGTCGCCTTGAAGCCCTGGGGATCGCCCAGCAACGTCGTGACGTCGCGAAACATGATCCCCGGCTTCGGGTAATCGGGGATTGTGCGAACCAGTCGTTTCAGATCGTTCAAGGGCCACCTCAAGGTCAAAATCGCGGCGCAAAATAGCAATATCTCACGGATCAGGGTAGAACGTTTCGCAAACACCGTATGTGCTGGTTTTTTGAACTAGCGAAGTGCCGCGCCGGGTTCAAGCACGTTTACTCGGGAACGTTCGAAAACGCAGGAGTGTGAAGGCCATGACCGATACAAACTACCCGATGACGGCCGATGGCGGACCCGACGACCTACCGCGTACCCTGCGCCGCGAACGTGACGCGCGAGAGCGGGAAGCCCGCGAGCGAATGGCCAAAGAGCAGCGCGAGAGTTTCGCGCCCCACACCGGACCAGGGATCGCCGACCCGTTCGCAGGGACCGACGCGGGCTATGCGAACGTGCCGGGCGAACCGCTGCCGGCGGTCGTGCGGAGCTTCGATGTGCCGTTCTTGCAGCTTGTCGGCTTCTTTATGAAGGCGGTTTTCGCCATGGTTCCGGCGTTGATCCTGCTCGGTGTCATTCTGTGGGGCCTCGGGCAACTCTTGCAGAACTTTTTCCCGCAACTCGTCAAGATGCAGATCCTGATCTGGTTCCCGAACTGAGCCGGCGCCGCCATGACCTCGCGATCCGACAGATTGACCCGGCGCAACTTGTTACGAGCCGCCGCCGCGGCAGCCGCCACGGGCGCTCTCCCGTTCAATGCGGCCAGCGCCCGGCCCGACAAGAGTGCCGAGCTCGAAACCGAGCTGAAACGTCAAGGCGTGGTGGGTGCCTTCGCTCATCTCGACGTGACGTCCGACCGCTTGACGATGGCCCATGCCGCACGCGCCGGTGAGCGGCTGATCCCGGCGTCGACCTTCAAAATCGCCAACAGCCTGATCGCGATCGAGACCGGAGTAGTCGCCGACGAGCGTCACGTCTTCCGCTGGGATGGCCAGCCACGCTCCTTCAAGGCTTGGGAGCAGGACATGACGTTGCGGCAGGCGATCCCGGCGTCCAACGTGCCGGTATTCCAGGAGATCGCGCGCCGCGTCGGCCTCAATCAGTATCGTGAATGGCTGGACAAGCTCGAATACGGCAACGGCCTTGTCGGCGACGCCGTCGAGACCTTCTGGCTGGATGGACCGCTGAAGATCAGCGCCGTCGAGCAGACGAGTTTTCTGGCAGCCCTTGCGCTTGGCCAGTTGCCGATTTCGAAGCGCGCGCAGGATCTGGTGAAGGACATGTTGAGGGTCGAAACGCGAACGGGACGGACCCTCTACGCGAAATCCGGCTGGTGCTTCTCGACCAAACCGCAGATCGGCTGGTGGGTCGGTTGGGTCGAAGCGCCGGATCGCATCGACACGTTCGCGCTCAACATGGACATGGCGAGCGCCGAGGATGCTCCTCGGCGAATAACGGCTGCAAAATCGATGCTGGCGGCGCTGAACGTCTACTGACCGCCGCACGGCCAAACCGCGTTTACGTCCTGAGCGACAATTCCTTCTCCAGCGCCGTCCGCTCGTAGGTTTCGGCAATACTCTTGATCCGATACTGGAACTGACCGTTCTCGGGCGGCATCAGCCGCAGCACCTTGTACTCGCGCGACGAGGCGGGCATGCTTTGTCGGCTTGGCGCGAACGCGACCAGTTGTCCGATCCTGTACTTGTGTACGGCCATTGAAGCCTCGCATGGTTGCGGGTGGGGATATTCCGACCAAAAATTCGCGTTCGCACCACCTTGCCACCGGCAAAGCTCGGCACGGCGGTCTCACTGCGGCGTCTCATTCGTTTTGAGCAGCGACCGTCGTCAACGGCGACCGAAGTCACGCTTCTGAGGGCGCTTCGCGTTGTCGACATCCGACACTTCGGAACGATCCGATCGGAGCGCGCGCTTCTTGTCCCGGACACTGGCCCTGGTGCGTTCGATTGCCGCGAGCGCAGAACGTGACGAAACGACATAATAAAGGCCAGCGCACGTGAGCGCACCAAGGCCTCCCCACACCATATACATGAATATCATCTCCGCCTAGCCAATTGAAACGCGCCGGATGGCGCGCGCGGCTGGGGCAGGCCGGGACGTGCGATGCCGGAACCATTGCCAGACTGAGGCGCAGCCCCGGCTGGAACCGCGGCGTCGGCGGAGCCTGAGCTTCAATTGTTAACAACCCGGCCTTGGCAACTCGGCCGAGTTCACGCGGGTGGCGGGAGCAGAAGTCCGCACTGGTCCTTCGTCAGCCGGGGCCACCCTTGTTCCCCAGCACGCGGCCAGCCACTGCGTCGAGCTTGGCCACGAGGTTCGGGTCGCGGGCTTCAGGCGCCGTTATCAGCGCAATCTCCAGCGCCGTGTCGGACCCGATCGGGCACTTCGGATGCACTTTCGGAAAATCGCGGGCGAGCCGCAGCACGAGCCGCTGCGCCTTCTCGGTGTTGCCCTTCATCACTGCGATGACCGAGGCGAGATCGACGTGGGCATGCTCCTCGTGCCAGCAATCGTAGTCGGTGACCATGGCGACGACCGCGTAACAAATCTCGGCCTCGCGCGCGAGCTTGGCCTCCGGCATGTTGGTCATGCCGATCACGTCGCAACCCCAGCTGCGGTAGAGGTTCGATTCCGCCCGCGTCGAGAACTGCGGGCCTTCCATCACGATGTAAGTTCCGCCGCAGGTCACGGCGAGCTTCTCGGCCTTGGCCGCCTTTTCAACCGCACCGACCAATAATGGCGAGACCGGATCTGCGACCGAAACATGGGCTATGAGCCCGTTGCCGAAGAACGATTTCTCGCGCGAGAAGGTACGGTCGATGAACTGGTCGACGAGCACGAAATGGCCCGGCGGATATTCTTCCTTGAGCGAGCCGCAGGCCGAGATCGAAACGAGATCGGTGACGCCAGCGCGCTTCAACACGTCGATGTTGGCGCGGTAGTTGATGCCAGAAGGCGAGATCTTGTGGCCCCGCCCATGGCGCGGCAGAAAGCGGATCGGCAGTCCGTCGATCTCGGCGAACAGCACTTGGTCCGACGGTTCGCCCCACGGGCTGGTCACCGTTTCCCAACGAGACTTCTCGAGCCCCGGCAGATTGTAGAACCCGCTGCCGCCGATGATGCCAAGCACCGATTTTGTCATCGCCATCTATCCCTTTGTGCCCGCAGCGCAACGAGCTTTCATGCCTCGTGCGGACGGAATAAGCCCGACGGTGGCCAGATTGGCTAGGAGATTTTTCGCTTTTTCAGCGCCACACCACGCAGTTCTCGCAACGCCAGCAACAGCTCGCTGGTCACCCAGGTCCGCGACAACACGCTTTCAGTCAACAAATCGCGGCGAAGAACGCGTTCGATCCATGCGAGTGCCCGCGCCTGCTCCCACCTTGTGCCGCTCGGGAAAGCCTTCACGGTCGCGATCAGGCTCCAGGGCAGCCGCAGGTGCCGCGTGCCATCGATAGCCATCTCGCCCGCCTTGCGCTGGATGTAGCCGTCGGAACTGTCGGATTCCTCAGCCGTCAGGACCCGGGTATCGAGCGTCTTCATCCACAGCCGGTTGATCTGCGTGAGCTCGTCTTCCCGGCTGAACTGGTGGAGCACGAACAGAACATGGCCGGCAGCCCCGATCGCCTGGATCTTCGTGTGATAGCTCGGGTAGTCGTACCAGCGCGCCTCGCCCGCAACGCGCGTCTTCTTCAACCAGCGCACCCCGCGCTGAATGGCCGCCGCGGCCGCCGCGATCGTCTTCTCGTCACCCTGCAGTCCGGCTTTGCCGCGCGCCACGTACTTCTCGAGGCCGAGCAGCGCCCAGGCCGTGGCATAAGTCGAAGCATGACGGTCGTTCGGCAGCGACGGATAGATCGGCCACCAGCCGTCCTCCGCCTGATTGGCGAGCAGGAAACCGACCGCCGGCTCGGGCACCGACAGGTTGACTTGCCCGAGGCTGTAAAGCACCCAGCCGCTGACCCCGATGTGTTCAGGCTTATCGCCCAGCTCGTGCCAGCAGCCGCAGGCCGTATTCATCGTTTTGAGAACGTAGTTCTCGATGACGGGCTTGTTGAGCTCCACGAGGCCCGCCGTGGCGACCGTCATTTGCGCCACCGTCCAGGGAACGAAGCCGGTCGCTGCCGTCCATTTCGAGTTTTTGAGCTCGTAAGCCATGTGATCGGCGATCTGCTTGATCATCCGGTCGAGATTGGCCTCGGCGTCGGCCGACAACGGCATCTCACCAGGCGCCGCACTGCCGAGCCGCTGGTACGCCTGTGCCTGCCCGACGCGATTGGCGAACTCATCAGGATTGCGGATCAGATCCTGCGCGGCAAAGCTGATGGCGCCCGCCACGCCCAGCGTCATCACGCGGCCGATCCAGGACAATTTCCATAGAAAGCCGAGCACGCTGGTCAGCACGCCGCCGGAACTCGCTTGATCACTGTTCACGATGCCGTCCTCAAAACAAATCAGCCAGCAGCGGCAATAGCATGTGACGGCTGCGGCCGGGCGATGGAACAGCTTGAAAGGGGCGGAGTCAATGTCTGGAGAGCACCAGACGGACGGGCCTGCAAGCCAATGGGCCGTATTCTGGCACGCCGCCGCAATCGACCCATCGTTCGATCATCGCCCCCGGGATTTCAGTGGCGAGTGTGGCGCAATTCCAACGCCGCGCGGGACTCGACGTTGGCGGTCCAAGTTCGGTCTCAATAGCGTGGTGGCACGATCACGGCCGAACCTCGGCGACGGCGAGTGGATGTGATGGTTCGGCAGAGGCACGTTTACTCGGGGGTTTCGATGCGAAAGTTTAACGACGGGCACGTGGTTTTTACGGGTCTGACGATGTTTTTTGGAGCAGGGCTTGCAATTTCGGCTGGTCTGGCCATCGCGCCGGCTCAAGCCCTCGAGGATAAGCCCGGAGAGAAGGACGCACTGAGAGCGTGCGAGCAGAAGCTTTGCGAAGTGGTGCTCAAGAAGGAGGCGGCCGGTGGCGACATCGCCTGCGAGGTCGGCAAGACCTGGGCACAGAACAAACTCAAAGAGGGCAGCGAGAAGCGGAAACTGTCGTGGGCATTCGGCGACGCGCGTTGCGGCGTAAACTTCACGCTCCCCCGGGAAACCATGCTGTCGGCATTGTCGAAGCCCGCGCATACGCTCGAATTCAAGCCCGAGACCGCCAAGTGCGAGATCGAACGCGAGAAGGAAGTGACCACCGTCAGCGTAACACTGCAGCCGAAGATCACCTTCAAGGACGGCAAGGCCGACAAGGTGTGGCTCAACGTCACCACGATCGACGCCCCCACGGTCATCAAGGGTGCGATCTGGACGGCGGCGCAGGTCGAGGACACGTTCGGTGTGTTCCATGCCGAACTGATCGGTGAAATCAACGAACTCGTTCACGAGAAGTGCGCCAAGAAATACGGTGCGAAGTAAGCCAGGCCGCGGCGCGCGAAGTTTCGCGCGCCGCTTTGAATTGGCGTCGGATCGCCCTGGATCACCTCGGCAACGGCACGCCCACGGTTTCGAACAGGGACTTCTGGCGCTTGGCCACGCTGTCGATCTGGAAGCCTTCGATCGTCTCGTTGAACAGCTTGTACCAGTTGAGCTTGGCGTCGAGGTGAAGGAACACGCCGCCGAGCCCGATTGCCGCCCGGTCCATGAACACGAACTCGCGCGGAATGGTAACCGGCCCCTTCTCTTTCAGGATCTTGTGCACCGAGAACGCTTCGTGGCGACCATACTCGCCGGGCGCGACCGCGTCCGCCACCGTGCGCTCGCGGTCGTCGAGCAGAGGGCCATAGATGAACTTGGCCCATATCGTCATGGCGTCGATCAGTTCGTTGGTCAGCCCCTTGAAGCCCCAATTCGTGTAGGCGTGGACCACAAGTTCGCGATTGCCGGTCAACAGGCCGGTGTACAGGTCGATTACGCCCTGAATGAACGGCACCGGGAACGTTCGGATGCATCCGTAGTCGAGCAGGTTGATGCCCGCCGCATGGCCGTCGCGCTCGAAAATCGTGTAGTTGCCGAGGTGCGGGTCACCATGGATGACACCGAAGTGGCTGAACGGATACCACCAGGCGCGGAACATGGCGCGCGCGATCTCGTTGCGGTCTTCAAGCGAAGCGGTCTTGTAGTCGAGCAGTTTGCGGCCTTCGAGCCAAGAGAGCGTCAGCAGCCGCTTGGTCGACAGCGCGGCGATGATGTCCGGCACGCAGATACGACTGTCGTCCTTGAAGATCGACCCATAAAGCCGCGTGTGACGCGCTTCGAGGTCGTAGTCGAGTTCTTCCCTGAGACGGTCGGCGATCTCCTTCAGCATTTCCGTGGTGTCGACGCCGGGTGACATCCGCGCATGGATGCCGAACACGATCTTCAACTGGTTGACGTCGGCCTCGACCGCCGACTGCATGTCGGGATACTGGAGTTTGCAGGCGAGTTTCCGCCCGTCGTGGCCGGTCGCTCGGTGGACTTGGCCGAGTGACGCGGACGCGGCAGCAGCCGGTTCGAAATCACGGAACCGTTCCATCCATCCGGGGCCGAGTTCGGCCATCATCCGCCGCTTGACGAAGGCTGGTCCCATGGCCGGCGCCTGGCTCTGCAACTGAGCCAGCTCGCGGGCGTACTCCTTCGGCAGCGCCTCCGGGATCGTCGACAGCAGTTGCGCGACCTTCATCATCGGGCCCTTGAGACCACCGAGTGCGGCGGCGAGGTCAGCCGCGTTTTTCGACTGGTCACCCGCAATGCCGAACAGCCGCTGGCCCGCGACCTTGGCCGCCACCGAGCCTACGTTCGTGCCGACCCGCATGTAACGGTTGGCGCGAGCCGAGAAGCGGTTTTCCTCGTTCTGTGACACGGGTGCGATGTCCTCGATTGATGGTGGTGTCCGCGGCCGGAGCCGCCGGGCACGCGCGGGAGCAGTATCTGTGAGATCACTACGCAGCACGAATGTCGCGGATCATTGACGCCGGACGGGCGCCGGGCGTGAAAATCGCTAAACTGCCTTACATCAAAAAGTGCGGGACGAAATCCAAAATGAGACAAGGTTCCGCACCGGTGCCCGGCGGGGATGGCGCCAAGAAGGGAGATGGCAACACGCCCAATCCCATGATGCGCGCCGTCTGTGCGCTCGGCATCGCCGAGATCATCGCCTGGGGCACCACATTCTACGCCCTCGGCGTGCTCGGACGTCCGATCGCCGCTGAAACGGGGTGGAGCCAGAGCCTCGTGTTCGGCGGCATGACGGTGGCGCTGCTCACATCGAGCGTCGTTTCGACGTGGATCGGCCGGTTGATCGACCGCTATGGCGCGCGGCCGGTGATGGCGCTCGGACTGTTACTTTGCGCGCTCGGTCTGTCGCTGGTCGCCGTCGCACGGCACGAGTGGGTTTATCTGGCGAGTTGGGTGGTGCTGGGTCCGGCCATGCGGATGAGTCTCTACGATGCCGCCTTCGCAGCTCTGGTGCAGGTCGCGCCCACGCGGGGACGCCGCGCAATCTCCTACCTCACGCTGTTCGGCGGTCTCGCGTCCACGGTGTTCTGGCCGATCGGACATTGGCTCGATGGCGCGATCGGCTGGCGCGAAACTTTGCTGGTGTTCGCTGGCCTCAACCTTTTCGTCGCCGCACCGCTGACGTGGTGGGGCCTCGCGGCGCGGGAGCCGGAGGCAGCCGATGCCCCTCCTGCCGGAAGCATCCCGCCCGCGACGAACTCGGATCACGACCAGCCGCCATTGGCAGGGTCGGCGCGGCTCGTTGCCGTCGTGCTGTTCGGTTCGGTTCTGGCGTCGAATTCGTTCGTGTTCGGTGCGCTGTCGGCGCATCTGGTGTCGGTCTTGCAGGCGTCGGGATTGGCGTTGGGTGCGGCCGTGGCGCTCGCGTCACTCAAGGGTGTTGCTCAGGTCGGGGGCCGCGTTTGGGAGCTGTTTTTCGCGCAAGCAATAAGCCCCGTCGGCCTTGGCCGGTTCGCTATAGCGCTGCTGCCGCTCTCATTTGCAGTGCTGATGTTTCTCGGCAGCAGCTATGAGACCGCACTGGCGTTCACACTTCTGCTCGGGGTCTCGAACGGCCTCGTCACTATCGTGCGCGGCGCCGTTCCGCTCGCGCTGTTCGGTCGCGACGGCTACGGGACCATGATCGGTATTCTGGCGACGCCGCAGCTCTTCATGAACGCGGTGTCGCCGTTCGTGTTCGCGGCGATCGTCGACACGTTCGGCTCTCGCGCCGGCCTCTGGGTGCTGATGGGCGCATCGCTGTTCTCGATCATTGCCATGGAAGCCACCGCGCGTTGGGTCGCCCATGTGCGCGGCACGCCACTCGGGACCTGACCAGACGTCCCCGTCAAATCGAGACCTGTGTTCCAACCTCGACCACGCGGTCGGTCGGGATCTTGAAGTATGTCGTCGCATCCTGCGCGGAACGCGCGAGCCCCATGAACAACTGGCGCTCGAAGTGATACAGCTCAGAATTCAGCGTCGGCCTGATCGAACGCCGCGACAGAAAGAACGACGTACCCCCCATATCGATGTTGAGATCCTTGCGTTTGCAGTGTTCGAAGATTTTCGGAATGCTCGGTGTTTCCATGAACCCGTAGCGCGCGATGACCCGAATGAACGTGTCGGACGGCCGATCGATGACGATCCGCTCGTGCCTCGGGACCCGCGGCGTATCTTCGGTGCGAATGGAAAGAATGATGTTGCGCTCGTGAATGACGCGGTTGTGTTTCAGGTTGTGCATCAGGGCGACGGGCGCAGCATCGGGATCGCCGGTCAAGAATATGGCGGTGCCAGGAACGCGGGTCGGCGGCTTGGCCTCGAGCTTGCGCAGCAGCCAAGGTAAGTCAGCTTCCATGGTCCGGCTGTTCTTGGAGAGCTGCTTGGTGCCGCGCACCCAGGTGAACATGATCGTCGCAAGGAACATGGCCAGCATCAGCGGCACCCAGCCGCCCTCCAGCACCTTGAGCATGTTGGCGATGAAGAAGATCTGTTCGATGAGCAGCAGAGGGAGCATGATCGCGGCGGCCTTCCACAAGCTCCAACCCCAGACTTTCCAGACCACGAAGAATGCGATCACAGATGTGATGATCATATCTGCGGTGACGGCCACACCGTAGGCGGAAGCGAGATTGCTGGAGGTCTTGAACACCAGCACCAGGATCAGCACGCCGATCAGAAGAAGCCAATTGATGCCGGGCATGTAGATCTGTCCGCTCATGCTCTCCGAGGTGTGCGTGATCGCAAGTCGCGGCAGTAGTCCCAGCTGGATTGCCTGCCGGGTCAACGAGAACGCGCCGGTGATCACGGCCTGGCTGGCGATCACCGTCGCCATGGTCGCGAGCAAAACCATCGGGATCAGCGCCCATTCTGGATAAAGCCCGAAAAACGGGTTCTCGATGGCGGTGGGCTCGGCCAGAACCAGCGCACCCTGTCCGAGGTAATTGAACGCCAGCGCCGGGAACACCAACCCGAACCATGCAGCCTGGATCGGCTTGCGGCCGAAGTGGCCCAGATCGGCGTAAAGCGCTTCGGCACCGGTCACGGCCAGGAAGACGAGGCCCAGCACGGTCAGTCCGATCAGCCCGTTGCTGGCCGCAAACGCAATCCCGTAAACAGGATTGAACGCGGCGAGCACGCTGGGCTCTTTGATCATTTGGGCTAGGCCGCCCAATCCCATGGCCAAAAACCACACGACGGTTATGGGCCCGAACAGTCGGGCGACCTTCTCGGTGCCGCGAGACTGCATCCAGAACAGCCCGAGGATAATGACGATGGAAATCGGGAGGACGGCCTTGGCGAAGCCAGGGTGAACGAGCTTCAAGCCCTCGACCGCCGAGATCACCGAAATCGCCGGTGTGATTACGGCATCGCCGTAGAAGAAGGCTGCTCCTGAAACGGCGAGCGTCATGAGCAGCGGCGCACTCTGTGGCGCGGCCTTCTGCGCCAGTGCCATCAGTGCGAAAGTACCTCCCTCGCCCTTGTTGTCGGCGCGCAGCAGAATCCATACGTACTTGAGCGTGACGATCAGAACGAGCACCCAGAGGATCAGCGAAAGCACGCCGAGCACGATATCGCGATTGGAAATGCCGTGGTTGTGCGCGGCGGCGACCGCTTCGCGGAAAGCGTAGAGTGGACTGGTGCCGATGTCGCCATAGACGACCCCGACGGAGCCAAGTGTCAGTGCCCAAAAACTGTTGGAGTGGGTTTCGTCGGGTGCCGAGGCGTCGTTTCGGCGACCGGCAATCTCGGTGCGTGCCATTACGGCATCTCGCTATGACGCTGCAGAGCAGCAAGCTGCGTCGGCTTCTACGCCCGCTCGACTTCACAAAGAAGTCGAAATTTCGACACGGACGGGGATTTCAGGCCTTGACAACTGAGCATCCACCCAAACGGCAAAAGTGGATCGCGATGCGGGCGCGGGGCCCCATACTCGCGTCACTCACGCATTGCCACAGTTAACTGCTGGTACGTGGTCCTTGTTCCAGTTCGTAGAGGCAGTAGTGCTGCTTTGCAACAAGTCCGGCCGTGAGCATGTGGCCGGTCAAGGTTTTCGTTCCAACGCGATCATTCTGCTGAAATACTACGACGGTGAGGCTTTGGGCGGCGCAAGCCGCCGAATGACCGTGATGATTTACCCTCTCAATGGCCGCTGACGGCGTAACCCTATGTAAATGGAGAATTTTCAGATGTCAGGCGTTCGGCACACGAAGGTCCATGGCCGCAATCTGATGGCGGCTGTTGCCGCACTCGCGCTTCCCGCCATTCTCGTCAGCGGCGTGGCTTTGGCACAGTCGAAGGGCAAAAAAGACGAGATCACCATCACCATTACGCGCGTCAAAGCGCTCGACCGGATCGACGTGGGCGGCGGCAATCCTGACTTATTTGCCCGTGCAACCATTGCCGGCGAGACCATCAAGTCGCCGGTGGTCAAGCAACAGACCGAGTCGAAACCGGATTGGAAGCTGACCAAGGTCGTGCCACGCGGCAAAACCGACATCAAACTCGAGCTTTTGGACAAGGATGTCCTCAATCCGGATGACCTGATCGACATCAACCGGGTCGACAAGAAACGACTGCTCGAGTTCACGGTCGACACGAGCAGTTGCCGGGTCGCTGGCTTCTCGAATGGTTATCGCTGCGGTTCGAAGATCTCGCGCGCGGGTCTCGAGAAAAAGAAGGCTGAAATTGACTTTGTTGTGAGCGTAAAGAAAGACAAATAGCTCAGCACTTTCAAATATCTGCCCAGCAAAGTTCGAAGCGCGCAACGGGCAACCTCCCCGGTGCGCGCTTTATTTTTGACGGCGACAAGACCACGACCCTTGGACCTTGACCGCGCAACGACTATATTGAGCGTCAAGGGTGCGTCCGCGCGCTCTCGCGACAAACACCAGGGGTCCATGCGATGTCCAAGCCGATGCTGACGAGGTTGGGGTTCTATTCCGTTGCCGTCGCGACGGTTCTGGCCCTCGTGGCCACCGTGGCGGACGCTCGACCCGGTCGCGGCGGCGGGATCGGTAGCCGGGGCGACCGGACGTTTTCCGCGCCGCCCACCACCAATACCGCACCCAAGGCGGCGGCGCCCATCGACAAGTCCATCGCTCAGCCGGGCACGGCAGCAGCGGCAAGCAAGGGCGCCGCGGGAGCAGGCGCGGCCGCCGGTGCGGCGACACAGGCGTCGCGGTTCGGCGGCATGCGCGGCCTGTTGTTGGGCGGATTGTTCGCCGCGGGCCTCGCCGGCATTTTCGGCGTCGGCGCTCTCGCCAGCGCGCTCGGCTTCATGCTCCAGTTTCTGCTGATCGGCGGGTTGATCTGGCTCGCGTACAGCTTCTTCCGCAGCCGGAGCGGGACACCGCAGCCGGTGATGGCTGGTGCCGCGGCATCACCGCCGCGGGCGCGTCAAGCCACCCAGAATGTCAACCTCCGCGCCGGCACGGCGGCTGGTGGAACGGGGGCGGTGCTGGATATCGGCCCGGCAGACTTCGATGCATTCCAGGCGCGGCTTGGTGATATCCAGGCCGCCTACGGTCGCAATGACGTGTCGGCACTCGGCGATATGGTGACGCCGGAAATGCTGTCTTACTTCGCGCAGGAGCTGTCGGCCAACACCCAGAAGGGCGTGCGGAACGAAGTTTCGGACGCCACGCTTCTGCAGGGCGACCTCGCGGAATCCTGGCGTGAGGCAAGCGGCGAGTACGCGTCGGTCGCGATGCGCTATTCCGTGCTCGACGCCGTGGTCGATACCGCTACTGGCCGCGTCCTCTCGGGCAGCCGAACCACCCCCGAAGAAGTGGTCGAGGTCTGGACCTTCCGGCGCACGCAGAACGGCAAGCCGTCGGATTGGGAGCTCAGCGCAATCCAGCAGGCGTAAACGACGGGGCTCGCTGGAACACCAGAACGAAACGATGGGCTCCGTCATTGCTGGCGGGGCCCTTTCGCGTTGCGCTATCCGGCGGGCATGCGGTTGGGCTTGCAGGCCCCTTGATCGCCGATTGTGGCTACCCCCGCCGACGTTGTGATCGATCCCGGTCGATGGGACCGGCGATGCCCGCAGGCACCATTTGACCCAGTTCACTGTCAGTGTGCCGTGCCCGTGTGCCGAGGCGGGTGCGGTTCCTCTCGTTTCGCGCATCTGACGTTTGGTACCCGCTCGCGACTGGCCCAGAAGCCAAACGTCAGATGCAAAAGATGCGCGAGAACCATTGCCTTGGGCGTGTTCTGAGCCGCAGCCGACAAGGCTCTAGGCCCAGCTTCAGTTCCTCAGATATCGCGGCAGCCAGAGTGCGATCTCGGGGAAGCAGAAGACAATGGCGAGCCCGATCAGTTGCAGGATCATGAATTGCCCCATGCCGGCGTAGATGTCTGACAGCTTCCAGTCCGGCACCACGCCCTTGAGGAAGTAGGCCGACAGCGCCACGGGTGGTGACAGCCATGCCGTCTGCAGGCACATGGCCACCAGCGTGCAGAACCATACCAGATCGATGCCGAGCTTCTGCACCAAAGGCAGCATGATCGGAATGACGATCAGGACGATCGGCACCCATTCCAGCGGCCATGCAAGCAGGAAAATCAAGCCGAGGATGAGCCACAGCATCACCATCGGCGAGAACGGCAGTTCCAGCATCGCGTCAGCGATCATCGTGGCGGTGCCCAGCCGCGAGAAGATAGCGCCGAAATAATTCGACGCCGCGACCAGCAGCAGGATCATGCAGCTCACTTCCAGCGTCGCGTAGACCGCGCGCTTGAGCTTGAGCCAGCTCATGGTGCGGGTAGCCAACGTCAGCAGGAATACGACGAACGCGCCGATGGCGCCTGCGTCCGTCGGTGTCGCGATGCCGGCGAGAATAACGCCGAGTGTCGCCAGAATCACCACCACCACGGGGATAACGCCGATCGAGAGTTCTGCCACAACCTCCCACTTGCTTTCGGTGCGCTCGTCCATCGGCAGCGGCGGCCCGAGCGAGGGATCGAGGTGGCAGCGGCCAAGGCAATAGGCGACATAGATGGTGGCCAACAGCAGACCGGGAAACACTGCGGCGGCAAACAAGTCCGTCGTCGGCACGCCCACCACCGGTCCCATGACGATCAGCATCACACTCGGCGGAATGAGGATGCCGAGCGTGCCGCCGGCCGTGATCGCGCCAGCCGAAAGCCGGATGTCGTAGCCGGAACGTTTCATCGAAGGCGCCGCCATGACGCCGAGCAGGGTCACCGACGAGCCGACGATGCCGGTCGCCGCCGCGAAGATCGTCGCGGTGATGAGCACGGCCAGATACAGCGAGCCCTTGACGCCGGCCAGCAGCTGCTGCACGCCGCGGAACAGCCGTTCCATGAGACCCGACTGTTCGAGCAGGTAGCCCATGAACAGAAAGAACGGCACCGAGGCGAGCGACGTCTCCTTCATCACGGAAAAGAACTGCAGCGTCATCAGATGCAGCGCGACGTCGCCAAGCGCCCAGTAGCCGACACCGAGCGCGATGGCGATCAACGTGAACGAGATCGGAAAGCCGATGAAGATCGCGATGAACAGTATGCCGAGCGCGATCAGTCCGTACCATTCGTTAGACACTGGGCCTCTCCTCGACCGCGACGGCTGGAATGGGGTGCGGACGGGTGATCCACACGCCGGTCCTGGCGGCATGGATGGAGCGCAAGAGTTCACTCAGTCCCTGGATGAGCAGCAACAGGCAGGTGAGCGGCATCGTCGCCTTCAGAGGCCAGATCAGTGGAAGCCAGGGCGACGTCACGCTGCGTTCGTTGCGGCCGTAGGACACGAGGAAGTAATCCCAGGTGACGTAGAGAAAGCAGAGGAGCGGCGGGAAGAAGAACAGCACATAGCAGATCGCATCGACGGTTCCCTGCGTCTGCGGAGACCAGGAGCCATAGAACGAATCCGTTCGGATGTGCCCGCCCCGCATCAGCGTGTAGGCCGATCCCAGCATGAAGAATGCGCCATAGGACATGAAAGTCATGTCGTAGGCCCAGATCGTCGGGGCATTGAACGCGTAGCGCGCAATGACTTCGTAGACGAGGCTCATGATCATCGGCACGATCAGCCAGCCCACGATCGTGCCGGACCAGAGCCCGGCTTTGTCGAGGGTGTGGACCGCGCGAACGATAGGGGCGTCGGCTCGACCATCTGCTGTCATGGCGATTGTCGTACCTCTTGCTTCGCGGGGCCGTTATCCGGCCCGGGCGTACAACTTCGGAAGCAGATCAAGGACGTGTGCGGCAAGGGCCAAAGCCAGCGGCGAATGCAACGTGCGCCGCTGGCTTCGGTGGTCACTTCTTCTCGAGCGCGGAATTGCCGAGTTGCGAGTAGAGGTCGATGATCTTGGTCCAGTAAGGCACCACGGTCTTGGCGAAGTTCCGCTGGCTGTCGAGCACTTCCTTGAAGAACGGGTCTTTGGCCGAGTACCGCTCGAGCACCACGTTGGTGGCGCGGACGAACTCGGGGAAGAAGTCCTTCGGCGTGTCGAGAATCTGCACGCCGTGCTTTTCACGCAGCTCGATCACGGCCTGGGCGTTGCGCCAGACGTTGAACGAGTACGTCTCGGTCATCGACGCGAGTGCGGCCGTCTTCAGGATTTCTTTCAGATCAGGCGTCAGCTTGTTGTAAAAATCCTTGTTCCACAACAGCTCACCCACGTCCGTCGACTGGTGCAGGCCCTGCAAATAGTAGTACTTCCAGACCGTGTGCAGGCCGAGGTTGCGGTCGTCCGCGGGGCCGATCCATTCGGCCGCGTCTATGGTGCCGCGTTGGGCGGCGGGCACGATTTCACCGCCGGGCATGGCGACCGCGGCTACGCCCATCTCCTTGAAGATCTCGCCAGTGATGCCGGGCGGCGAACGATACTTGAACGTCTTGAAGTCGGCGACGTCCTTGATCGGGCGCTTGAACCAGCCAAGCGGATCTGGGCCCATGGGCTGCACCATCTGCGGCACGACTTTGAGCTTCAGAATGTCGGTATAGAATTTCTCGAGCAGTTGATTGCCGCCGCCTTCCAACAGCCATGCGACGTGCGAGATCTGATCGAGGCCCGCGCCGGCGCCCGCCATCGGGTTGGAGAACAGGCCTGCGGTCGGGTTCTTGCCCGACCAGTAGTGCGTCCAGGCATAGCCGCCCTCGACGATGCCCTTGTCAACGGCGTCGAGGATTTCAAACGCCGGCACGATCGCGCCGTCCGGCAGCACCTCGATTTTCAATCGTCCGTTCGACATCTTGTCGACCCGGTCGGCGTAGCGCTTCAAAAGCTCGAAATAGATGCTGGCCGAGGGCACCGCGGTCTGCATCCGCACCTTCTGCTGCGCCCAAGCGTTCATCGAGCCCGCGCCCACGGCGAGCGCCATCAAGCAGATACTGAGCAGTCGTCGTAACATGGCAGTCTCCTCCTTCGGTCTTGTCGACGTTTTCGTCCCATATTCGGTTGACCGGCCATTCGGCCTTCATGTTGCCCGGTCTTTGCCAGACCGTCGAAGCCTATCCTGTTGCAGTGCTTTGGACCCTCCCAGAAATCGGACCGGTGTCCGCCGCATCGGCTTGGATCATGTCGGCGGCCTTTTCGCCGATCATGATCGCCGGCAGGTTGGTGTTGCCAGAGACGAGCGTCGGCATGATCGAGCAGTCGGCCACCCACAGCGCCTCGATCCCGCGCACGCGGAGGCGGGAATCAACCACCGCTGCCTTGTCGGCGCCCATCCTGCAGGTCCCTGACGGATGGAAGATCGTCGCACCATGGTCTCGCGCAAACTGCAAGAGTGCGTCATCGGTGACGGCGCCAGCGCCGGGCAGCATCTCCTCCGCCACATAATTCGAGAGCGGCGCCGTGCCCGCCAGCCGCCGCGCGAACGCAATGGCGGCGACGACACAACGCCGGTCGCCTTCGGTGCTGAGGTAGTTTGCCTGGATGCGCGGCGCCGCAGTTGGATCGCTGCTCGAGAGGGTGATACGGCCGCGGCTTTCTGGCCGCAATTGGCAGACCGAGAGCGTGAAGCCCGAGTAGGGATGCGGCTTGGCGCCAGCCATATCCGCGCTGAGGGTCGCAATATGGAACTGGATATCCGGCGTCTTCGAGTGACGAAGAACGCGCGTGAACAGTCCGCCCTGATTGATGCCGATCGCCAAGGGGCCTGCCCGCGCAAGCAGCCATTGGGCGCCGATCTTGATCTGGCCGAATACCGAATTCAACTCGTCGTTCGTGGTGATCGGTTTCGCGCATTTGTAGATCAGCCGGATCTGGAGGTGATCCTGGAGGTTCTCACCGACGTGGGCGCGGTCCACGATGACGGCGATGCCGTGCCTTTTCAACTCCTCCGCTGGCCCGATGCCGGACAGCATCAAGAGCTGCGGTGATTGCAGCGCACCGGCCGACAGCACGACGCCGAGACGCGCCGTCAGCCGGCGGTCCGTGCCATCGTGACGGAACTCGACGCCAGTTGCGCGCCGGCCCTGCAATAGAACGCGGCTCGCGTGTGCGCCTGTCAGAACTGCGAGGTTCTGGCGGCCGCGTGCGGGCTTCAGATAGGCCTTCGCTGCACTGACCCGCAGTCCGTTGCGCGTTGTCAGCTGGTAATAGCCGACACCCTCCTGTCGTGCGCCGTTGAAGTCCGCGGTGCGCGGCACGCCCAGGCGCCCCGCCGCTTCGATCACCGCCTCGATCAACTCGTGCTTGCGTGGAATGCTGCTGACGCTCACGGGGCCCCACTGCCCGTGATGTTGCGAACCGGTGAATTCGGAATTGGTCTCGAGCTTGAGGAAGTACGGGAACACGTCGTTCCAGCCCCAGCCCGCGCAATCGAGATCGCGCCAACGGTCGTAGTCCTCCCGCTGGCCCCTGATTGCGATCAGTCCGTTGATCGAGCTCGATCCACCGAGGACGCGACCACGCGGCCAATAGATCTGGCGGCCGCCCATCTCGGGTTCTGGCTCGGTCTTGAATCTCCAGTTGACCCGCTCGTCCCACATCGTCTTGCCGTAGCCGAGCGGCAGGTGGATCCAAGGATTGCTGTCTTTGGGGCCGGATTCGAGCAGCGCGACGGTGAAACGCCCGTTCTCCGAAAGGCGGCTCGCGACCGCGCATCCAGACGAACCGGCGCCGACGACTATGAAATCGTAGCTCGTCTTGTTCATGCGGAGTCACTCCCGGCGCCCGTTCTTGTGGACGGGTCGCAGCACGAACATCCTCCAATGCTGGACGGGCCGTCAACATGAAAGTGAAACAGTATATTCCGTTCAACGGAAATGTTTTATAGTCTCAGCGGTCACCTCGAACCTCCGAGCAGTCCGATGTTGCAACGCCGCACAGGAACACCAAGGCGCGGGGCCACGACGCAGCGCACGATCGCCGGCCAGCAGTGCCGGCCGGTGTTGACACGTGCGCTCGCTGTGATCGAGGCCATCGCGGGCGTCAAGCAACCGGTCGCGCTCGTCGAACTGGCCCGGCGGGTGGCGCTGCCGCCGGCGACCGTCTATCGCCTTTGCCAGCGGCTCGAGGACGACGGCTACATCGTACGCGAAGGCGGGTCGCGGAGGTACGCGCTCGGCGCCCGGCTGATGCGGCTTGGGATCGCGATCATGCGTGCTGGCGGAGCATCGAGCGTGCGGCACGATATTCTGAAGGCTCTCGTCGAGCGCATCGGCGAAACGTGCAATCTGACGATGCTGGCGGGCAGCGACGTGCTCTATCTCGATCGCGTCGAGACGCGTTGGCCGTTGCGATTGAGCTTGGAGCCGGGGTCGCGTGTGCCCCTCCATTGCACGGCCAGCGGCAAGCTGTTCCTCGCGTTTTTGCCAAAGCCGGCGCGCAACACTATTCTCGATGTGCTGCCCATGCCGGCGCATACGCCAAGGTCGCTCACTGATCGGCTCAGCCTCGAGCGAGATCTCAATCGCATCGCGCGGCGCGGCTACAGCACGGACGACGAGGAGTTCCTGGCCGGGCTGATCGCCGTCGCCGTGCCTGTGACCGACAGCTCGGGCACGGTCATCGCGGCTGTCGCCTGCCATGCACCCGTTGCCCGGTTGAATCTCAAATCCGCGGTTGCCGCAGTTCCGCTGCTCACCGCGGCCGCGGCCAAAATCGCGGCGACATTTGTCGACTGAACCCTATCTCACTTGCCGCTTGCAGACGGCTCCGGCCCTCGATGGGAGTGCCGGCCGATGCCCGTGCGGGTCGGAGTGCCGGGAGCTTGTCCCACGGATTTGACTTGCAAGTCTCAAAAGGAGATGTTTCAGGATTGTCGCGACAGGTTCCATTCATTCGGCCACCCCCGCGGGGCCTTTGTTTGGCTTCGTTCATTTCGGTGCTCGCCGCACATTCGGCCCATTTACTGGCCGGTAACCGGTCGTCACTGCCAGAAGTGGATCGCGCGCGGGGGAATGATGAAGCGGATCGCCATCTTTTTCGATGGAACTTGGAACGACGTCGACGGCGACGCGCCACTCACGAATGTCGCAAAGCTGCACAAGGCTCTCAGATCTGCCGACGGCAACCGTTTCAGGCAAGTCGGGCACTACGTCGAGGGTATCGCCTCGTCCATGGGCGAGATCGCGCAATTCCTGAAGGGCGCCGTCGGCTACGGCGTCGAGGAGCGGATCCAGCGGGCCTATGGGCTTCTGGCGGCGGACTACGAGCCGAGCGACGAGATCCACATCTTCGGCTTCTCGCGGGGCGCATACCAGTCTCGGAGTCTCGCGTCGCTCATCACCTTGTTCGGGGTGCCGAAGCACGGCGCAGGCTTCGATCCTGCCAAGGCGTGGGCGCTCTACCGAACGCGCGAGAGCCGGCGCAACGACACCGACGTCGCCGCGTTGCGGGCTGCGGCGCACTACCCGGTTCGCATCAAGTGCGTGGGCGTCTGGGATACGGTCGGCAATCTGGGCAATCCGTTCGTTTCTGGGTTCGTGTCGCGAAAGTTCGCATTCCACGACGTTCGCCTCACGGATCAGATCGAGACCGGACTGCACGCGCTTTCGATCGACGACGTGCGCGGTCCCTTCCGGCCGTCGCTATGGACGCTGCCCGAGGGGCAAATGCTCGCGCCCAATCAGCACATCGAACAGGTCTGGTTCGCTGGCAGTCATGCCGATGTCGGTGGCGGCTTTGCCGAAACGGCGCTATCCGACATCGCGCTTCGCTGGATGGCGGAACGGGCTACGGCGACCACGGGTATTGCCTTCGACGACGCGCTGATCGCAAGGACGACGCACCCTGATCCGCTCGGCCCGCAGCATTCGTCTGCAACAGGGTCCATATTCTTTTGGAGCGGGCTGTTCCCGTTCATCCGGCTGATCAGGCAGGCCAAGGATGCAATCCCGCCGCTGCGGCGCATGCTGATCGGCTCGTGGCGGTCTGGCACGCTGCCGCGCGGACAGGTTTCGATCAACGAGCGAATTCACGAAAGCGTCGAGCAGCGGTTCGGTGCGCGGATCATCGAACTGGCTGCCGGCCGGGCCCGCACGAAGACCTACCAGCCGGGCAATCTGATTCCGGTCATCAAGAAAAAGACGACGTAAGTACTCATGCCGGGGAGAAGGCCGCGCACCACCGCCGCAGGGTCGCGGCGGAGCGGTGCTGCACCTACTCTCAGCGAGCAGGACACGGCAGGCGAACGGTGCGGCTGCGGCTCCGGATGTACCACGTGCGGCTCCACTGGGCACGAAACCGGCGCCGGTCAGAGCGCAAGTCGTAAAGGCGGAGTGATCGGCGACATCAAACGCCCCATACCTCCGCGAGCTGCCGAGCTGCGGACTTGAGCATCGGGACGCGGTCACGCGCGCCTGGCACCGACAGCCTTGGTGACGGACCATGCAAAGCCAATGCGCCGAGGGCGCGACCGCTACGGTCCAGCACCGGCACGGCGGCCCCAACGATGCCCACGGTGAACTCCTCGTTGTTGATCGCGTATCCCTCCTTGCGAATCCGCTCGAGCTCTTGACAGAGCGCGGCCGCCGACGTGATCGTCGTTGGCGTGAATGCGGCAAGTTTCGTCGACCGGATCAGCGCCTCGCGCACATCCTGCTCGAGCCATGCGAGCAGCACTTTGCCGCCTGATGTACAGTAGGATGGAACGCGGCTTCCTGCCGTCAGGTGCACGCGCAGCGACCACTCGGCCTCGATGCGGTCGAGATAGACGAACTCGAGCCCGTCCAGGACGCCGATGTTGCAGGTTTCCCCTACCTTGCTGACGGTCGCCGCGAGAATTGCTCGTACTGGCGCACCCTGATTGCGGGTCAGCATTGCTGCCAGCGCCAACCGATTGAGCCGCGGTCCGATCGCATACCGGTCGCGCGAGGGGTCGCAAACGAGGAGCCCCGCGGCGCTCAACTGTTGCAGCACCCGATGTATGGTCTGGCGCGGAAGGCGGAGTTCGGCCGTCAGGTCCGGGAGTCCAACCGGCGTCCGATGGCCGACGATGGCCTCCAGCACCACCAGCGACTTCTCGAAGGCCGACAATCGATCGTTGGAGACCGGCAATGGGATATCGGTGTCCGGCGCCAGGGTTGGCTTTGCCGCGCGCGCCCGGCTCTGCTGCTCCAGCGCCCGGTGTGATCTCCGGGCTTTGAGCGGGTGTGTCGTGTGCGATGGTTTTGGCACTGGCGGCTGCTCCGTCTCGAATGCCCTACCGCTCACGCGGATCGGGCGCACATTCGATGCCCGATTCCGACGGCGTCCCCGCCGAGACGTCTTGACAATCGGAGCGGGTGCTGAAATTTTAGGACATGGCGTCCTAATTATCAAACACAACATCGCCAACAAAAAAACAATTCAGTGCACTTGCGGCTCGAAGCCGTGTCCCGGGAGGAAGTTGCCGTGTTCGAACGTCACATCGCCTGCGTCGTCGCGGGGCTCGCTGCCGCCGCATTCGTGAGCACTTCGGTACTTGTTCCGCTGGCTCGGGCGGACGAAAAATATCCTGCGCGCGCGGTCGAATTCATCGTGCCCTGGGGTCCGGGCGGCGGCGCCGATCAGCTGGCGCGGCTCGTCGGCAAGCTCGCCGAGCCGATGCTCGGGCAAGGATTGCCGGTGGTCAATGTTGCTGGCGGAACCGGCGCAACGGGCATGGCCAAGCTTCTGGCCGCGCCGGCCGACGGCTATGCCATGGCGGTCTACATCGCCGACAGCCATGCCTTGCTCGCTGGCAACAATCCGCGCTGGCAATTGTCCGACGTGGCGCCCGTCGCCGTCATGCTACAAGGCCCGTCATTCATTTTCGTGCCCGAAAACAGCCCATATAAAACCTGGGCCGACTTCGAGAAGGCCGCCAAGGAAAAGCCCGGCACGTTGAAAGTGGCGACGCTCGGGTTCGGCAGCGTCGACGATTTCTCGCTGAAGAGCCTCGATGCCAAGGGCGTCAAGGTCGTGCAGGTCCCGTTCGCCAAGCCGAGTGAGCGCTATGTCTCGATCCTCGGCGGGCACGCAGACGCTCTTTACGAGCAGGCCGGCGATGTAGCGTCCTTCATCGCGGGCAAGCAGATGCGGCCGTTGATGATCTTCGGCAAGACGCGGCATCCCTCCTTCAAGGACACGCCGACGTCGCACGAACTCGGCTACAACGTCGCGCTCCCGCAGTTCCGCTCGATCGTGGTGCGGGCAGGAACGCCGACCGACAAGATCAGCGCCCTGTCCACGACGCTCGCGAAGATCGCGGCAACGCCGGAGTACAAGGCGTTTCTCGCGGAGCAGTTTGCCGATCCGGACAGCTTCATCGACGCCAGCAAGGCAGGCGCGTACCTCGATGCCCAGCTTGTTGAAATGAAGGCGCTGGCGGCATCGAAATGAACCCGTACGGCAAGCTCATCGCCTGCGTGCCTTATCTATTCGTGCTGGCCGCCGCAGCGGCGCTGTGGCGGCTCACCTTCGACGTGACCTTCGACGCTCAACCCGGCCAACTGTCGCCGACGTTCTGGCCGCGGCTGGCTATCGGTCTCATGGCGATTTCCGCTCTGGTCGAGATGGCGCGCTTGGCACTGACCAAGAACGGCGTTTCGACCATTGCCGGGATCGGGCGGACCCTCGAGCGGTCCGGCGACGACGACACGGACGACGGTGATCTTCAACGCAGGCCGCTGCTCCTCATCGGCGGCGTGGCTCTCACGCTTGGGTTCGCGGGGCTCGTCACGACGCTCGGGTTCCTGCCGTCGACCTTCATCTTCCTGGTCGTCTTCATGTACCTGGGCGGCTACCGAAATCACGCGGTGATCTGGCTCTCGGCCGTGATCGGCACCCTCGTGTTCGCCATCGTTTTCCTGAAGGTCGTCTACGTGTCGCTGCCGCGAGGCACCGCGCCGTTCGATCAGGTGACGCAAGCGGTTGTCGATCTCTTGGCGAAATTCTGAGCCGGCTCAAGCGGCATAGAAGGTTCTAGAATGCTCGACATCCTCGCCCAGCTCGGCACCGGCTTTCTGCACTGCTTCGAGCCGCTCAATCTGTTGATGATCTTGGTCGGCATAGTCGTCGGCTTGCTGGTCGGCGTGCTGCCGGGATTGACGCTCGTCATGGGCGTGATCCTGGTGCTGCCCTTCACCTACAAGATGCCGATCACGCCATCGATCGTCCTGTTGACGGCGATGTACGTGTCCGGCACCTACGGCGGCGCCTTCACGTCGATCCTGTTCCGCATCCCAGGCGAGCCGATCCATGTTCCGCTGCTGTGGGACGGCTATGCCATGGCGCGCCAGGGCAAGCCAGCCAAGGCGTTGGGCTGGACGCTGGTGGCGGCACTCGGCGGCGGCCTGCTGTCATGGGTCATATTGGTATTGCTGACCAAGCCCGTTGCCGACTTCGCCCTCAAGTTTTCGACGCCGGAATACTTCGCCATCGTGGCCTTCGGCCTCGCCAGCGTCATCGCGCTCGGCAAGGGTGGCCTGGCGAACGCCTTCATAAGCCTATCCCTCGGCCTGCTCGTCGCCTCCGTCGGCACGGATGCGACCTATGGCGCCTATCGGTTCACGCTCGGCCTGCCGCTGCTGGCCGATGGCATTGAATTTCTCGTGGTCATGGTCGGTGCCTACGGCGTCGGCGAGGTCTTGACGCGGCTCGAAACCGGGTTCTCCGGCAAGCCGATCGAGGGTGTTGCCACCGCCCAGACCGAGCTGCCGACGCTCGCGGAAATCGGGGCGCTCAAGGGCATGTTCCTGCGCTCCGCCATCCTCGGCAATATCATCGGAATCGTTCCGGGCGCCGGGGCGACGATTGCGTCGTTCGTCAGTTACGGCGTCGAATCGCAGTTCGGCCGCCACCGCGCCAAGATGGGGTCCGGCATTCCGGAGGGCATCGTCGCGCCGCAATGCGCGGCGACTGCATCGGTTGGCGGCGCTCTCATTCCGTTGCTGGCGCTCGGACTGCCCGGCAGCGGTGCAACCGCAGTCATCCTCGGCGCCTTCATGCTGCACGGCATCCAACCGGGCCCGCAGGTGCTGATCACCTCCGGCCCGCTCATCTACACCATATTCGCTTCACTCCTGATCGGCACGCTCCTGATGTGCGCGCTCGGCTACTTCGCCATTCGCCCGCTGGTCAAGATCCTCGACTTCCCCGAGGCCGTGGTGTCCGCCTTCGTGATGATCCTCTGCTTCGTCGGCGCGCTGTCGATCCGCGGCAACATCACCGATCTCTACCTGATGATCGGGTTCGGGTTGATCGGTTACCTGTTCGAGCGCCTGAAATTTGCGATCGCGCCGATGGTGCTCGGCGTGATCCTCGGACCGATCGCCGAAGAAAGCTTCATGAATGCGATGATCAGTTTCGGCAACGACTGGACCGTGTTCTTCACGCGACCTATCTCGGGGTCGATCATGGCGCTGACGATCCTCACCCTGCTGCTGCCGGTGATCGCATCCTTGAGGGATCGATCGAAGGCTGCGGTACCGCTCTGACAGCACCGAAACGAACAAAGTCCAATGGCGCCCTTGCGCACGCGCGCAGACCCCGCGAACGAGAGTGATCCCTAGCTATGACAGACGCAGCCCGCCGCCTCGCCAACTCAGGCACCGATGCCGCCCCGATCATCGCAGCGACGATTGCGCGCGCGCGTGCGGCCATGGCGACCTACGCAACCGAGATCGCGACGCTTGGTCAGCCCCGCATCGACGAAGCCGTCACCGCGCTCGCGTGGTCCATCTACAAACCGGACAATGCGCGGCGTTTGGCCGAGATCGCGGTCGAGGTGACGGGGCTCGGCAATGTCGAGAGCAAGGTCATCAAGAACACCCGCAAGACCTTCGGCACACTCCGCGACCTGCTTCGTGCCAAGTCGACCGGCATCATCGAGGAGCTGCCCGAGCGGGGCCTCGTCAAATGGGCCAAGCCCGTCGGCGTGGTCGCGGCCATCACGCCATCGACCAATCCGTCCGCGACGCCGGTCAACAAGGCGATGATGGCCTTGAAGGGCGGTAACGCCATCGTCATAGCGCCGCCACCGTCGGCCTGGGCCGCGTCGGAACCCACCGTCGCCGTGATGCGTGCCGAGCTTGCCCGCATCGGTCTGCCGCCCGATCTCGTGCAGATCCTGCCCAACCCGATCACGCGCGAGACCACCAACGAGCTGATGCTGCAAGCCGATCTCGTCGTCTGCACCGGCAGCCAGAAGAACGTGCGCCAGGCCTATTCGTCGGGTAAGCCGGCGCTCGGCGTCGGTCTCGGGAATGTGCCGGTCGTCATCGATGCCTCGGCCGACCTCGATTTAGCCGCCCACAAAATCATGTTGTCGAAGACCTTCGACAACGCGACATCGTGCTCGTCGGAGAACGCCATCGTCATCGTCGACAGCGTCTATGATGCCGCGATTGCCGCTCTCGCGCGTGCGGGCGGCTATCTCGCCACGGCCGAAGAGCGACAGCGCATCGTCGAGCGGCTGTGGGTTGGCAGCCAGCTCAACCGCAACGTCATCGCGCAGGGGCCGGACGCGCTGGTCCGCGTGTTCGATCTCGCGCCGGCATCGACCGGCTGCAAATTCGTGATGGCCGAGGAATCAGGTATCGGCGCCGCGCATCCCTTGTCGGGCGAAAAGCTCTCGCTCGTGCTCGCCATCTATCGGGCGCGGGATTTCACCGACGCCAAGCGCATCGTCAAAGACATTCTCGCCTACCAGGGTCGCGGCCATTCCTGCGGCATCCACACCGCCGACCTCGAACACGCCCGCGAACTCGCCCGCGACATCGACGTGGTGCGCGTGCTCGTCAACCAGCCGCACACCTTCGGCAACGGCGGCGGCTTCGATAACGGCCTGCCGTTCACACTGACCATGGGCTGCGGCAGCTGGCAGGCCAACTCGTTCTCGGACAATCTCAACTGGCGGCTGTTCGTGAACATCACCCACCTTGTGACGACCATCCCCGAGGACAAACCCTCCGAGGACGCGCTGTTCGGTGCGTTCTGGCAGAAGTACGGAAAGTAGCGATGAACTTCGAAGAACACGCCGCAAAACCGCTCATGGCATTGAACGGCATCACCGTGCCGCCGAGCCGGCTGGCGCTCGATCCGGTCGAAGCCGAAGCCGCCGCCGCCGCGATCGGGCCGTGCGTGGTCAAGGCCCAGGTGCCGGCGGGCAAGCGCGGCAAGGCCGGCGGCATCAAGCTCGCCGCCAATCCCGCCGAGGCACGCCGACACGCGGAAGCGATCATCGGCCTCGTCATCGGCGGCTGGCCCGTCGAGAAGGTGCTGATCGAAGCGCAAACGCCCATCGCACGCGAACTCTACGCGGCAATCGTCAACGACAGCGCTTCCAAAGGCCCGATGCTGTTGTTCTCGCCGATGGGCGGCATGGACGTGGAAGAAGCCGCCGCCGCCGATCCCGCCGCCATGCGCCGCCTCCCGATCGCCATCGAGCATGGCCTCGGCGCCGCGACCGCACACAAGGCGATATCCGGCCTCGGCCTCGAAGCCGTCGCGCCGGCCCTCGTCGACGTGCTCCTCAACCTCTACCGCGCCTACCGTTCCCTCGATGCCGAGCTTATCGAAATCAATCCGCTGGTCGTGACCCCCGACAACCGCGTCATCGCGCTCGACTGCAAGCTCACCATCGACGACAGCGCCGCATCCCGCCAGGTCCAAGCCGCAGCACTCGCCGCCCCCGTGCAGCAGACCGTGCTCGAAGCCAAGGCGGCCGAAGCCGGCCTCAAATACATCGAGCTCGGCGGCGAGGTCGGCGTGCTGGCCAATGGCGCGGGGCTCACCATGACCACCATGGACGTCATCGCCCACTACGGCGGCCAGCCGGCCAACTTCCTCGAAATCGGCGGCGAGGCATACACCAAGTCCAAGGTCGCCCTTTCGATTCTGCTCGAGAACCCCAACGTGAAGAGCCTGCTCGTCAACTTCTGCGGCGCCTTCGCGCGCACGGATGTGATGGCTGAAGGCGTCATCAACGCGTGGGAGGATCTGAAGCCTGAAATCCCGATCTTCTTTTCGATCCACGGCACCGGCGCCGACGCCGCCGTCGCGCTCGTCAAGTCGCGCCTCGGCATCGAGCCGTTCGATCTCATGGATGATGCCGTGAAGGCGGCCGTCGCCGCAGCAGCCGGGAGGACCCAGGCATGATCCCACGCAAAGCCGATCGCATCCTCATCCAAGGCATCACCGGCAAGCAGGGCTCGTTCTGGTCGAAGGCCATGCAGGACTACGGCTCGACCATCGTCGCCGGCGTCAATCCTGCGAAGGCCGGCTCGGAGCACCTCGGCGTGCCGGTGTTCGCAAGCGCGCGCGAGGCCGCGAAGTCCACGCCATTCGATATCGCGTGCATGTTCATCCCGCCTATGCTCGCCAAGGTCGCCGCCATCGATGCCTGCGAAGCCGGTGCGAAACTTCTCGTTTGCCTCACCGAGCACATCCCCGCCCACGACGTCATGGAAATGCACGTCGCCGCGCGCGCCACCGGCACCCGCATCGTCGGCCCCAACACGGCGGGTCTCGTCACGGTGGGTGAATGCTTCATCGGCATCATGCCGGCCTTCAACGACCGCGTGTTCCGTCCTGGCCACGTCGGCGTCATCTCGCGCTCGGGCAGCCTCGGCACGCTGGTCAGCCTCAACCTCACCCAGTCCGGGCTCGGGCAATCCGTGTTCTATGGGGTCGGCGGTGATCCCATGATCGGCACCAACACGGCGGACGCACTTCGCATCCTCGACGGGGACGCCGGCACCCACGCCATCGTGCTCTGCGGCGAGATCGGCGGCACTGCCGAGGAGGAAGCCGCCGACTACGCCCGCTCCATGACAAAGCCCGTAGTCGCCTTCCTCGCAGGCCGCCAATCGCCACCTGACAAGAAAATGGGTCACGCCGGTGCCATCGTGTCCGGGGGCAAAGGCGACTACGCGTCGAAGCGGAAGGCACTCGAAGATGCGGGCGTCACCGTCGCCGACCTGCCGAGCCAGATCCCGGCCCTCATCGCCGCGCGGCTCACCGCAACGGCTTCGAACGACGCACCTCGAAGCCCACGCTAGAGTCGCTCGAGCGATCCAATGGGCGTTTCGATCCGAATACTCGTTGCCTGCCACGAATTCAAAAAAGGAACCGCCGCATGCGCATGACCACCGAGGAAGCCTTCGTCAAAGTGCTGCAGATGCATGGCATCCAGCATGCCTTCGGTATCATCGGCTCGGCCATGATGCCGATTTCGGATTTGTTCCCCAAGGCGGGCATCAAGTTCTGGGACTGCGCGCACGAGTGCTCGGCCGGCATGATCGCTGACGGCTACACGCGTGCGACCGGCAAGATGAGCATGGCCATTGCCCAGAACGGCCCCGGCATCACCAACTTCGTGACGCCGATCAAAACCGCCTACTGGAACCACACGCCGCTGTTGCTGGTCACGCCGCAGGCCGCCAATCGCACCATCGGCCAGGGCGGCTTCCAGGAAATGAAGCAGATGGCGCTGTTTGAGGATTGCGTGGCCTACCAGGAGGAGGTGCGCGATCCCTCGCGTATCGCCGAGGTCTTGAACCGTGTCATCGAGCGCGCGTGGCGCTTCTCGGCACCGGCCCAGATCAACGTACCCCGCGACTATTGGACTCAGATCGTCGATATCGAACTTCCGCAGCGCGTGCAGTTCGAACGGCCGGCTGGCGGCGACGACGCGATCACCGAAGCCGCTCGCCTGCTGTCGGGCGCCAAGTTCCCCGTCATCCTCAATGGGGCGGGCGTCGTCATCGGCGGTGCCATCGATGTCAGCCGCAAGCTCGCCGAACGGCTCGATGCGCCGGTCTGCTGCGGCTATCAGCACAATGACGCCTTCCCCGGTTCGCATCCGCTCGCCTGCGGCCCGCTCGGCTACAATGGCTCGAAAGCGGCGATGGAGTTGATCGCCAAGGCCGACGTGGTGCTCGCACTCGGCACACGGCTCAACCCGTTTTCGACGCTGCCCGGCTACGGCATCGACTACTGGCCGAAAAATGCCAAGATCATCCAGGTCGACATCAACCCGGATCGCATCGGTCTCACCAAGAAAGTCTCGGTCGGCATCTGCGGCGACGCCAAGAAGGTCGCCGATGGCATCCTCGCACGATTGACGCCGAATGCGGGCGACGCCGGCCGCGCCGAGCGAAAGGCGCTCATCCATCAGACCAAGTCGGCCTGGCGGCAAACCCTCGCTTCCATGGACCACGAGGACGACGATCCAGGCACCACCTGGAACGAGCGCGCGCGCAAGCGTGAACCCGAGCGCATGTCGCCGCGCATGGCCTGGCGCGCGATCCAGGATGCGCTACCGCGGAATGCGATCATCTCGAGCGACATCGGCAACAACTGTGCCATCGGCAACGCCTACCCGAGCTTCGAGGAGGGCAGGAAATACTTGGCGCCCGGTCTATTCGGTCCGTGCGGCTACGGCTTCCCGTCCATTCTCGGCGCCAAGATCGGCCAGCCCGATGTGCCGTGTGTCGGCTTCGCGGGCGATGGCGCGTTCGGCATATCAATGAACGAGATGACGGCCTGCGGCCGCAACGATTGGCCCGGCATCACCATGGTCATCTTCCGGAACTACCAGTGGGGCGCCGAAAAGCGCAACACCACGCTATGGTACAGCGACAACTTCGTCGGCACGGAGCTCAATCTCGGTGTCGAGTACGCGAAGGTCGCCGAAGGCTGTGGTGTCAAGGGCGTGCAGGTCCGCTCGATGGAGAGCCTCACGTCCACACTCCGCTCGGCGATCGACGCGCAGATGACGAACAACACCACGACCTTCATCGAGGTGGTGTTGAACCAGGAGTTGGGTGAGCCGTTCCGCCGCGACGCCATGAAAGCCCCTGTCGTCGTCGCCGGCATCGACCCTGCCGACATGCGGCCGCAACAACCGGCGTGAACTGATCGCGGCAGTGGCTACCCCCTGTCATGTCCGTGTTCATGCCGGACGAGCCTTTCCTCGATCTCTCCCTGGCCGGGCTCGACCCGGCCATCCAGACTTCCCATCGCGCACGGTCCGCTGCGTCTGATCGACGTCAAGCGCTTCACCCCGCGTGCCGCATGTCCCAGTTGCGCATGGCGGCGGCGAGTGCCGCAGATGCCAGGCGCGCGGCAGCGGGATCGGAGCGGCTGGTCAGCAGGATCGGCACCTTCGCACCGAGCACCACGCCACCCATGCACGCGCCCATGTACTGGGTCATCATTTTCATCAGCGCGTTGCCGACGACGATCTCGGGCATGATGAGGATGTCGGCCGCGCCTGCCACCCGCGAGACCACGCCTTTCACCTTCACCGCTTCCGGCGAGACGCAGAGGTCGAACGCCAGAGGGCCGTCGACGTCGGCGTCCTGAACGGCGTCCTTGGCCCACCTGGTGAGTTCCACCGCCTCGGTCGTCGACGGGATCTTGGGCGAGAGCACCTCGGTCGCCGACAGCAGCGCGACCTTGGGTCGTGCGTTGCCGAGTGCGTGCGCGAGTGCAATCGCGTTGGCAATGATGACCTTTTTCAGTTCGACGTCGGGGGCTGGATTGAGCGCGCCGTCGGTGATGATCAGCGAGCCCGCGCGCCCCGGTACGGTCAGGTGCGAGATGTGAGTGAGCGGTTTGCCGACGCGCAAGCCGGCTTCCTTGTTGAGCACGGCCTTCATGAACACGTCGGTGTGGAGGTGTCCTTTCATCAGCGCTTCCGCGCGGCCGCGACCGGTGGCCAAGGCGCCAGCCTGGGCCGCTGCCTCCTCGCCATCCGCCTCGATCACCTCGAAGGTCGCGATGTCCCAGCCGATACGTTCCGCCACTCGCCGCATCTCGGAAAGATTGCCGACCAGCACCGGCTCGATGATGCCGGCAACGGTCGCGTCACGTGCGCTTTCCAGCACCACGTCGTTGACGGCGTTGACAACCATCGTGCGCACGGGTTTTGAGCCGCGAGCCGCCGCCAACAGCGGCTGCGGGCATTCGAATATCTGGCCTCCCAGCATGTCCTTCGCTCCCATTTTTGTTCGACTGAAGTGTTGTTTCTTGTCGTGACAGCTATCCGGGATGCCGTCATTCGGCAATTCGACGTTCGGGTTCGGGGCTCCCATCAGGCCGGATCTCGCCCGATCCCCGGCGCCGACGGCCGAGCTTGCGCATCCGGTCGAGAGACGTTTGATCCAAGTCAAATCTCAATTGGGCCCGTCGCATTAGCCTGGGGCGTGGCATGTGGTGCCGCGGTTCGAAGGGATGTTGTCATGGTCCAGGCTCGCAATCCGGAATCACCCGCCCTCGTCGTCGAGCGCCTCAAGGCGGCCGACCTCGATCCCGGCTTTGTGCGGGTGGCCGAGCCGGAGCTGTTCGCGGAACTCGTCGCCACCTGTAGCGATTGCCAATGTGGGGATCGTTGCAAATCGGATTTCGCGGAGCCCGACGCTTGCGAGAAGGTTGCAGCTTACTGCCCCAACACGCCGCGGGTGGACGAACTGACGGTCGCCAAGCCAGATTCTTTCGCGCCGGTCACCACGTGGCGCGGAGCGGTCTGACAAACGCCCCGCCCTACATCACCAGCCTGAATGCCGCGTCCTTGCGCTCGACGCGGCCGAGACCGGGCTACGAACGATTTTGCCCGTGACCCGGTGGGCCGGCAGTGGCCGTGCCGCCGCGCTGGAAGTGCGCAGCTGCAGCCGGGTCCGTCGCGAGAGCAGAGGCCGGCGCGATGGGCTGTGCTCCGGCTTCCGCATTTCGGATGTCCTTCCGCCGTGCCTCGGTTCCGCGACGGTTCAGTTCAGCTGAAGATGTCGGCGGTGATGCCCGAGTACCAGCCCATGTTCTCGACTTGGGTCTGCTTGCGGATGTCGGCACTTTCGCCGGGTTTCGACACGAAGCCTTCGACCTCGGCGATCTTGCCGTCCTTGGCCTCATAGCGGCCGCCGACCTTGATGGTGTAATCGGCGTCGACCATGCTCCAGCACGTATTCGCGTACCGGGCCGGGAAGGTCTGCGCCTTGGCCAGTTCGCCCCGCACCATCATCGCCGCCACCTTGGCCTGGCTGTTGGCGGAGAACGCCGACTTCGGCATCGCGCCCGCGATCGTCGCGTCACCCAGGATGTAGATGTTGGCGTCCATGGCCGACTTCATGCTTTCGGCCAGGATCGGGCAGTAGCCCGTCTCGTTGGCGAGGCCCACGTCGGTGACGATCGCGGCCGCCTTCTGAGCCGGTATCACATTGACCAGCGCCGCCTTGTAGGTTTCAAAGCCCGTCACCACCGTGTTCGTCTTCGGATCGACCGACTTGACGCTTTCGTAGATCGACCGGGTGATCCACTCGATCATGCCCGGATATTGTTTGTCCCAGCCCTCCTGGAACACGGCCTGCTTGGAGAACTTGTCCTTGGGATCGAGGATGATGATCTTGCACTTCGATTTGCCGGCTTTTTTCAGGACGTGCGCCATCATCGACACGCGCTCATAGGGCCCGGGCGGGCAGCGGTAGGGAACAGGCGGCGCCAGCATCACGATCACGCCGCCATCCGGCACGGCATCCAGCTTGGCCTTCAAGAGCGAGGTCTGAGGCCCGGCCTTCCAGGCATGCGGCATCGCCTCCTCGTGCTCCTTGCCCCAGCCCGGCACACTGTCGTACTTGAGGTCGATCCCCGGCGACACCACGAGCCGGTCATAGGCGAGCTTCGAGCCGTCGGCGAGCGACACCTCGCGCTTGTCGCGGTCGACGGCCTTGGCCATCTGGTGGTTCATCGTGATGCCGTAGGCGGACGCCAGCTTGTCGTAGGTATGGGTGATGCTCTCGATCGGCCTGATGCCGCCGAGCACGAGGTTTGAATGGAAGCAGGTGACGAACTGCTTCGTTGGCTCGACCAGCGTGACCTCGATGGCCGACGCGCTGTCCTTGGCGATGTACTTGGCCGCCGTCGCGCCCCCTGGGCCGCCGCCGATCACCACGACCTTGGCCTTGGCCTGGGCGAGAGCCGGCATCGGAAATCTGGCCATGGTTGCGGTCGCAGCGGCACTTGCGGCGATTGTTGCGAATGTCCGGCGGGTGATCATCGCGCAGTCTCCCTGTTGTCGATGACCCTGATTTACCCCTCTCGTCCCCACCTTGTCATCAACAAGGCTTTCCCGCCGCCAGCGCGCCAGACTTCTGCTCGCACGACTGCTCTTCGGGCTGGCGACGGAGCGCCGCATAGTAAGCCGCCAGCGCCTGCATCTCATCGTCGCTGAGCCGCCCGGCCACACTTTGCATGATCGGGTTCGCGCGCTCCTTGTTCCTGTACGACTTGAGCACTGAGACGAACTGGTCGGCCGGCCATCCGACGATCGAGGGAATGCCGACATCCTGGCCGTCGGCACGATGACACGTCACGCACTCGGACGAAAGGTACTGTCCGAACGCGACATCGGCGGCCCCGGCTGACCCGGCCGTCAATCCAAATGCGTGAACCGCCAGCATCATACTCAGCATTGGCTTCATGGACCCCATACGCCAACCGTACTTCCCCTCCCCCGTCGATGCGGAGCATCGCTC
>PEQZ01000002.1 GCA_002928395.1 Hyphomicrobium sp.
CGCTCCACCTGCGGTCGCACGGCCCGGGGCGATAGGTTGTCGGCGTCATCGTGACGCGATTGCGCCTGACGGCCGCCGCCGCGCGGTGTGTCTTGACGCTCGTGCTCGCGAGCGTCAGGTTTCCTCTCGGAGCGCTGGGGCCTCTCGCGCCTGGGTGGCCTCGTCGGCCCGGAATTCCGAACCGGCCTGTCAGCTGTTTCGGCTGAGCCAGCGCGGAACTCGATAGGTTGCTCTGTGCTGGCGCGACCGCTGTCGTGCAACTCGGCTCCCGGTGCCTGTGCCGGCTCCGGCCTCGGACCACTGCGACGCGGGCGCTCCCGTCCCCGCTCCTCGCCGCGACCTTCGGGGCGGCTGTCGCGACGGGCACCGCGATCGGCTCCGCGCCCGCCGCCCGCACTTGCACCACGTCCGCGCCGCCGCTTGCCGGCATTGGACATGTCGTCTTCGTTCGGTGGGTCGCCGAGCCAGATCGCCGCTTCGCCGGTGATCTTTTCGATGTCCTTCAGAAGCTTCAGGTCCTCGCCCGTGACCAGCGACGCCGAGTAGCCGAGCTTTCCAGCCCGCCCCGTGCGACCGATCCGATGGACATAGTCGTCCGACTGCCACGGCAGGTCGAAATTGAAGATGTGGCTTACGTCGGGGATGTCGAGGCCGCGGGCGGCAACGTCGCTGGCCGCCAGGAACGTAATTTCGCCCGAGCGGAATTTGTCGAGCGTGGCTGTGCGTGCCGACTGCTCCATGTCGCCATGTAGCGCACCCGCATTGAAACCATGCTTCAAGAGCGACTTCAGAAGGATCGCCACATCGCGCTTGCGATTGCAGAAGATGATGGCGTTGCGCACGTCCTCGACGCGCATCAGGTCGCGCAGGGCCTCGCGTTTGGCGTAGTCCTCGCCATCGCGGCAGAAGCGGAAGCGCTGGGTAATCGTCTTGGCGGTGGTTGCCGGCTTGGCGACTTCGACGCGCACCGGATCCTTCAGGAAGGTATCGACGAGGCGCGTGATTTCAGCCGGCATGGTGGCCGAGAAGAACAGCGTCTGGCGCTTCGGCGGCAGCAGCTTGCAGATCTTCTCGATGTCCGGGATGAAGCCCATGTCGAGCATGCGGTCGGCTTCGTCGATGACCAGTATCTCGACGCCCATCAGCATAATGCGGCCGCGTCCGAAATGGTCGAGTAGACGGCCGGGGGTTGCAATCAGCACATCGACGCCGCGGTCGAGTTTCTTGACCTGATCGTCCATCGACACGCCGCCGATCAGCAGCGCCACGTCGAGCTTGTGATTGACGCCGTATTTCTCGAACGCCTGCGCCACCTGGGCAGCCAGTTCGCGCGTTGGCGCCAGGATCAGCGAGCGCGGCATGCGGGCACGCGCCCGGCCGGTTTCCAACCGCGTGATCATCGGCAGCGTGAAGGCCGCAGTCTTGCCGGTTCCGGTTTGGGCGATTCCAAGAACATCGCGTCCGGCGATGGCGATCGGGATGGCGGCCGATTGGATGGGGGTCGCGATCGTATAGCCGGACGCTTCGATGGCGGCCAATACCTTGGGGCTGAGGCCAAGCTCAGCGAAGGCTTTCGTTTCCAAAAAACGTCTCTCCAGTTGCACTCTCAGCGGTACGCCCGTCAGCCGGAGGCATGGGGCGCGAGGATCCGCCGGCGCGCGATGACGCTGCGGCAGCGGACGGCGGAGCGCAGGGGAGAAACGTATGCCTCAGCGGCAATTGTAAAGGGGTCGTCTCGAGAAGGGATAAGAAGTGCCGAATCCCCCTGCGCCCAAGACTAGAAGCTGCTGACACAACCAATCCGAAAAGGCAAGGCAAAGGCAGGTCTGTGTGACAATCGGCGTTGTATTATGGTGAGTTCGGCGCGACTTCGCCGCCCTGGAGGCAGAGCCCGCGCACCCCTTGGACGCAAAACGGGCCGCGGAGTGATCCGCGGCCCGTCGAGATCTGGCATTGGAGCCGGTTATGGCCGGCCATCAGTTCACTCGTCCTGCAACCAGCGGCCGATGATGCCACCGATGATGCCACCGACGATGGGCGCCACCCAGAATACCCATAGCTGCGCAAGCGCTTCGCCGCCGGCAAACAGCGCCGGAGCCGTCGAGCGAGCCGGGTTGAGGGAAGCGTTGGTAACCGGAATCGACACCAGATGCAGCACCATCAGCGCGACGCCGATCGCGAGCGGTGCGAAGCCGACCGGCGCGCCCTTCGACGTCGAGCCGACGATGACGATCAGGAACAGCGCAGTGATCACAACTTCGATCAGGATCGCCGAGGTCATCGAGAACCCGCCCTTGGCGCCGAAGGTGTTGGAGATGGCCGCGAATGTATTGAATACCACCTTACCGCCGCCGACCTGACCGCTGAGGATGATCGAAAAAATGGCCGCAGCGGCAATGCCACCGAGCACCTGGGCTGCGATGTAGAGCGGTGCTTTGGACGCATCGAAGCGACCGGCGGCGACGAGGCCGAGCGTGACGGCCGGGTTGAAATGGCCGCCCGAGACATGTCCGACGGCATAGGCCATCATCAAAACCGATAATCCGATGGCGATCGAGACGCCGACGAGGCCTCCACCCGATGGCGCCGAGAACAGCGCTGCGCCGCATGTGGCGGTGACGAGCGCGAACGTGCCGATAAACTCGGCACCGAGAGCTTTTGCGTTCATGGATGAGTTCCCCTGTTTCCCGAAGGCGTGCCGCGACTCACTGTCCGTGGCCACAGCTTGGAGATACTCCGAAAGTCGCATGACAATTGTGCCGCGGTCGGAGAAACAGTGTTGTGATGTGTAACCCAGATCCCGTCCGCCGAACGCTCAGAGGCGCGCAGCGGGGATCCATACGATCGAGGTCGGACTCACACATCGAGATCCTTGGCGAACGCCGCACGGTCCTGGATGAAGCGAAACCGGGCCTCGGGCTTTGAGCCCATCAATGCATTGACGGATTCCGAGATTGCGATTTTGTCAGCTGCTGAGACCTCAACCTTGAGCAGCAGCCGCTTGGCCGGGTCCATCGTCGTGCTCTTCAAGTCCTTGAAATCCATTTCGCCCAAGCCCTTGAAGCGGGTCACGTCAGGCTTCTTGCCCTTGAACACCGTCTCGAGCAACACCGCGCGCTGCTTCTCGTCGCGGGCGTAGGCCGCCTCGCCCTTGTAGGTCAGTCGGAACAGCGGCGGCACGGCGAGGAACAGATGCCCGTTCTCGATCAGCTCAGGCATCTCCTGATAGAAGAAGGTGATCAGCAATGACGCGATGTGAGCACCGTCGACGTCGGCGTCGGTCATGATGATCACGCGCTCGTAGCGCAGGTCCTCGTCGCGATACTTGGAGCCCGTGCCGCAACCGAGCGCCTGGATCAGGTCGCCCAGCAGCTGGTTCTGGGCGAGCTTGGCGGAGGACGCGTTGGCGACGTTCAGGATCTTGCCGCGCAATGGCAATATGGCTTGCGTCTCGCGGCTGCGGGCACTCTTGGCCGAACCGCCGGCGCTGTCACCCTCGACGATGAAGATTTCCGTGCCTGCCGCCGATTGAATCGAGCAGTCCGCGAGCTTGCCGGGCAGCCTGAGCTTGCGCGTCGCCGATTGGCGCGACACCTCCTTCTCGCGGCGGCGCTTCAGGCGTTCTTCGGCCTGATCGACGGTCCATTCCAGCAGCCGTGTCGCCTGCTGGGGGCTATCGGCCAGCCAGTGGTCGAAGGCGTCGCGCACGGTGGTCTCGACGATACGGGTCGCTTCGACCGTCGCCAGCTTGTCCTTGGTCTGGCCCTGGAACTCCGGCTCGCGGATGAAAATGGCGAGCATGGAAGCGGCCGTGCCCATCACGTCCTCGGACGTGATCTGCTGCGCCTTCTTGTTGCCGGTCAACTCCCCGTAGGCGCGGAGCGCTTTGTAGAGCGCTTGCCGGAGGCCGTTCTCGTGGGTGCCGCCTTCGGCGGTTGGAATGGTGTTGCAGTAGGAGGATGAAAACCCGTCGTCGTCGGCGATCCAGGCCACGGCCCACTCGACCGAGCCATGCCCGCCTTCCTTTTCGACGCGGCCAGCAAAGATGTCTTTGGTGACCCGCGCGCGGCCGTCGATGCTTTCCGTCAGATAGTCCTTGAGCCCGCCGGGGAAATGAAAGACCGCTTCAGGTGGCGTCGCGTCGGTGATCAGGGACGGGTCACACGACCAGCGGATCTCGACGCCGCCGAACAGATAGGCCTTGGAGCGCGCCATCTTCATGATGCGGGCAGGCTTGAACGCGCAGTCTTTTCCGAAGATTTTCTCGTCTGGCTTGAAGCGCACCTTGGTGCCGCGCCGGTTCATGGTCGGCCCGAGTTTCTCGAGCTTGGTCTGCGGCTCGCCGCGCGAGAATACCATGCGGTAGAGCTGCTGTTCGCGGGCGACCTGGACCTCGAGTTCCTCCGACAGCGCATTGACGACGGAGACGCCAACGCCGTGCAGGCCGCCCGACGTGTTGTAGGCCTTGCTGTCGAACTTGCCGCCGGCATGCAGGATGGTCATGACGACTTCGAGCGCCGACTTGTTCTTGAACTTCGGATGTGGGCCGATGGGAATGCCGCGACCGTTGTCGGTGACGGCAAGGAAGCCGTGCGCGTCGAGTTCGACGTCGATGCGGGTAGCGTGGCCGGCCACGGCCTCGTCCATGGCGTTGTCGATCACCTCGGCGAACAGGTGGTGCATCGCCTTCTCGTCGGTGCCGCCGATGTACATGCCAGGGCGGCGGCGCACGGGCTCGAGGCCTTCCAGTACTTCGATGTCGCTTTCGCCGTAGGACCCGGCGGGCGCATCGGAGGGCTTACGTGCCCGCGAAGTTTTGTCGGTCATATCGGTTACGGAACCCAAAAAGAGGTCGTTCTGCGAACTGGCCGTGTTCGGTCTGGCCGTGTTGGGCTTGCTCATTGCGGGAAACATCCCTGTCGAGGATCAACACGCATCACGTCGCGGCGAAACACCCACGCTTCCGGCCCGGCTGGTCATACACCTTTCACGCCGCGAAATGAACGTACCCGATGCCGTTGCCGGCGTCCGCTCGATGACGACTGCACGTCTGCGCTGCGCGCTGCCGGATCGCGACGACGAATCTCGCGCCATGAGCGCGGGAGTTCGCACGTCAGCCTGTGGATTGGCAAGCCTCGGCGCGCGAGGGCCGTGGCCCGTGCGCTACAGTTCACACCCGTGTGACGGGTTCCGACGTTTGCGTAACGTCGCTGCGCCGTTCAGTGCACGTGTCAGAACCACAAGCAACACGAGCAAGGCTATGATGCGAGTGTAGCCTTTGTATCTGACGTTTGGTGTCGAGGTCGACCGCGCGTGGGGGCAAACGTCAGATGCGCTACACGAGGATCGCGCTGCCTTCGTGGAGTGACGGCACACTCACCCCGTGGACATCGACCAGCACGACCACGTCCTGGAAGTTTCCGCCAATGCGGGCAGAGATCGTGGTGCCCTCGGCTGTGTCGCGAGCCACGAGGACTTGTTCGACGGAGGCAACGGTCTGGCCTGCGAACAGGCCGCGGAAATCGAGCACGTCGTCGGCTGAGAAGTCGACGATCCGGTCGGTGCCCTGGTGTACGCCCGAGGCGAAGACATCCTTGGTGGTCCACACGAACGTGTCGTGTCCCGCGCCGCCGGCTAGCGTGTCGGAACCACCGAGGCCGCGGATGGTGTCATCGCCGCCGCCCGCCGCGAGCGTGTTCGCGTTCTTGTCGCCCGTGATCGAATCGGCAAAGCTGCTACCGGCGATGTTTTCGATGCTCGCCACACGGTCCGTGCCGGAATTCGCGCCGACAGCGGAGCGGGCCGAGAGATCAACGAGAATGGCTGCGTTCAGCGAAGAAAAATCAAGCGTGTCGATGCCCGAGCCGCCGTCGATGATGTCGTCGCCAGCGTCGGCCAGGAACGTATCGTCGCCAGAGCCGCCGCTGACGGTGTCGTTGCCCCCACCGCCTCCGAGCGTGTCGTTGCCAGCTTCGCCCGTCAGATTGTCATCGCTTTCGCCGCCGTGCAGCTGGTCGTTGCCGGAATTCCCGTTCAACGTGTCGACGCCATCGCCGCCAAGCAGCACGTCGTCGCCCTTGCCGCCTGTGAGGCGGTCATTGCCCGTGCCGCCGTCGACCAGATCGTTGCCGTCCTGACCTGAGGCGATATCGTCGCCGTCGCCGCCCACGATGCGATCCTGGGTGCTGCTGCCGACGATGGTGTCGGCGAGGCTGGTCCCGAGCTTGTCGGCATAGCTGCCCTGGCCAGCCAGTGCGATGGGCCCGCGCGCCGTCGCGCCGAAAGTGTTTTCGCCTACGATATTGAGCGAGGTGTTGCCCGCGCGTTCCTCGATGCCGTAGCGGGCCAACGTGTCCGAGCCACCGCCGATCGCGTTGCCCTCGATCAGGTTGTTGGCGGCCGCGTAGGTGAGGCCATGGACCGTGTCCTCGAAGGCCGAGATCAAGACTTCGGAGTAACCGTCGGCGAGGCTCTGCGAATTGGCGCTGATATTGCTGTCGGTGACGGTGATCTCGCTGCCGCCATAAATGCGTATGCCCTGGCGGCCGTTGTCGTGCACGTCGACGCCCGAGATCGTGACGTCGGTCGCGGTCTGGATCAGGATGCCTTCGCGCGCGTTGCCGCTGAACTCACCGCCGCGAACGACGACGTTGCTGGGCGAAGGGCGATCCTCGCTGCCGCGCTGGATGGCCAGGCCGGAGCTGCCGTTGCCGTGGGCGACGTTGCCTTCGAGGTAGATGCCGCTCGAACTCGTCACGACGTTGAAGCCATGACGGCCGTTGCCGTAGGCAAGGTTGCCGACCAGTTCGCTCTCGGATGTGAAGTCGATCGTGAACCCGTCGAGGCCGTTGTCGTGGGAGACGCTATCGCGGATCGAGAGCCGCACCGTCTGCTCGTGCGGGTCGAAGCCGTAGGATGATGCGTTCTCGACCTCGACGCGGAGCACGGTCACATCATGGTCGGCCAGCGTGTCGCCAGGCCGCGGACCGGTATAGAAGCCTATAACCTCGCCTGAGGTGTTCGCCTTGTTGCCGTCGATCGACAGGTCGGCCACGCCCCAGTTGTCGGTGCCTGCGTCGGCAGGAGAGCGCACGAGGCCGGTGATGTCGGCGTCTGAGCCATCGACCAGCCGCAGCGAGGTGGCGCCCAGGCCGGCGCCCTTCAGAAAAACGTTCGATTGCACCTGAATGCTGCCGTCGCCGCCGGGGTGGGCCGCGATCCCGTACACGCCTTCAGGAATGTAGACGATGCCACCGCCAGCCGCGTGTGCCGCATCGATCGCGGCCTGGATCATGGGTTGGTTGTTGACGGCGGCGTCGGCCACGGCGCCGTAGTCGGTCACGTTGAACACGACTGTTCCGACCGGCTCACCAGCTGCCAGGAATGCTTCGGGCTTGACAAATTCATAGACCGGCCGTTCACCGATTGCCGATGCGGTCGCCTGCGATCCTGTTGCTGTGTCAGCCATTCTGGCCCCTGCCTTTTCCGTGGGTGTTAGCCCTGAGGATGGCGCGCGGCCGTGAAGCAAAAGTGATGAATGTCACTTCAATTTTACGAATTAACCACAGCCGCGGGCCGCGGCGTGGAACATCCGGCTGTTTTGAGTAGCAAGCTTGACGAATATCCGCCGAGATCCTGACAAATTTCGCCAGAACTAGAACAAAATTTCTATACGCCGACGTTGTCGATGAGCCGTGTCTTGCCAAGCCAGGCGGCGGCCAGGGCGCGGCCCTTGCGCCCGCTCTTCGATTGATAGGGGCCAAGCGTGTCTGCGTCCCGCACATCGACGTAGTCGACTTTGGTGAATCCAGCCTGCAACAGGCCGAGCGTGGCGTCTGCCCTGATCTGATGGATGTTGCCACCGCGGCGTGCCCGATCCGCCGTGTCGCGGAGGATCTGGATCAGGGCGGGTGCAATCTGCCGCTCGGCGTCGCTGAGGTAGGCGTTGCGCGACGACAGTGCGAGCCCATCGCGAGCGCGTGTCGTCGGTGCTCCGACAACCTTCAACGGCATGTCGAGATCGCGCACCAGCTGTTTGATGACGGTGAGCTGCTGGAAGTCCTTCTCGCCGAAAATCGCGAGGTCCGGGGTCACCTGGTTGAACAGCTTGGCGACAACCGTCGTCACGCCACCGAAAAAATGCGGTCGGAACTCGGTTTCGAGGTCCTGCGCGGCGCCCTCCGGCGCAATGCGGGTGGCAAAGTTGGCCGGGTACATTTCGGCAGGGCGCGGCAGCCAGACGAGGTCGGCGGCGACTGCCGCCAGCTTCGCGATGTCGTCGGCCTCGCGACGGGGATAGCGGCTGAAATCCTCATGTGGCGCGAATTGCTTAGGGTTCACGAAAATTGAGACCACGGCGCGGTCGGCCTTCTTCTTGGCGAGCTTGACCAGCGCGAGGTGTCCGTCGTGCAGTGCGCCCATGGTCGGAACCAGCGCAAGGCTCTCTCCCCGCGAGCGTATGAGCGCGATCTCACGCCTGAGAACTTTCAAGGTGCGCACGGCCCTGACGCTGATGCTCTTCAATCGAGGTCCCCCAATCAAATCGAGACGGGTAGGTCTGCCGATCACGGTGCTCCAGTCAAGGCCGAAGGATCACTTCGGGGGTCGAAGGGCATCTGCTAACATAGGGCTTCCGAATCGTAGGCGTGCTCTAGGCCGACGGGAGACAGCATGGTCGCGGTGCGAAAGTCGAACGCCAAAGGTGCGTCAGGAGCGGAAGCACGAGATGGGTCCGCGGCCCGGGGCACCGGCGGGCTGGCCCATTCGGCTGGTGGTGATCTTGGCGCGGATGCAGCGCGGGACGAGATCGCGGCCTACCACCTCTTCGACGAGGGCCGGCTGGTCGGCGGCCTCATCGAGCGTGCCGTGTTTACCGAGGACGAGCGGCGCCGCATCGCCGACATCGCGCGCAAGCTGGTGCTGACGGCGCGCGCCAATGCCCACAAGCTCGGCGGCATTGATGCCTTCCTGCGAGAATACGGCCTCTCCAACGAAGAGGGCGTGATCTTAATGTGCATCGCCGAATCGTTGCTCCGCATTCCAGACTCGGAGACGGCGGACCGCTTGATTGCCGAGAAGCTTGGAGCCGGCCATTGGGATCGTCACCAGGGACATTCCGACAGTACCTTCGTCAATGCGTCGACCTGGGGGCTGATGCTGACCGGGCGGATCGTAAAGCTGAAGGAAGCGAAGGGCTCGGGTCCTATCAACGTCATGAAGCGGCTCATCGCACGCTCGGGCGAGCCGGTTATCCGGCAGGCCGTGCGGCAGGCCGTGAAGGTGATGGGTGATCAGTTCGTTTTGGGCCGCGACATCGGCGAGGCGATCGCGCGGGCGCGCGGCTTCGAAGCCAAGGGCTATCGCTTCTCCTACGATATGCTGGGCGAAGCGGCCCGCAGCGAGAACGACGCCGCGCGCTACTACGACCGCTATATGCAGGCCATTGAACTGGTCGGCGCGGCCTCGGGTGTGCTGACCTCGCAGCACCCGGATGCGCTGATGGCGCGGCCGAGCCTGTCGGTGAAGTTGTCGGCGTTGCATCCCCGCTTCGAGCCCGGCAAGGATGCGCGGCTCGTGGCGAATTGCTGCCGCGCCTTTCGAACCTGCTGCGGGCAGCGCGTGCACGCGGCCTCGCGGTCACCATCGATGCCGAGGAGCAGGACCGGCTGGAGCCGACGCTCGCCATGTTCTACGGCGCCTTTACCGATCCGGCCCTCGACGGCTGGGCCGGGCTCGGGATCGCGGTTCAGGCCTACGGCAAGCGTGCCATTCCCGTGCTCAGGTGGCTTCGGCGGCTGGCAGAACGGGGCGGAAGGCGCATTCCGGTTCGCCTCGTCAAGGGTGCCTACTGGGATAGCGAGATCAAGAGCGCGCAGGAGCGGGGACTGTCGGATTATCCGGTGTTCACACGCAAACTCCACACGGATGTGTCCTACATGGCAGCGATGCGTTTGCTGCTCTCCGGCACTGACGCGTTCTACCCGCAGTTCGCGACCCACAATGCCCATTCTCTGGCGGCGGGATTGGTTGCCGGCGGGAATTCCGCCTTCGAGTTCCAGCGGCTGCACGGCATGGGCGAAGCGCTCTACGAAGAGGTTGTTGGCCAAGGCAAGCTCGATCACCGGTGCCGGATCTACGCTCCCGTCGGTGGACACGAGGACCTGTTGGCGTATCTCGTGCGCAGGCTCCTCGAGAACGGGGCCAACACGTCGTTTGTCAACCGGCTCGCCGATGACAAGGCTCCCGTCGCTTACATCATCCGCGATCCGGTCGAGGCGGCCGAGCGTCAGCGCACGGGTGCCGGCATCGAGGACGGCAAGCTTCGACAACCGAGGGTATCGGCAAAAGACACCACCGGGGATACGGCCAAGACGACGACCAAGGAGCTGGCGCGGGACATTCCGCGTCCGCGCGACATCTTCGTGCCCATCCGCAAGGCGAGCGCGGGAATCGCGCTGTCCGATACGGCCATCCGCGCAGGTGTGATGAGCGAGATGGCGGCGGTGCTCAGAACCCCGTTCCTCGCCGCGCCGATCATCGCAGGCGAGGTCAGGGACGAGGGCCGTCCATTCGACATTGCGCTCTGCCCGCACGACCAGCGTCAGCGCCTGGGCAGCGTGGTCGCCGCGGGGCCCGAAGACATCGAGGCGGCGGTCCGGAGTGCGGTCGATGCCGCGCACGGATGGGAGCGGACGTCGGTCGAGCGCCGGGCCGAGATCCTCGATCTCGCCGCTGACTTTTTCGAACGGGACCGCTCGCAGTTGATGGCCGTCGTCGTGCGTGAAGCGGGCAAGACTTTGGAGAATGCGCAAGGCGAGGTGCGCGAGGCGGTCGATCACCTGCGTTTTGCGGCGAGCGAGGCGCGGCGGCTGCTCTCTGCACCGGTTGCGCTAAAGAGCCCCACGGGTGAGACCAACACGCTCGAGTATCGCGGGCGCGGACCGGTTGCCTGCATCAGCCCGTGGAACTTTCCGCTTGCGATTTTCGTGGGCCAGATCGCTTCGGCACTTGCGGCCGGCAATCCCGTTTTGGCCAAACCGGCTGAGCAGACGCCCATTGCGGCGTATCTGGCGACACGCATTCTGCATGAGGCCGGTGTGCCGCCGGCCGCTCTCCACCTGTTGCCCGGCACCGGCGTGGTTGGCGCGGCGCTGGTCAAGGATCCGCGTATCAAGGCCGTCGCCTTCACCGGATCCAACGATGCCGCCTGGGCTATCCAGCGCGCCCTCGTCGAGCGGCGGGGCGCGATCGTTCCGTTGCTTGCCGAGACGGGCGGGCTCAATGCGATGATCGCAGATTCGAGCGCGCTGCCCGAGCAGGTGGTGCGCGATGTCGTACGCTCGGCCTTCGACAGCGCCGGTCAGCGGTGCTCGGCCGCGCGCGTTCTGTTCCTTCAGTCCGAAATTGCCGGCCGGACAATCGACATGCTGACGGGCGCCATCGCGGCCCTCGATATCGGCGATCCGTTCGACTACGCCACCGACATCGGGCCTGTCATCGACGAGGCCGCGCAGGACACGCTCGAAGGCCACAAGCTCAAGATGCAGCGTGTTGGCCGGCAGCTGATCGACGTTGAATTGCCCAAGGCCTGCCGGGTCGGGACCTTTGTGGCGCCGGCCGCCTTTGAGATTGCCCGTTTGGAGCAGCTCGACCGCGAGGTGTTCGGGCCGATCCTCCATGTCGTGCGCTGGGAGGCCGGGCGCTTGGATCAGGTGGTTGCCGCAATCAATGCCTCGGGATACGGATTGACGCTCGCGCTCCACAGCCGCATCGGTGCGGTGGCGGACTACGTCGGCGAGCACGCCCGCGTCGGCAATCTCTATGTCAACCGCAATCAGATTGGCGCGGTGGTCGGCGTGCAGCCGTTCGGGGGCGAAGGGCTTTCCGGCAGCGGGCCGAAGGTCGGTGGACCCAACTATCTCCTGCGCTTCATGACCGAGCGTGTACGCTCGACCGACATTACGGCCACGGGCGGCAACGTGGAATTGCTGGGGCTCGGCGGCTACGGCGCGTGAGGCGGCCCGGTCGTCAGCCGATTGCGTCCCTCCTCGCTTGGCTGGCGCGCCGGGACATGCTTCACTTGGGCCATGGGCAACTCCAAGAAGCCGACGCACACTAAGGACGCCGCGGACGTATCCAGCGGCAAGCCTTTGCCGGAAGTCAAAGCTCCAGATCACGTCCCCAGGCGCTCCGATGGACCGCAACCGGCGGCGGCCCATGCGTCGTCGGCTGACGTCGCCGAGTTTGTGGCAAAAATGAAATCTATGGCTCGGGCGACCGGGCAAAGTCGTGGGCGACTGGTATTCGCGATGGACGCCACGATGAGCCGGCAGCCGACGTGGGACATGGCGCTTGCGCTGCAGGCCGACATGTTCGCGGCCGTCAAGACGATCGGTGGTCTCGACGTGCAACTCGTGTTTTTTCGCGGGGCGGGCGAGTGCCGGTCGTCAAAATGGGTATCTGACCCATCCGCGCTGGCCCGCCTGATGACCACCGTCAGCTGCCAGGGCGGATACACCCAGATCGGCAAGGTACTCACTCACACCCGCACGGAATGCGAGAACAAGAAGGTCGACGCGCTCGTCTATGTCGGCGACTGCATGGAGGAGGACGTCGATGCGCTGTGCCACCGCGCGGGCGAACTCGCGCTGCTGGGCGTTCCGGTGTTCTTGTTTCAAGAAGGGCATGATGGCCGGGCCGAAGTCGCCTTCCGCGAGATTGCGCGCTTGACCCACGGTGCCTGGTGTCGGTTCGACGCGGGATCGGCCGATCAACTGCGTGCGCTACTGACCGCGGTCGCAGCCTACGCCGCGGGTGGACGGTCGGCGCTCGAAAAGCTGAGCCATGCGTCGGGCGGCAAAGGAGTGCGTCTGTTGCTCGATCAGTTGAAGCCTGGAGGCCGGTGAAACGCGAATGCAGTATTTTCTGTTTGGGATACTCGCGCTCGTCGCGACGTTGCTGGCCGCACGTCAGTTCACAGTTGCGAACCCGACCGCTCTCGCCCGCAGGCTGCGGATCGGTGCCGGCGTCGTCGCTGCGTGTGGTGCACTCGCGCTGACGCTGAGGGGTGCGACGGGCTATGCGGTGCCGCTGGTCATGTTGGCCCTTTGGCTGTTCTCGGCGAACAGCCGCCAGTGGCCAAACATTCCCGGTTGGGGTCGGCCATCTCAAGGGCAATCGTCGCGCGTCTCGACCGAACACCTCGAGGTGGAACTCGATCATGCGACCGGTGCCGTGACCGGGCGCGTGGTGAAAGGCGTGTTCAAGGGGCGCCGCATCGAAAACCTGAAGCCGGCGGAACTCGCGCTGCTGTGGCAGGACTGCCGGTTCAACGACCCGCAGTCGGCGCAGATCATCGAGGTCTATCTCGACGGCACCCACGCCACCTGGCGCGAGGATATGGCGCGCGGCGAAGCCGAAATGTCGCGCGGACCCGACGGGCGCATGACACGGGCAGAAGCGGCAGAGATCCTCGGCGTGAGACCGGATTCGACCGAAGACGAGATCCGCCGCGCGCATCGCGACCTGATGTTGAAACTGCATCCCGACCGGGGTGGTTCGAACTATCTGGCGGCCAAGATCAACGAGGCCAAGGACGTGCTGCTCACGACAAACTGAAGTCTGGTGATGGGGAACTCTCTCGCGCCACAATGGCGTGTCTGTTACCCGGTTCAGGTTAGGGCGCAATCGGCACGCCGTGTGGTGCGTTGCCAGAGGCGAAATCGGGAGACTTCGGTAATGTTGAAGCAACTTGTAGTGGCGGTCTTCAGCGCTGTGCTGGTCGCCAGTCCCGCAAAGGCGGCTGAAAAACTTCGCTTTGCCGTTGGCCCGTTCCAGCCTTCAGCTTCGGATACCAAGAAGGCCTACGAGCCGTTCTTCAAGCATCTTGCCGAAAAGCTCGGCCGCGAATACGAGCTGGTCGTCACCACCGATTGGGCCGGCATTGCGGTCGCTCTTGCCAACGGCCAGGCCGACGTCGCTTGGATGGGCCCATGGGGCTACGTGCTCGCCAACAGCGAGGGCGGGGCGCAGGCCATCGCTACGGTCAAGTACAACGGCAAGCCGACGTACCATTCGATCATCGTGGCGCGCCCCGATGCCAAGATCACAAAGTGGCCGGAAGACGCCAAGGGATTGCGGCTGTCGTTGGCGGATGCCGGCTCAACCTCCGGTTGGCTGGTTCCGACACACTGGTTCAAGACGCAGGGTATCGACCCCAAGAGCTATTTCCAGTACCGTGACGGGGCGTCGCATGCGGCGCAGGTGCTGTCTGTCGTCAACGATCAGACCGATCTCGCCTCCGATTTCGACCGCAACTTGAACGGCTTGATCGAACGCGGCACGGTGAAGGCCGAACAGGTCAAGATCGTTTGGCAATCCGATCCCCTACCTAACGACCCACTGGTGGTTCGCAAAGGGTTCGACACCGCGATGACCAAGAAAATCCAGGATGCGGTGCTGGCGATCACCGAGGAAGAAGCCAAGACGCTCATGCCCAAGAATTACACGGGATGGGTCGCCAACACCCACGCGGGCTATAAGCTGATCGAGGATGCCGGCATAGCCGTAGGCCGACTGAAGCCTCAGCAAGCGAGTAAGTAGGCCCCGTTGCACGGCACCCGAGAACACCTGAGATTGAGAACGCGCAAGCCCAGTGAACGCTATGCGTTCGCTGGGCTGCTTTTGGCGTTTGTCGCCTTTTACATAGTTTGCCTGAGCGTGGCGGAGGTCAGCTTCAGCAAGCTATGGGCCGGCTTGCCTCGTCTGGGGAACTGGGCAGCGCGCGCCTGGCCGCCAGACTTTTCAGAGATCGGCATCCTCAGCTATCGCGCGGCCGAGACGGTCGCCATGGGTACCATCGGCACGTCGTTCGGTGTCTTGATCGCGGTGCCGGTCTGCCTGCTCGCGGCGCGAAACACCGCGCCCGTGGCTTGGCTGTCCATCCCGGCGCGCTTTCTGCTCAATGTTCTGCGTGGCATCGACAGCTTCATCTTCGCGTTGATCTTCGTCGCCGCTGTCGGGCTCGGGCCGTTTGCGGGCGTACTCGGCGTGGCGCTGCACTCGGCGGGCTCCATCGCCAAACTCTGGGCGGAAACCATAGAAACGGCCGAACGCGGGCCGATCGAGGCCGTGATCATGTCGGGCGCGAGCCGCTTGAAGGTGATCCGGTACGCGTTGATTCCTGATGTGCTGCCGAGCCTCGCTTCCTCCTCGCTCTATATGTGGGAGTGGAGCATCCGTGCCTCGACCGTGCTGGGAGTGGTCGGCGCGGGCGGCATTGGGCAGGAACTCAAGAACAGCGTCGATCTGTTGCTGTTCGATCGCGTGCTGACCATTCTGCTGATCGTCTTGGTGATGGTGACCGTGATCGACAGTGTGAGTGCGTGGCTCAGGCGGAGGCTGATTTGATGCCCGTCCTCGCCGCAGAAGGCCTGGCCAAGAGCTACGGCACGCGCCACGCTCTGGTCGACGCCTCGATCGAGGTCAATTCCGGCGAGTTCGTCGCGGTGCTGGGTGCCAGTGGCTCCGGCAAGACCACGTTGTTTCGGTGCCTCACCCGGCTGGCCGAGCCCGATGCGGGTTCGGTTACGCTATGCGGACAATCCTTCTCGGGACTCCAGGGCCGTCCGCTGGCGGACGCCCGGCGGCAGATCGGCGTCGTATTTCAGCAGTTCAATCTCGTCCGGCGCCTTTCGGCGATCGACAACGTGCTGGCGGGTCGACTGGCTGGCGTGCCGTTGTGGCGGGTGATGACGCGTCAGTTCGACCATGCCGACGAACGAATTGCTGTCGAGGCACTCGTGGCGGTTGGCCTCGCCGATCACATCGACCAGCGCGCAGACACGCTCTCGGGCGGGCAGCAACAACGGGTGGCCATCGCCCGGGCAATTGCTCAGAACAGCCGGATCATATTGGCGGACGAGCCGGTGGCGAGCCTCGATCCGGAAACGGCCGAACAGATTCTCGGGCTACTGCACGGGCTGACGCGCAGTCGCGGCATGGCCGTTCTGACGACACTGCATCAGCCGCATCTGGCCGAGAAGTTTTCCGATCGCGCGCTACACATGGAAGCCGGGCGTTTCGTCGGCAATCCTCATTGATGGGGCCGGGCGACTGCCGTCTATGACTGCCGATCCGGCTTCGTCTCGTCAGCGTGTGGTTCGAGACCGTAGGGTGCGACCAGTTTCCATACGTGCGCTGGGATCATGTTTTTCATCCGCCGAGGGTGTTCCCGTCTTAGATGGAGCACGGTCTCGGCGGCTTTCATCTCGAGCCGCGCGCGTGCGAATTCTAGCCCGCGGGGGCCGAACCGCGGCATCGCCCACGCCACGATGGGCCGGAGCCAGTTCGGCATGGTGTTGAGCGGCAGGCCGCCGGCAGCGCGTTCGACATTGCCGATGAAGCCCTTGACAGCGCCGTGCCGCTTGCCGTTCGAGCCGGGCTCCGACACCACCATCTCGTCGCCGAGCAGCGACAGCAGTTCCTCGCCGCGCTGGTTGCGTACGATCAGCCATTGCTCTCCCTGCCCCCCCATGTAGCCGACCGTGATATCCGAGAGTGCGTTGGCATAGTCGACGCAGGTGCGGCAGGTGAGCGGGAAGAAGTCGGGCGGCAGCTTGGACAAGGGTAGCATCAGAAACGGGATCGCTTTGGTGCGGCCGTCGGTGAAGCGCAGCTCGACGTGATAATCGGCGCGGAACTCGAGATAGGTGATCGTGGTCGGATCGTCGGACAAGAGCGCCAGGAATTCATGGAAGCGTTCGGTCGTGGTGTTGTCCGAGCATGGCGTGCCGATGACGGTGATGCGCTCGAAGCCCAACTCGGCCTCGAGTGCACGCAAGGCATAGACTTGGCAGGGGATGCCAACGACAGCGAGCCTTCGATAGCCGCGCGCTTTGGCAGGTTCGAGCAATGCGAGCAGAGGCGCATAGCCCATCCGCATCCCCCGGCATGCGGCCATGCCTTCGGCCTTGGTCACCAACACCGGCATCGGACGCCAGCTGTCCTCTGGGTCCGGCGCCATGGTGAGCACGGCATCGACGGCGCCGGTTTCCAGCAGGCGCTCTGCAATGCGTGTCGTGACGCCGGTCCATTGCGCACCTGGGCTCGGCTTAGAGAGGCGCGCCCGCACCATGCGGCGAAACGGGCCGAAATGCAGCTCATCGGGGCGCGCGGGATCGCGCGTGCGACCGTGAACGCGGCTTTCCAGGCCATCGTAGTCGGGTTTGATGAACTGACAGGCTTGGCCGCAGCGCTTGGGCTCGCTGGATCGCGAGATCCCACAGTCGGTGCAGAGATCGCGTGGCGCGGCGGGTCCCGGGGCGGGGCAGTCGAGGCTCGATTCCGGCGTCCTTGCGTGCACGATCGTGGATCTCCCTGACGCGTTGCACGGAGGTTCCCACAGGCGTGCGGGGTCTGTCAGCTAGGGAATTGGGTCGAGGGCACTTATTCGGCCTTCATGACGAAGCAGTCGATGGCGAGGCGCCGCAGCTCGGTGCAGGCGCTGGCTGCCGCGTTGGCGTCGAACCCTGTAAATCGGGCTCGGAAGAGCTGCCGGTCACCCTTCTGGACGGGAAGGGCGACCGCCGATTTCGCGCTGAGAACCTTAGCGGCGCGGGACTTGATGGTGGCCAGCTGACGTTCTGCCTCGGCTGCCGATCCGAAAGCCCCGATCTGGATCTGGAACCCGCCGGATGGCGCGGCCGTGGCCGTGGCGGCGTCCGCGCTCGAAGGTCCGTTGAGCCTCCAAGCCGCATCTCGCCCCGTGGGTTGGGGCTTTGTGGCGTCAGCAAACCGAACCGGAAGCGGCTGCGCGGCAAGAGTGTCGATGGACTGCGCCTGCTGCTCCAGGGTCGAGGGTAGCCGTGCCGGGGCCAGTGGCGGATTGGAGGCAGGCAAAGCTGGCGCGTCGGTCAAGCGGTCGGCGGGAATTGGCGTGTTTGCAAGCCCGGCCGCCGCCGGCGCAGGCTTGCTTGCGACCACTTGTGGTCCGTTCGCGGCAGCTGGGACCGCAGCCAGGCGTGCCGCCGGTTGAACGGGGGAACCCTGGATCGGCGGGGTTATCTGCTCCGCAGGGGATGCAGGAACGAGTGGCGCAGCTGCGGATCGCGGGCTCTTCGACAGGACTGTTTCGGTTGTGCCGGCGGGGGCCCAAGCCTCCGGAGCTGCAATCTTCGCAACGGTTTCAAGGCCTGCTTCCGCGGGTTCGTCCGTTGTCTCGGCAGAGGAGAATTGCCGGGCCGGCCTTGGCCGCGGCGCTACCATCACGCGGCGCACCTTTGCGATCTCGATGGGGGTCGCCGCGGGCTCAGCGACGGCGGACCCGGCATTGGCGACGAACTGAGCCAGCGCATCGGCCGCGGCCGCATCCGACGTCTGTGTATCGGACCGCGGTGTATCGGCCGCAGGTGCTGTAACCTGCGGATCGATCTTCAGGGGCTCGACCGCGGGTCGGGGTGCTGGTTTTGTGATTGCCTCAGGCATCCGGGCGGCGGTCTTGACCGAGCCATTCTGGCCGACTGCAGCCTTGCCGATCGTTCCCGCTCCCGTGCCCGCTGCTACTGGCACGGGCTTTGGCGCGGAGGCCTCGGCGATCTTCGCCTCTGGTCGCGGTGCGAGGCGCGGCCTCGCCAACAGTATCGGCTTGCGGGTCTTTTCGGTGGCGGCCTTCGCAAGTGCGCGGGTCAGCAGCGAGCGCATGTGCGCGTTGCGGCTGGCGGCACTCGATCCGCCAAAAACCGCCGCGACCACGTGGCGGCCCTCGCGGCGCACGGAGGATACGAGGTTGAAACCGGATGCGCGAGTGTAGCCGGTCTTGATGCCGTCGATCCCTGAGTACGTGCCGAGAAGCGTGTTGTGATTGCGGTGTGTGGCTCCGTTGTAGGCGAAGGATCGTGTCGTGAAGAGCCCGTAGTGGCGCGGGAAGTCGTCCTGCAGGCGTAGTGCGAGGGTCAGCATGTCGCGCGCTGTCGTGAGCTGGCCGGGATCGGGAAGCCCCGAGGCGTTGCGGAAGGTCGTGTCCTTCATCCCGATCTGGCGGGCTTTGGCGGTCATCATGCGGGCGAAGTTGGCTTCCGTGCCCCCGATGTGCTCCGCGATCACGATCGCGACGTCGTTCGCCGATTTGGTGATCAGTGCCTTGATGGCGTCGATAAGCTGGATGTCCTCGCCCGGATCGAGATCGAGCTTGGACGGGGCAGCCGACGCTGCTTCATGGCTGACCTTGAGCCTCGACTGATAGGCGAGGCGGCCGTTCTCTATCAGCTCGAACGCCATGTAGAGTGTCATCATCTTGGTGAGCGACGCCGGATAACGCAACTCGTCGCCAGCCTGATTATGCAGCACTTGACCGCTGTTGGCGTCGATGACCATGGCTGCATGCCGCGCTTCGGCGTTGACCGGCAGCGGACGCCCCACAGCCGTGACAGCAAAGCAAGCGGTTAAGACCAGGCGGGCCAGGCGCATCGGTGACTTCGTTTCCTCACGCCGCCCGCGCTTGACGCGCTCCGGCCCAAACCTTTTGGCTCGCCCCCGGCCAGTCGCATGAGCATCATTGTTTTTTGGCGTCTTTTGGGCGTGGAACAAAGACGAACCAGAAAGAGCTGCCCGAAAATGTGCCCAGACTATGGACCGAGGGCAGTCTCGCGCAGGCATCGCGCTGTCATACGTTACAGGTCGCCGGCTCATTTCCAGTTAACGCATTTGGTTAACAACCTCCTAAAGCTCGGGGCCGCACAATAGTGCCCGCCTGCCGACAAACTTGGGCGCTGGGTCGATGTCTTGTCCGCCGCTGGAGATTGGTGCAGCGCAAAATGCACTTGCGTTGTCGTGCGGCGGGGCTAGCTTTGGTGAGGGGTTCGCCATGCAGGCGCAAGCCATACGAAATCGAGCCGAACTACAGTTTCCCAGAACCAGGGGCGCCCATGTCCAAAGGATTTCAGGATCGACAGAAGCTCAACCGGGCCCGCATCGGCATGAAATTGAAGATGCAGGGCGATTGGAACCGGGTTTGGGCGGCCGTCGGCGACGAGATCCACGACTACGCGAAGCGTTCGTTCCAGCAGGGTGTCGATACCTGCGAGCGCTTGATCTCGGCCAGGTCGGTCGAGCATGTTGGTCGAGTTCGAGACGGATTATGCTAGGCGCGCCTCTGACGACGACATGGAGCGGTTGGCCAGGATCGGCGGCATGTACGCCGATCTGGCCAGGGACACCGATCAGCCCCTGGAACGGACACTACGGAACGGTACTGAACGTTCGCTCGTGTCCCGACCGCGATGGTTGCTTCTTTTTGCGTGGGGCACCTTGCGAACATCACGGTCGAAACATCACTGGGGACCGTATGATAGTCTAGCGTGGATGTGGATCACGCTCCGGAATCAATTCTCGAGCGATCGGCATCCGGGCCTTTTTTGCGTCGAGATGCTACCCAATATGGACAAGGGTCAGGGACGTTAAACCAGTGGCGAAACGACGGTATCAAAGCCAGCCAGTCACTTCGCTCGGGTGCCGGGTTGGCGTAGTATCATGGGCGTCCGGGCAAGCGCTGGGACACTGGCACCCGGGTTACGCTCTTGTTTACGGTGAGTACAGGACGCCCGAGGCAGCGGGACTGGCTGAGATAGGATCAACGGGTTGCGGAATGGCGGGACATGGCAACAAGGGCGGCAATGGCGGCAAGGGCGGTCCCAACGGTCCCAACGGCCCCGGCGGCGATCGCGACGAGGATGGCCGTACGGGCCTTGTGACGAAGACTCGCCCAAAGACGAAAAAGCCGAGCCTCTATCGGGTTCTGCTGCTGAATGACGACTACACGCCCATGGAATTCGTGGTGCACGTGCTCGAGAAGTACTTCAGCAAGAGCCGCGAGGAGGCGACGCGGATCATGCTGCACGTCCACCACAAGGGCGCCGGAATTTGCGGTGTATTCACCTACGAAGTGGCCGAGACGAAGGTGACGCAAGTCACCGACTTTGCACGGCAGCACGGCCATCCGCTGCAGTGTACAATGGAAAAGGAGTAACTCGGGTGCCATCATTCTCGAAGAGCCTCGAAGCCTGCTTGCATCGTGCACTCGAAAACGCCAACGAGCGGCGGCATGAGTTCGCGACGCTCGAGCATCTCCTGCTCGCGCTTCTCGACGATCGCGATGCGTCGGCCGTCATGCGTGCCTGCAACGTCGATCTCGACGTTCTGAAGACGCGCATCACCGAGTACCTCGATAGCGAGTTCGGCTCGCCGACGAGCAAGGGTACGGGCGATGCGCAGCCGACGACCGGCTTCCAGCGGGTGATCCACCGGGCAGTGGTGCACGTGCAGTCCTCGGGCCGCGAGGAGGTAACCGGCGCGAACGTTCTGGTCGCGATTTTTGCCGAACGCGAGAGCCACGCCGCATTCTTCCTCCAGGAACAGGAAATGACCCGCTTCGATGCGGTCCAGTACATCAGTCATGGCATCGCCAAGCGGGCGGGCATGAGCGAGCCGCGTCCGGTGCGCGGCATCGACGAAGGCGAGGAAAACACCAGCGGCTCGGAGGAGAAGAAGCTCGGGCAGGATGCGCTCAACACCTACTGCGTCAACCTCAATAAAAAGGCGCGCGACGGCAAGATCGATCCGCTGATCGGCCGCGAGCAGGAAGTGCTGCGCACCATCCAGGTGTTGTGCCGCCGGCAAAAGAACAATCCCCTGTTCGTGGGTGATCCTGGCGTCGGCAAGACGGCCATCGCGGAAGGCCTCGCGCGCAAAATCATCAAGGGCGAGGTGCCGGAGGTTCTGAAGACCTCGACCATCTTCTCGCTCGACATGGGCGCGCTGCTCGCGGGAACGCGATATCGCGGTGACTTCGAAGAGCGGCTCAAGGCCGTGATGAAGGAGGTCGAGAACTATCCCGGCGCGATCCTGTTCATCGACGAGATCCACACCGTGATCGGGGCCGGTGCGACCTCGGGCGGCGCCATGGATGCTTCGAACCTGCTGAAGCCTGCGTTGCAGTCTGGCACCGTGCGTTGCATCGGCTCGACCACGTTCAAAGAGTACCGCCAGCACTTCGAGAAGGACCGTGCCCTGGTGCGCCGGTTCCAGAAGATCGACGTGAAGGAGCCATCGGTCGCGGATGCCATCGAGATCCTCAAGGGCCTGAAACCGTACTTCGAAGAGTTCCACAAGCTCAAGTACACCAACGAAGCGGTGAAGGCAGCCGTCGAATTGAGCGCGAAATACATCCACGATCGCAAACTGCCCGACAAGGCGATCGATGTGATCGACGAGACGGGTGCGTCGCAGATGCTGGTGCCGGAGGGCAAGCGCAAGAAGCGGATCACCACCAAGGAAATCGAGGCGACGGTTGCGACCATGGCGCGCATCCCGCCCAAAACAGTAACCAAGAGTGACGCCGAGGTGTTGTCCAACCTCGAGAAGGACATGAAGCGGCTGGTGTTCGGCCAGGACGCGGCCATCACCTCGCTCGCTGCCGCCATCAAGCTGGCGCGCGCGGGCCTGCGTGAGCCGGAAAAGCCGATCGGCTGCTACTTGTTCTCAGGCCCAACGGGCGTCGGCAAGACCGAGGTGGCCAAGCAGCTCGCCAACCTCATGGGTGTGGAACTGCTCCGCTTCGACATGTCCGAGTACATGGAGAAGCACACGGTTTCTCGTCTGATTGGCGCGCCCCCCGGCTACGTCGGCTTCGACCAGGGCGGGTTGTTGACCGATGGCATCGATCAGCATCCGCACTCGGTGCTGCTGCTCGACGAAATCGAGAAGGCCCATCCCGATCTCTACAACATTCTTCTGCAGGTGATGGACCACGGCAAACTGACCGACCACAACGGCAAGCAGATCGACTTCCGCAACGTCATCCTGATCATGACGACGAATGCGGGTGCGTCGGATCTTGCCAAGCCGCCGATGGGCTTCAATCGCCAGAAGCGCGAAGGTGAGGACAACGATGCGATCAACCGCATGTTCACACCGGAATTCCGCAACCGGCTCGACGCCGTGGTTGCGTTTGCCGGCTTGGGCCCGGACGTCATTTCGAAGGTCGTCGACAAGTTCATCTTCCAACTGGAAGCCCAATTGGCAGATCGCGGTGTCACGATCGAGTTGAGCGAGGCGGCATCCAAGTGGATCGGCGAGATCGGCTACGATGAAAAGTTCGGCGCGCGGCCGCTCGCTCGCGTGATCCAGGAGCACATCAAGAAGCCGCTCGCCGATGAGCTGCTGTTCGGCCGTCTCGAGCACGGCGGCACAGTCAAGATCACGGTCGAGGGTGAAGGCCTCGATAGGAAGTTGGCGTTCAGCTACATCTCGACCGATCCGTCCAAAAAGCCGAAGTCCAAGGAGGACGAGGAGGAGGAAATCGAAGCGGTCGCAATTCTCGCCGAACCGGAGCCGCGCAAGGTTCTGCCGGGCCCCAAGGAAAAGAAGGATCGGGCGCCCAAGGGCGGCGGTGCGGTGCCGAGCGTGCCGCGCAAGAAAGACGAGTAGACCTTTGGTTCCCAGTACCGTCCGACTGGAAATGGACTGCGAACGCCGCGCCTCGGGTCCGGCGTTTTTGCTTTACGCGGCCGCAGCCGCTGACGCGGGTGGAGCGGTCATGCGGCAAAGAGCTTCCGCCGGGTGCAAGGGGATTTGGACGTGTCCGCCGCACGGCAGGCGGCTGCGGTCACGGGTCGTCACGAGGCGGCGTCGTGACGACGCCCGAGGCCATTGTGGCCGAAGGCGATTCCGCGGTCGTAGGTAAACGAGGAAGACGCCCAATTCTCGGCCGGGTTGATCCCCGACCGTCGCGGTTCAAAACCGCTCAATGGGCGAGGAACGCTGCCCGGTGCCGAAGCCCCGATTTCAGAACATGCCCTCGAACTTCTTCTTGAAGCGGGAAACGCGGCCACCACGGTCCATCATCTTCTGGTCGCCGCCTGTCCAGGCCGGGTGCGAGGTCGGATCGATGTCGAGCGACAACGTGTCGCCCTCCTTGCCGTAGGTCGAGTAGGTGATGAACTCGGTGCCATCGGTCATGACCACCTTGATCTGGTGGTAGTCGGGGTGGAAATCAGCTGTCTTCTTCATGGCTCTAGCCCTCGGGCAAAAGCGGCCGAGGTCAGGCTGGGCCATCTCGGGCCGCTGCCTCTCGGGGCCGCTCAATTTCGCGAAACCGCGTCTATAGTCGAGTTGCGGGTGGTGCACAAGCCGCTGTTGAGGCCAGGAATTGAATTTCCTGGATCAGCCGGCATGACGGACGTCACTTTCACTTGAACCGCAAGTTCTGGCCAGTCAAGTCTCAGGTTGGTTTGAGATGACGGGAAAGTGAGTGGCGGGTCCTCGCCCGGGTCCTTTCGTGCGGCTACCTTCGTGGCGCGCGCATACGATTGCAGTGGTCAGCCGGGCTCAGCCTGTCGTAATCAGGGTGCTGGGTGTGATACGGCCCGCGAGACACTTGGCGTGATCATCGAGATTTTCGCTGTCGAGCGCTCGTGCGTCTGACGGTTGCCGTCGAGGCCCGCCGCGAGGGGAGTAAACGTCAGATGGGCTAAACTAGAGGCGCCGCACCCGATCCACGACCAACACCATGAAGCGAGACCCCGTTGAGCCGAACCAGCCCGAGCCGTGACACCCCGAGCATGGACCAAGTGAGCCGACCGACATCTGCCACCGGCACCCAGGCGGAGGCCAGCTCTGCGCCGGATACAAAGGCAGAGGCGACCGCCAAAGAGGCCAGCAAGCGCAGGTCCTTGAGACCGCTGCTCGCCTTGAAGCCTTACCTGATGGCTTACCCTGGCGTTCTCGCGGGTGCGGCGATCGCGCTGGTGGTTTCGGCAGGCGCCATGCTGGTGATGCCGATTGCCGTCCGGCGCATGATCGACAACGGCTTCGGCGCCAGCAGCGGGCAGTTCATCGACCGCTACTTCGCCATGCTGATTGCTATCGGCACGGTGCTGGCGGTGGCTGCCGCGTTCCGCTTCTATTTCGTGAACTGGCTCGGCGAGCGGGTGGTTTCAGATCTCCGCCGCGACGTGTTCCAGCATCTGTCGCTGCTGGGCCCCGCGTTTTTCGAGAAGACGCACTCGGGCGAGGTGATGAGCCGTCTCACGGCCGACACCACGCAGTTGAAATCCGTCGCCGGCTCGACGTTGAGCCAGGCGCTGCGCAACACGATCATGCTGATCGGCGCGCTCGGCATGATGTTCGTGACGAGCGCGTGGCTTTCGGCGCTGGTTCTGATCGCGATCCCAGCGATCGTTCTGCCGCTGATGGCCTACGGCCGTTCGGTGCAGAAGCTGTCGCGACGGGCGCAGGATACCCTCGCCGAGGCATCGGCCTACGCGGGCGAGAACCTGCAGGCGGTGCGCACCATGCAGGCGTTCCGGCACGAAGGCGCGGTCGTGGCCCGCTTCGCGGATGCCGTCGAGCGCTCGTTCGATGCCGCCAAGGACCGGCTCAAGGCGCGGGCGCTGTTGACCGCGGTGGCCATGATTCTGGTGTTCGCGAGCGTGGTCGGCGTGCTGTGGATCGGTGCGTCGTCCGTGGTCAAGGGCGAGATGACCGGCGGCACGCTGTCGCAGTTCGTGCTCTATGCGCTCTTTGCCGGCGGTGCGCTGGCCGAATTGGCCGAAGTCTGGGGCGAGATCGCCCAGGGCGCGGGTGCCGCCGAACGGCTGGTCGAACTCAAATCCCTGGTGCCCGAAATCCGCTCGCCCGAACGGCCGCTGCCGATGCCGGAGCCGCCACGCGGCGAAATCAGCTTCGAGGCGGTGACGTTCCGCTATCCGTCGCGGCCGGAAGCGAGCGCGCTCGATGCGGTGTCGTTCCGGGTGAAGCCGGGCGAGACCGTGGCCGTGGTCGGCCCGTCGGGCGCTGGCAAGACGACGATTTTCAACCTGCTGTTGCGCTTCTACGATCCGGCGTCGGGGGCGGTGCGGATCGACGGTGTCGCGGTGTCGGACGCGTCACTCGACGCGCTGCGCGCCCGCATCTCGCTGGTGCCGCAAGACGTGGCGCTGTTCGCCGATACGGTGTCGGAGAACATCCGTTACGGGTCTCCCTCGGCGAGCGAGGCCGATGTGAAACGGGCGGCGCTGGCGGCCCAGGCCGACGAATTCATCCGCGCCCTGCCGGGCGGCTACGAGACACGACTCGGCGAACGCGGGGTGACGCTGTCGGGCGGCCAAAGACAGCGCATCGCTGTGGCGCGGGCGATCCTGAAGAACGCGCCGATCCTGTTGCTCGACGAGGCCACCAGCGCGCTCGACGCCGAGAACGAGATCCTCGTGCAGCGCGCGCTCGAGGGTGTGATGAAGGGGCGGACGACGATCGTCATCGCGCACCGTCTGGCGACCGTGCTCAAGGCCGACCGCATTCTGGTCATGGACCAGGGCCGCATCGTCGCCGAGGGCACGCACAGCGAACTCGTCGCCAGGGGCGGGCTCTATGGCCGGCTCGCCGAACTGCAGTTCGGCCGCGACCTCGAGCGCTCAGCGGCGGAGTAGGTCTGGGCCGGCGCGAACACGGGCTTCGCACGGATAGTTGTTCGCGCGGGCCGTATCGTTGTCTAGAGCTTCGCATCAAGACCGTGATCTGTGTCGGCAATCCAAAGGAAAAGCGGATCGGGACTGAGCATGCAGAACCACTACCATTTCACTGCCGGGCCGACGGGCACTTGGCGCATCACCTCGATCAACGCCGTGCAGGGTTCCGGGCTGGAATCAGCTGCGGCGCTCGACATCACGGAGTTGTCGTCGACGTCCCCGTTACCGGAGCCGGTGTGGATGCTGCGCGGCATGGTGAGCAACGTCCGCTATGCCACGCGGCCGGAGCTGACCGATATGCGCGCGAAGCAGGAGTGGCTCGGACGGCCCAATGCGCGACGGGCCGCGCTGATCCCCATTAAAAAGTCCGCGGCGTGGTGGGATCTCGCGCAGGACGAGCGACGGGCGATCTTCGAGGAGACCTCGCACCATACCGCGATCGGCATGGAGTATCTGCCGGCGGTGGCGCGCAAGCTGTTCCACAGTCGCGACCTCGGCGAGCCGTTCGATTTTCTGACCTGGTTCGAGTTTGCGGCCGACGATGCGGCGGCCTTCGAGCACATGGTCGGCCGGCTGCGGGCGACGCGGGAGTGGACCTACGTCGAGCGCGAGGTCGACATCAGGCTCGAGCGGTAAGGCAGTTATCCGGTCAGCAGCATTGCGCCGTCTGGACTTTCAGCGCGTCGATCTCGCGGATGAAGGCGAGGGTGCGATCGAGCACGACGGGCGCACGCCAACGGAACGGCTGGGAAATCGCGAGCACGAGGCCAAATCTCAGTCCGCTTCGGGGCGGCCGGGAAGGCGTGCGCGGCGATTGGCCAATGCCATTACTGCGACCAAGGCGATCGCGTAGCCGGCCACCGCGACGATAATCGCCAGGATGGTGGCGGCTGCGGCACCGAGTTCCGCGAGCGGGTTTCCCTCTGCAGCGTTTTCGGCTTCGGTCTCGCGGTCGCGTTCGCCGAGACGGCCGGATGTGGTCGGCGATGCTCTGGTCCTCGCGTCGGCGGCTGCGGCCGGAGTGGGGCATTGCTGATAGCGCCGCCGGCGGCCGTCTTCGTCGTCGAAGGCGCGCTGGCGACTGGCGCCTTCCTGGTAGAGGCGGTTCGCCGTTGTGCTGATGGCAGCGCGCAACTCGTTACATGGTGTCCAGTCGTCGAGGCGGCCGAGCGCGCGGTCGATGGCGTGCGCGGTTTCGCGCCAGATCTCGGCGTGGCGCCTTTCGTGGACCGTGACGGTGCGCTCGATGCACTGCCAATAGGTGCGTTGATCGTCAGGTGCGCGGCCCGCGCGCCACCACTCTGGCAAGGTCATGACGACGGTGACGCCGACGGTGTGACGCTCGAGGCGGCAATCGCCGCCGCGACGGGCGATCGACAGGTCGGACCAATTCAACTGCCCGGACGCCGAGCCGACGGCGTGCTTGCCTTGAACGAGAGGGCCATAGCGGCGGATGGCGGTCCAGATGTCCTCCGGCGTGCCGTCGCGGATGCCGATCTCGAAGGTCTCGACCTGCTCGCGGTAGTGGACTTCGGCGCGCAACGGGAGTGCCGTCGAGAGAATGAGAGCCGCTGCGGCGACAGTGGGCCACGCATCGCCGGTTTTTGCAGCGAAGCGGTCGCTCCGCCCGACATCGCCCCTAGCCGCCATGCAACGCGCCCCATACTCCATACCGGATTCCGGGGGCGACGATAACGGGCGCGGATTAACCGTTCACGGATCTGCCGCGGAATTCCTCCGGGACCGGCCTCTGAAGTGCAACCTTGGTTACCTGTTGGTCAATTTGAGTTCGATGCGGCGGTTGCGGCGGAGTGTTTCTTCGGTGGCGCCTTGCTCCAAGGGCGCGAACTCGCCATAGCCGGCGGCGACGAGGCGCGTGGGCGGCACGCCGCGGGCGATCAGGTACTTGACGACGGACGAGGCGCGCGCGGTCGACAGCTCCCAATTCGACGGGAATTGCGGGCTGGCGATGGGGCGGGCGTCGGTGTGACCGTCGACCTGCAAGGCCCAGTCGATTTCCTTCGGGATCTGCCGGTCGAGTTCGACGATGGCAGCTGCCAGTTGATCGATTGCCGCAAGGCCCTCGACGGTCATGGTGGCCTGACCGGATGGGAACAGCACCTCCGACTGGAACACGAAGCGGTCGCCGACGACGCGGATATCCTTGCGGTCGCGCAGCAGTTCGCGCAGACGGCCGAAGAAGTCGGACCGGTAGCGCTGCAACTCCTGCACCTGCCGGGCCAAGACCGCGTTCAACCGCGTGCCTAAATCCTTGATGCGGTCTTGCGCTTCACGATCTTTGCTCTCGCTCGCTTCGAGCGCCTCGTTCAAGGCGGCAAGCTGGCGGCGAAGGGCTTGCAATTGCTGGTTCAACAGATCGACGCGGGCCAGAGCCTCGTTGGAAACCTCCTTTTCCTTGTCGAGTTCGGCGGCCGCCGCCGCGATGCGGCTCTCGGCGGCCTGCGTCTTCTCGTTGCCGGTGAGCGACAGGCCCGAGATCCGCGCGTTCTCCTCGCGCAGGGAGGCGAGCGAAGCTTGCAGCGCGCTCAACTCGTCGGCGGTCGATTTTCCCTTGCCTTTCTCAAGCGACAGCAGGCTCGTGAGTTCCGAGATCTGTCGCGTGAGCCGCTTCAGCGCGCTGTCCTTGCCGCTGCTCTCCTGGGCGACGAAGAACTGCGCGATCATGAAGATCGACATAAGGAACGTGACGACCAGCAACAGCGTCGACAACACGTCCACGTAGCCCGGCCAGAACTCGCCGTACTCGCCGCCGCCGCGCCGTGAGCGTCCGCGCGCCATGGGCTCACGCCCCCCGCTTGTTGACGGATTGGTTCACGGATTGGGCGAGGTCGCGGAGCATGTTCGTCACGTCGGCCTGCTGGCTGGTCTGCTCGTCGACCCATTCGCGCACGACCTTCTGCTCGGAGCGCATCTGCGTCACGAGCTGGTTGACGCCACGCGCCAGGTCGCGGACGCTTTCGTCGGAGCTGCCTGCCGTGCCGCCGGCCCCCTTGGTGCCGAGTTGCAAGGTTAGATCGTTGACCGCCCGCTGCATGTCTTCAATGGCCATGACGAGTCGGGCGTTGGTGGCGTCACTCGCGCCGCCGCCGGGGGTCAGCTCGGTGATCCCGGACAGCCATTCCTCGAGTTCGTTGTAAAATCGGTTGTGCGCGTGGCTGGCCTGCAGTTCGAGGAAGCCCAGTATCAGCGATCCGGCGAGGCCGAGCAGCGAGGACGAGAACGCCGTGCCCATGCCCTTCAAGGGCGCGGCGAGGCCGCTTTTCAATTCGTCGAACACGGCAGCCGATTCCGTGCCCTTGGTGTCGAGTGAGTTGATGGCCTTGGCGACGGACTGGATGGTGTCGAGGAGCCCCCAGAAAGTGCCGAGCAGTCCGAGGAATACCAGCAGGCCGACCATGTAGCGGCCCGTATCGCGCGCTTCGTCCAGCCGCGAGCCGATCGAATCCATGATCGAGCGCATCGAGGCGGTCGACAGCGACAGAATGCCCGTTCGGTCGCGCAACATGGTCGCCATGGGCGACAGCAGCACCGGCTGGTGGGCGATCGACAGGCCAGGGTCTGCGATGCGGAATGCGTTGACCCAGCGGATCTCGGGATAAAGGCGGATCACCTGGCGGAAGCAGTAGATGATGCCGAGCGCCAGCACCCCGAGGATGAGGCCGTTGAGGCCGGGGTTGGTCGACAGCGCAACGATGAGCTGTTGATGCAGGATGGCGGCCAGGAAGCCGACCAGGGTGAGGAAGATGAGCATCCGGATGAGGAACACGCCCGGCGGGGTCAGCGTGCGATGCCACGCGGGCACTCCGGTCTCATTGGCGCGTTTTCTGGCCATGCCTATCCCTCCGGCAGTGTCGAACCCTACGGCGCGGCGAACTTACCCGAAGCCTATGGGCCCGCAAACCGGCAACATCGTGCTCAAAGCGGCAAAAAGGGGGCGATGTCACCAATAAGCGATACGCGTGGTGGCGGTCGGGTCACATCGGGCCGACGCGGGCCTCAGCCTTTGGCAGGAACGGCCGACACCAGCGGCAGCAATGCTTTGTGAATGGCGCTGTTGCCCGCGATGATGCTGCAACTGTCGATGAAGCGGTCCGTTCCGTCGAGGTCGGTCACGGTCCCCCCTGCTTCGCGGATCAGCACCGCTCCGGCCGCGATGTCCCACGGCTTCAGGTTGCGCTCCCAATAGGCGTCGAAGCGCCCCGCCGCGGTCCATGCGAGATCCAGCGCGGCCGAGCCGGTGCGGCGGATACCCGCCACCTCGCCCATCGTGATCTTCAACTCGCGCAGGAATTGCGGATGCTCGGGCCGTCCCCGGTGGGGAATTCCCGTCGCGACCACGGCGTCGCCAATGGAGCGGCGGGCGGCGACCCGTAGCCGGCGGCGGTCGTTCAGGAACGCGCCCTTGCCCTTTTCAGCGGTGAACATCTCGTCGGAAATGGGATTATAGATCAGCCCGGCAACCAGTTGGCCCTCGCGTTCCAGCGCCATCGAGATGCAGAACAGCGGAATGCCGTGCAGGAAGTTCGTGGTGCCGTCGAGCGGGTCGACGATCCAACGGTGGGTTTTGTCCTCACCATCGACGATACCGCGCTCTTCCATCAGGAAGCCGTAGCCAGACCGTGCCTTCGACAGCTCCCTATAGAGGGTTTCCTCGGCGCGGTGATCGGCGGCAGAGACGAAGTTGGCCGGCCCCTTGACCGATACCTGCAACTGCTCGACCTCGCCGAAATCGCGGGTCAGCGAACGCCCGGCCTTGCGGGCAGCGCCCATCATCACGTTCATCAGGGCGGTTGCGGCCATGGGGCAAGGGTCCAGGAAACGGTCACGCCCTGCGGGTCAGGCAGGGCCGGACGATTGGGGTCGAGGGATCAAGCTCTGCCAGTAGCCCCTTCGCGTCGGGGTGGCAAGCGGGCGGGTTGGGTCGAGACGTCGACAGGGGACAACGGAACTCTGACAAATATTCAATTACAAGGGAGCTGGAGAGGAGCATGGGGCGGTGTGGCCAGCGCCCGCTCCACGGGCGGGGACTGCCGGCGGGTCACTTTGCGATCTCATAGTCCGTGATCGCGAACGCGAGGTCCCGAGCGTGGTGGCCCACAGGGCCATCCTCCGAAAGCGCCAAAAAATGCTCGACCAGTCGTGAAAGGTAGGCGGCAGGGTTTTTGACCGGCTCGAGCCCCTTGGCAAGTTCGCTCTCGACGAGGCGGATGCCAGCGCCCGGTGTTCGGGCAGGAACGACGAGCGAGATCAGCCGCCCGCGCCCGGTCGGCTCCACCGCCTGGAAAGCGGGGAAGCTGAAACCCTTACCTGGGATCGTGATAGGCACATCTGGTTGAACCAGCCCCCCGGTTCCCACCCCTAGGAAGGGATTGGGCAAGATCTGCCTGACGTCACCGGCGGCATTGATGTCGATCAGGATCAACCGTCCGGGAACGCGGCTCGTCACTTCGAACACGATTTTCTGGCCAAGCTTTACGAGCGCGCCACCTTTGATTGCGGTCTGCACTCGGCCCTCCGCAGCCTCGTTTGACTGCCGCAGGCGCGCAATGGCGCCGTCGAGATCGAGTGGCACGGTGGCGACGGGTTTCGGCGGCGGCAATTTCGATCGGATCCGGGAAGCAACCGGCCTGAACCCCCGTCTCGGTAGCCTGCTGACCGGCCGCATTGGCTTCACGTCGTCTACGATCCGGTTCCGCCGCCGTGACGGCGGAATGATCAGCATCGTCTGCATCAGCACGGGCCGGTGGTCGGCGACGATCCGCGACGAGCGCATGACGCGCGTGTCGCCGGCCATCAGCCCCCACACCAGCCCCAACAGCAGGTGCACATGTCGCCAGTGATCGAAATCGATGATCACCCCTTCGAGCAAGGTGGCCGCGAGCCCAGCATAAGCGACGATGAACAAAGGTTGCGTTGCGGTCCGGCGGAAGGCGTGTCTCAGTCCGAGCGTCAGCGTCACGGCCACGATCACCACGTTCAAGCAGCCTGCGATCCAGCCGGCGTTGAGAAACATCGACAGGTAGCTGTTGTGGACGTCGTCGCCGAAACCGCGCCCTTCGGACCGATTCGGCATCAAGGTGCCGTTGACATGGAAGCCGGGCGTGAATTCCAGCGCGCCGATGCCGAGCGGATTTTCGGCGATCACTCCGAGGGCGCGGTGCTGTCCACCAAAGCGGCCTTCCGGACCCTCGTCGTAGGATTGGGTGAGCGTGGCGCGTTCCGCGAGCAGCTTCGAGATGGCTGGATCCTGGAGCGCGACGGCCAGGAGGCCGATGCCCGCAACGCCGGCAATGAGTGGCAGCCCCATCAGCCGCAAACGCCGCCGGCTGCTGCCCGCGACAGCGAATGACAGATACCAGTAGATCAGGATCGCCAATGCTGCTGCAATCCATGCGCCGCGGGAAAAGCTCAACAGAATGCCAAACACGAGAAGCCCGCCCGCGGCCCCGAGCGGCAACAGCCTCCCGACCGGCCGTGCCAACCACAGGTGGACCGTATAGACGAGCATCGGTACCAGGAATGCGCCGAATACGTTCGGATCCTTGAACGGACCGCTGGCGCGCTCGAAGCGGGTGAAGATCTCAGCGCTTCCTGGTAGCACATCGAAGTAGCCTGTCACGCCGGCGGCGGCGGCCATCAGCGCTGCTGCGAGGTAGCCGTTCAGGATCAGTCGCGTATGGTCTTCGGGCTTCAACGCCACGAATCCTGCGAACGTGTAGGCTGCGAGATAAAGGTAAAGCGAAATGGCGAAATGCGCCGTCGCACGCGGCGTATCGTGAGCCAACGTCGCGGCCAGAAATCCGGATGCGGCGATCACCAGCCACACGGCGAGATAGCCGGCCAACAGTCGCTTGTGGGCGACAAGTCCAATCAGGGGCAGTCCGAAAATCAGGGCCACTGTCATTGCATCGACGGGCGCGGGCTCGGAAAAGACGAAGCCGCTCGACGCGACGGTCAGGAACACGAAGGCCAGCGCCAGCTTGTGGACGAGGCTTTGGCTTGCGTTTCTGCGTCGGCCAGGGAAACCAGTGAGCGGCTGGTGGAACGGAAGAAGTGCCGAATTGAGGGTCACGGGTGAAGGATCTCCCGACCGACCGCATGGGCGCGATATACCCCACTGGAGGTTTCACCGCCCCCGGCTGCGTGGGCCAATCCCCAGACCAGTGCCATTTCGATGTAGAGGTGGCGCCAGTGGTCGCTGTCGATGATGATGCCTTCGAACGCCGTGGCTGCGAAGGCGGCATAGGCGACGATCAGCAGCGGCCGCCTGCTGGCGTGCGAATTCGATGTGATTGCCGTAAATCCGACGACCAGCGTCAGCGCGTTGAGGATCAGGAATAGCCCGCCTCCGAGCCAGCCGGCGTTGAGCGCCATGCCGAGATAGACGTTGTGCACTTCTTCGTGGTGGTAGGACTGGGCGAAGTCCTGTGCTCCGATGCCGAGTGGGTTTTCCGCGACCAGCCGCAGCGCTTTCTGCTGGCCGCCGAAGCGGCCCTCGGGTCCCACGTCGTAGCTTTGCGACAACGTCGCGCGCGCTTCGACCAGATCGGCCACCTTGTCGATCTGCATGGCCATGAATGCGACGGTGGCGCCGATGAGGATCACGGATCCGGCGAGGCCGGCAATCCTGCAGCGCGCCGCTCTCGTGCCGGCTGTAAGAATCGCGAGGCAGCCGTAGACGCAGACAGCGAGCGCCAGATTGATCCACGCGCCCCGCGAAAAACTCACCAGCACGCCGAGCGTCAATATCGTTGCCGCCAGGATCGGCAGGGCGGCGCGGTGCAGCGGTCGCGTGATGATCAGATGCAGACAGTAGATGACCGGGGCCACGAGGAACGCACCGAACACGTTCGGATCCTTGAATGTGCCTGCCGCACGTCCGAACTTGGTGAACAACTCCGCCGTGCCTGCGACGATGTCGAAGTAGCCGACAATTGCAGCCGTGGTGGCAACGAGTGCTGCGGTCAGATAGCCGTCGAGGATCAACCGCGTGTGGGTCTCGGGGCTGCGGATGACGAAGCCGGCGAGCACTGCGGACGCCAGTGACAGGTAGAGCGAAACCCCGGTGTGGAGCGCGGCGCGTCCAGCGTCGGCCGCGAAGATCGACGCGAAGAACCCGGCCCCCGCAATCGCCAGCCACAGACCCAGGTATCCGGCGATCCCGGGGGTGATGGTGGCAAGACCGATCAGCGGCAACAATACGACCAGCCCCATCAAGAGCAGATCGACCGGCGCCGGCTCGGCCACGACCAGTCCGCTCGTTGCGAGCGTGACCCAGACGAGAGCGAGCGCCAGGCTGTGCACTGTGCTGCGCCGCACGAGCGGCACGTGAATGAAACAGTCGCGGTCCGGCGATGCGCCCAAACTGCTGATAGCCATCTGCCGCATCGCGAACGACTGGGCTTTGGTGGTCATGGAACGCCTCCGGCTCCGTTTGCTGGCGGGCTTCGCAAGGAGTGTGCCGGATAGGGAACGGTTCCGCGTCTGGGACGGGCGTCGGGACCAGATGCCGCCTAGTAGGCGTTGTTCGTCTCGATAAGCGCGAACGGAGTCATCACCAGAATGTAGAGGTCGAGGAACAGGCTCCAGTTTTCGATGTAGTAGAGATCGTGCTCGACGCGCTTTCGGATCTTCTCCGGCGTATCGGTCTCGCCCCGCCAGCCGTTGATCTGCGCCCAACCAGTGATGCCCGGCTTGACCTTGTGGCGAGCAAAGTAGCCGTCGACCACCACGTCGTAGAGTTCTGTGCCGGCCTTGGCCTGGAGCGCGTGCGGTCGTGGGCCGACGAGGGAAAGTTCACCCATGAGCACGTTGAACAACTGCGGTAGCTCGTCGAGGCTGGTTTTGCGGATGAAGCGGCCGACGCGCGTGACGCGCGGGTCGTCCCTGGTCACGAGTTTTGCAGCCGCAGCGTCGCACCGGTCGATATACATGGAGCGGAACTTCAACATTTCGATCAGCTCATTGTTGAAGCCGTAGCGCTTCTGACGGAACAGCACCGGCCCGCGGCTGTCGAGGCGGATCGCAGCGGCAACCGCCAGCATGACGGGCGCGAGGAGAACCAGCGCGACGGCGGCGACCACCACGTCGAACTGTGACTTGACCAACTTGCCCCAGTCGGTGATCGGCTTGTCGCAGAGATCGATCATCGGAAGGTTGCCGATGCGCGAATAGGTCCGTGGGCTGAAGCGAACGGCTGACGACTGGGCCGGCAGCTTGATGTCGACCGGCAGCATGGACAGCTGCTTGGTGACCGCCACGAGGCGCGCTTCCGCGCTCATCGGCAGTGCGACGATGACGAGATCGATGCGGGTCTCGCGGGCAAACGCGATCAACTCGCCCAAGCCGCCGATCACCGGATAGCCCGAAATGACGCGCGGGGTGCGGGCCTCGTCGCGATCGTCGAAAATGCCGAAGATGCGGATGTCGCTGACGCGGTCGGCTTCGAGTTGGGCGAGCACGCTTTCGGCCACCTCGTTGCCGCCATAGATCACCGCTCGGCGGTAGAGGCGGCCCTTGCGCATCCAGTTGCGAGCGATGCCAGCCAGAACGAGCCTTTCCCCGACCAGAGCCGCGGCACCCGCGGCGAACCAGGCCGCGAGCCAGACGCGCGATACGTCGGCGCCGATCTTCATGAAAAACACGCCGGCGACAATGAGGCCCCAGGCGATCGTCCAGCCCAGCACGAGCCGCGGCATGTTGCGCACGATCGCCGTGAAGGCGGCTATCGAGTAGAGCCCAAGGACCTCGAACATGCCGACTGTGAGCAGCCCGGTCACGGCGATCGCAACCAGGTAGACGGGGTTCGAACCAACCGAGGGCTCGCTGACGTAGGCCAGTGCGATAAAGAGACCGAGCAGCGTCGTGGTTGCGAAATCCGCAAAACGTGCAAATCCCCTCACCACGGTCGCCGAGATCAGGCTCGACTTGTCGGCGCGCTGGCGATCGGCGAGGCGAGGCAGGTTGGCGCCCGCCTGGCGGTTTAGGGCCTCGGTTATCGACGCCGTCGAAGCAGAGATCGCGTGAAGTGGCTTGGACATTCGGATTTTGTGCTCGACCATGAGACCAGGAAAGTCGCGTCCTGATACGTGGCAGGACCCGCTTTCCCACAAGAGCAGGCTCCGTGCCAACGCGATGGAGCACGGCTTGTCTCGGGTCTGAGGCGAACAACGTGGTTAAGAGCGGCGGTCCGCGTAGAACGCAAGGATGGCCTGCGTCATGCCGGCGACGGTATAGCGCTCCGCGACCACGGCCTTGAGCCGTTCGGCGCGGGCCTGCATCTCAATGCCGTCGTCGAGAGCCTGGAGCATGTGGCGAGCCAACTGACCCGCGTCGCCGGCCGTCAGCATGGGGGTGTCGGTACCCGCGAGAATTTCGGGAATGCCGCCGACGCCCGTGGTCAACAGCGGAATGCCGGCCGCACCTGCCTCGAGCACGATATAGGGGAAGCTCTCGACCCGCGAAGGCACAACGAGTATCCGGCCGAGCGGGAAGGCGTCGCGCGCCGGCAACGCGCCTGGAAAGGTCGTTTGCCGTTCGAGACCGAGTTCACGGGCCATGGCTTTCAGTTTCTCGCCGTCGGGTCCTGAACCCACGATCGTCGCTTGGGCGGGCCGGGTCTTGTTGACCTCGGCCAGTGCCCGAAGCAACACGTCGATGCCCTTGATGCTCCTGAGCTCCCCAATGAAAAGGAACTCGCGCGCGCTGGCGGCCGGGCGGTGGTCCACGAAGTCGGCTGGCCGCAGTCCGTTGGGCACGATACGCGATCGTGCCGGGCTGGGGCATACGCGGTCGCCGTAGACCCTCGCGGCGTAGGCGCTTTCGAACACGAGCCCGTCGGTGTAGCCGTGGAGGAACCGCTCCATACCTAGGAAAACGCGGCTCTCGATCGTGCCGGCGGTGAAGTTCAAGCTGCCGCCGTGGGGTGTATAGAATGTCGAGACCGCGCGGCCACGCCGCTTCAGGATGCGGCCGGCGAGGCGCGCATAGGCGCCACCCTTTGCGCCGTGGCCATGCAACACGTCCACGCCGAGTGTCTCTGCCAACGCCGTTGTGAAACGCACGACACCGAGATCGCTGGGGCCGGGCTGGCGCGCCATCGCCGTTCGCGTGATGCCGAGCGCGAGTTTCGCCCGTATGCCATCCAATCGGAGTTCCGTCAGGCGGTCATGAACGGTCGAGCAGGCCAGCAGTCCGACCTCGTGTCCGAGTGCCGTTTGCTCAGCCGCCAAATCGAGAACGTGGCGGAACAGCCCGCCGACAGGGGCCCGCAGGCAATGGAGGACACGGAGTGGCTGGCCCACGGAGCAGCGTACCCCTTGGTTTCAGAACAAGCGTTCGAACACGAACACGGTGTCGCCCGGTTGCACCACGTAGTCGGCCGGCGCCTCGATCTGCTCGACGGTGCCGTTGATGCGGCGGGTCAGGCGGAACTTGCGATCGGTCGCCCGTTCCGTGTAGCCGCCGGCGATGGCGACAGCCGTCTCGACCGTCATACCCGAAACGTAAGGGTACTGACCGGAATTGCGGACTTCGCCGAGGATGAAGAACGGCCGGTTCTGCTGCACGTCGACGGTCACCTGCGGGTCACGTACATATTGCGTGCCGAGCCGCGAGCGGATTGCGCCCTCCAGTGCAGTGGTCGTGAGCCCGCGCGCCCGGACCGAGCCGATGAGCGGTACCGTGATCTGTCCGCCGTGGTCGACGATATAGAGGCGGGACAAGTTGGGCTGGCCGTAGACGAACACGCGCAAGCGGTCGCCGGTGTCGAGCAGGTAAGGACGATCGGTGCCAGCACCTGCCGCCGGGACCGAGAGTGCGACGGGCACGACCGTCGGCTCGCCCCAGGCAATGTGGCTATCGGAACGAACCGAAGGGCCGACGGGCACGGGGTAGCCGTCGCGCGTCTGCCCGGCTTCGGAGGCAACCGCAACGCGGGCATCGTCACTCACCCCATCGTCGGAGGCGATCCAATCCGAAACGTGGGCGCAACCGGAGCAGGCGATGGCGAAGGAGATTGCCGCAAAGGCGTGGCGCAGGGACATGGTCTGGCGATCCTGACTGGAAAGGCGACGTGAGCTATTTCTAGATCGCCAGTGGTTAAGAAATGCTCACCCGACGTCTATTTTCGGCACGGTTAAGGTTTCGCTTACCTGAGGGGTCTCTAATCGGCTCGTCAGCCAACCCTCGATTCGGGGCCCGAAAACTATGCGCACGTCGAACCACGCTTCTCCCGACGACATCGATATCGGCACTTTGTGGGCGTCGTTGAAGCGCGGCCTGCCAAGGCTGTTCATGCTGAGCGCATTGGCTGGAGGGGCGACCTACGGCGTGCTGTCGATGATGGCGCCGCGCTACACGTCGGAAGCTCAACTCTCGGTCGTCGCCAAGGGCTCGCAGAGCCCGTTCTCCGATCCGAAGCGCGAAGGAGCGGCCCCAGATTCCGTATCCGTGTCCGTGGACAAGGAAGCGATCAACACTCATGTCCGCGCGCTGATGTCGCCCGATCTCGCCCGCCGCATCGCCGAGGACATGAAGCTCAACACCAAGAAAGAGTTCAACAGCGCGTTGGGTAGTCTCGACACCGTCGGCACTTTGTTGCGGCTGGTCGGGCTTGCGGGCCCCCGCCCCGGCGAAAGCGAGCAGGATCGCGTGCTCGGCGCATACTTCAAGAGCCTCGAGGTCTACTCGCCGAAAGAGAGCCGCTTCATCGGTATTCGCTTTTCGTCGAGCGAGCCGGCGCTCGCGGCCGAGATCGCCAACCGCATCGCCGAGACCTATCGCAGTTCGCTCACCTCCCTGCGCGTCGTCGAGACCGACGAAGTGCAAAGGGCGCTCGAGCCGAAGATCGTCGAGTTGATCAAGGACGTGGCCGGGGCCGAGGCCGAGGTCGAGCGTTTCCGCGGCCAGACCGACCGCTTCGTCGGCGGGCCACAGCGCACCGCGCTTATCGAGCAGCAGCTGGGCGAGCTTACAGCCGAGTTGACCCGAACGTCGGGCGCGCGCAGCGAGGTCGAGGGCCGCGCGAAGTCCGCGCGCGAACTCTTGAAGTCGGGCTCGGCGGAAGTGCTGCCCGACGTCCAGCGCTCGCCGTTGATCCAGAACCTCGTCCAGCAGCGTGTCCGCGCCGAGCGGCAATTGGCCGAACTGTCGGCGTCACTGTTGCCCGGTCACCCCCGTATGCAGCAGCTCAACGCTGATCTCAACGGCTTGAAACGCCAGATCAACGGGGAGGTGTCCAAGCTGGTCGAAGGCTTGGAGAAGGAAGCCAAGGCAGCCGTCAATCGCGAAGAGTCGGTCAAAAAGAGCATCGACACTTTGAAGAGCAAGGTGGTCAATACCGGTGGCGACGACGTCAAGTTGCGCCAGCTGGAGGCTGCCGCCAAGTCGAAGCGGTCCGAGCTCGACCGTTTGCAGTCGCAGTTCGAGGCCAACAAGGCGCGCGCCACTCCCGGCGCCGTTCCGGTCGAAGCGCAGATCATCACCCAGGCTCGCGCTTCAAGCGTTCCCACATTTCCACGCAAGGGGCCCTACTCCGCGCTCGTTGCGGTTGCTGCGCTGCTGTTCGGCACCGCATGGGTCATCTCGAAGTCGCTGTTTGTGGGCGCGCGCTCCAACAGCGGTTCGGATCCGATGCCGAATTCGGGGAGTTTCTCGAGGTCGGGGCGCGCAGAGCCGGCTCTGGCCGTGGCCACGCGTGACGTCGGCAGGGCGGCCGCATCCAGCGTGACGGCAACCGCCGCACCGTTGCAGGCAGCTGCCTCCCGATCGTCGCAAGACAAGTATGCGTCCGACGTAACTTGGACGAGCAAGGGTTCGCCTGAAGCGGGGGATCAGCTACCGGCGGCCATGCCGAAAACCGCCTCACCAGCGAGCGATGGTTCGGCGCGTACCGACAAAGTCGCAAGCATGGCCGAACTCGCCAGCCGCATCATCGTCAACGCGCCTGCGCAAGGTGGATATCGCGTGCTGATTGCCGGCGAGACGGCCGCGATTGAAGCCAGCGCCGAGGCGATCGAGTTGGCCAAATGCCTCTCTAAGGCTGGCAAGCAGGTCATTCTCGTCGATTGGGCGCTCGACGGCGAAAGTATGACCGAGAGGCTCGGTGTCCAGCGGGTGCCCGGTCTGACCGATCTCTTGCAGGGTGGCGCACGCTTTGAGGATGTGATCCGGCGCGAGCCGACCTGCAATGTGCATGTTCTGGCCGCGGGTGCGGCGATCGATGTCATCGACGCTGGCGTCGACGACGACCAGCTTAATCTGGTGCTCGACGCCCTCGACGAAGCCTACGACACGATCGTCGTCGTCGGCACCAACCAAGCCGCGCGGCGGTTGTTCGAGGCCATCCAGGGCCGCTTCGACGCCGGCGTGATTGTTGTGGACGGCAAAAAGAAGCCGGGTGTGCTCCAGGATCCGCCCGGAACGCTCCTGGGCTTCGAGGTGACCGACATCGATGTGGTGCGCTTCGAACGGCAAGCGCCGCAGGTCAGTGGCATCCAGCGCATCATGCGCACAGGCACGAGCAGCGGAGTGGAACTGCGGCCGAGTTGATCGACCGGTTGGCGGTCTGGACCAATGGGCAGTCGCCACAATACCTTTGGCCGCGACGAACGGCGCCCTCTGATCCGACGAGGGCATTGGTGACGCTCGAAACGTTCGACCAGCGCCTGGACTTGCCTGGTTGAGCATGCATCAAGCCCAAGCGGTGTGTGAATTTACTGCCGTGGCACGTTCTGCCGCCGACCCATCGGTTAACTGATGTCCGGCAATAAATTCGCCTCACACGTGTGTCAGCCCGAAAATGTGCATGAGACTTGCACCAACGGGTGGTGGAGGGGCGCTGGCGTCGTTCGGCGTCCGTTCATCATGACGACTTGGATTCCACCGGAACGCGATCGACGCCATGGGCCGCCGCACAACTACCCTGTTGAAGGCCGGTCTCTCGGCGCTCCATTTTTCGGGCGCCAGTGGACTTGTCTCCCCGCTGACCCGCGGTGTGGGCGTCGTGTTCATGATGCATCGCGTTTCGCCTGAGCCGGTGCAGGCGTTCGAACCCAATCGCATCTTGCGCGTCACTCCTCAGTTTCTCGAGGACGTCGTCCGGCACGTCATCGAACGCGGCTTCGAAGTCATCTCGATGGGCGAACTGCCCGCGCGCCTGTCCAGCGACGTCCGCGCACGCCCGTTTGCCTGCTTCACATTCGACGACGGTTATCGCGACAACGCCGAATACGCCTTCCCGATCCTTCGGCGCTATCGCGTGCCGCACACACTCTATGTCCCGACCGACTATCCCGATGGCCGCGGCGATCTGTGGTGGCTGGTGCTCGAGGCTGCAATCCGCCAGGCTGATCGTATCGCGGTGCTCTTACACAACGGCCCGCACGTGCTGTCCTGCCGCACGGTGGCTGAGAAGGAGCGCGCGTTTCACACCCTCTACTGGCACTTGCGCGGTCTGCCCGAGGAGCGGGCGCGCGAGATCGTGGCTGGCATCGCCCGGGACTCGGGCTTCGATTCCAGTACGCTCTGCGCCGATCTCATCATGAATTGGGACGAGTTGCGGGTCGCGGCAAAAGACCCCTTGCTGACGATCGGGGCTCACACCTGCCGGCATCTCGCGTTGAGCCGCATCTCCTATTCCGAAGCGCGCGGGGAGATGGCCCAGAGCAGACGGCGCATCGAGGCCGAACTCGGCCGGCCATGTCAGCATTTCAGCTATCCATACGGCTGCGACAAGGCCGCGGGAGCCCGCGAGTTCGCTCTCGCGCAGGAGTTGGGTTTCGAAACCGCGGTGACCACGCGCAAGGGGTTGGTTCACGCGTCCCACGCGGCGTCACTCAATGCCATCCCGCGGCTGTCTCTCAATGGCGATTTCCAGGACTTGCGCTACGTCGATGCCATGCTGTCGGGTGTGCCATTCTCGATGTGGAACACGCTGCGCCGTGCCGCGGGCGCCGAGGTCGGCTGACCGCCGCTCACGATCGCGGTGTTGCATCCGGCTCTGCCACATCATCGGGTTTCGACATCCACGTGACGATCACCGCTGCCGGCAGCACCCAGAGCAAGCCGGCGACGACGTAATAGGCCATCTCGACGGCCTTGCTCGCGTTGACCTGAAGCGCGATGGCCACGAACATGGCGGCCAGTGCGTAGACAGTAACGAGAACCAGAAGCAGGATCGTCCCGACGAGTTTCCGTGTGCGCGAGGTCATGTCCGGGTCCGATCATTGAAGGATGCGTATCGCTGGGCGGCGCTGGCGTGGGGGATATGTCCGCGATGACTGCGCTTGTCGGGCGCATTGTGCGGGTCAGAGCTTGGGTCTACTGGACGATCTGAAACAGGGGTGGATTTCGCACATGGCCCTATCGAGGACGCAACTGCACGTAGCGCCGCAGGCGCTCGAGGAAAAGCTTTTGCCGCAGGCGCTCGAGGAAACGCTTTTGCCGCAGGCGCTCGAGGAAAGGCTTTTGCCGCAGGCGCTCGAGGAAAGGCTTTTGCCGCAGGCGCTCGAGGAAAGGCTTTTGCCGCAGGCGCTCGAGGAAAGGCTTTTGCCGCAGGCGCTCGAGGAAAAGCTTTTGCCGCAGGCGGTTCGTGCGTCTCCACAGGCGACCAGCGCCCATGATGCCGCCGTTGCGGCATGGCTTTGGGCCATTGCCGCCATTGTATTCCTGGTGATCATCGTCGGCGGCGCCACACGGCTGACCGACTCTGGCCTCTCGATCACCGAATGGCGGCCAATCCTCGGGGCGATCCCGCCGCTCTCCGCCGCCGACTGGCAGTCGGCCTTCGCGAAATACAAAGAAATTCCGGAGTACAAGCTCGTCAATACGGGCATGTCGCTCGATGATTTCAAGGTGATCTTCTGGTGGGAATGGGGTCACCGCTTTCTCGGCCGCCTCATAGGGCTCGCCTTTGCCGTTCCGCTCGCGGCGTTCTGGGCCCTGGGTTGGCTGCGGCCGGGGCTCGCGCCCAAGCTCGTGGGCGTCTTGGCTCTGGGCGGGCTTCAGGGTGCGATCGGCTGGTACATGGTGCAGTCGGGGCTCGTCGAGCGGATTGACGTCAGCCAATACCGGCTCGCGCTGCACCTGACAGTAGCGTTCCTCATCCTCGGCATCGTCGTTTGGCTGGCGTTGGGGCTCGCGCCCGATACCCGCTCGCCGCGTCTCACCACTTTGACAGGGGCACAGCGTCGGCGGGCTTGGCTGATCGTCGGCCTTGTTCTCTCGCAGGTCGTGCTTGGCGCCTTCGTGGCTGGGACCAAAGCGGGCCTCTCCTACAACACTTGGCCGCTGATGGACGGACGACTGGTGCCGGCCGGGCTGCTCACGCTAGCGCCCTGGTATGTGAACGTAACCGAGAACATCACGGCCATCCAGTTCAACCACCGCATAGTCGCCTACGTCGTGCTGGCTCTTGCGCTCTGGCACGCGATATCGCTGGCCCGCGCCGAGGACGACGAGCGCATCTCGCGGACGGCGGTGGTGCTTGCGCTCGCTGTCGTGGTTCAGGCGGTGCTTGGGATTGCCACGCTCCTTCTGGCCCATGGCAGGATCCCGATCGGGCTCGGGCTGGCCCATCAGGGCGGCGGGGCGATCGTGTGGGCCATCGCCGTGTGGCATGCGTTTCGGGTCACGCGCGGGACCGTCGTCAAAGCCCGAGCATCAGCCTGATGTTCTGTACCGCGGCGCCGGACGCGCCCTTGCCGAGATTGTCGAGGCGTGCGACCAGCACGGTATGACCGGCTTCGTCGTTGCCGAACACGCGGAGTTCGAGCCGATCAGTCCCGTTCATCGCCTCGGCCTCGATGCGGCCACCGGATTTGGGTTCGTCCGTCTGGCGTATGACTTTGACCAGTTCGCACCCTTCATAGTGCTTGGCGAGTGCGTCTTCGAGATCACCGGGTTTCGGACGTCCCGGCAGCGTATCAAGATGCAGCGGGATCGAGACCAGCATGCCCTGCCGGAAATTGCCGACCGACGGCACGAAGATCGGCCGCCGCGTCAGCTTCGCAAACGCCATCAATTCCGGCACGTGTTTGTGCGCGAGGCCAAGACCATAGAGCTCGAACGCGGGTCCGGTTTTGGCGACCTCGTAGGTCTCGATCATGGCCTTGCCGCCGCCCGAATAGCCGGAGACGGCATTCACGCTGATCGGATGATCGGCAGGCACGAGACCGTTCTCCACCAGCGGCCTCAGCAGCGCGATTGCGCCGGTCGGATAGCAGCCAGGGTTGGCGACCCGCCGCGCCGATCTGATTGCGTTTGCCTGCGCGGGGTTCAATTCGGCAAACCCGTAGACCCAACCTTCGCTGACCCGATGTGCGGTGGAGGCGTCGACGATGCGCGGCGCGTCCTTGCCGAGGTTTGCCGCAAGAGCCACGGCATCCTTGGCCGCATCATCCGGCAGGCACAACACGACGAGATCGACGTCGGCCATCAAATCTCGGCGCGCCGCGGCATCTTTCCGCCTTGCCGGGTCGATGCTGCGCACTTGGATCTGAGGCACCGCGGCCAGCCGCTCGCGGATTTCGAGGCCGGTCGTGCCCGCCTCGCCGTCGATGAAGACGGTGGGTCCGGTCGTGGATTTGAAGTCGGCCATGCGCCGTCCTCCCAACAAAAGAGCGACCGGAACCTTGGTGAGCCCCGGCCGCAATTCGATGTCTTCTACGGCTCGGGTCGCTATCCGCCAAGTCCCAATCGGCCTGTGATGGCCTTGAGGAGCGTCTCCGAGCAGCCGATGCTGAAGGCCTTGCAGGTGACTTCGTGGGATCCGCCGTAGATCATGTCGAATGCGACCCACACGATCACCGCGAGGCCGAGCCAGCCGATCCAGGGATACTTGACCAGCAAGCCGGCGACGTAGTGCGAGGCGACGGCCATGAGAATGATCGCGACGAGCAGACCGATCACCAGCACCAGCGGCGAACCCTTCGCGACCCCAGCCACGGCCAACACGTTGTCGAGCGACATCGAGACGTCGGCGAGCGTAATTTGCCAGACCGCGCCCCAGAAGCCGAGCTGCGGCCCGGCTGTGCCTCCCATGGTCTGCGCGCCATGGTCGCCGTGGCCGCCCATGCCACCGGCGGAGACGAGCTGCCGGTACATTTTCCAGCATACCCAGGCGAGCAGCAGCCCGCCGGCTAGCGTGAGCCCGACAATCGCAAGCAGTTGCGTCGTGATCAGAGCGAAGAAAATTCTAAGTCCGACCGCGGCGGCGATGCCCCAGAAAATCACCTTGCTGCGCAACTCGGGCGCGACCTGGGCGGCGGCGAGGCCAACGATGATCGCGTTGTCGCCGGCGAGCGTGAGGTCGATCAGCAGGATCTTGATCAGCTCGTCCCAATGAACACGCCACCACGTTGCGGACGAAAGTTGAGCGATCTCATTCAGTAAGGGCGTCAGATCCATCGGTTCGGACTCCGGGTTGCCAATTGCGACACGCGTGGCAAACGGAGATCCCGCCAGATCGACAGTGTGCGATCGATCTAGCCATGGTCTCAATCCCCCCAGCTCGCCGGAGGTGGTGATCCAAAATCCCGAATGCAAGGGTCGGGATTTCGCTCTTGCTGCCCCTGCCTTCGATAAGCCCCAAAAAAGCAGTTGGCCCGGGACCAGTGGTCCCGGGCCGACACCTCGAGCAAAGCCGCAGATCGACCGGCTAAGTTCTGGGGCCCATGCCCAATCGATGTTTGATCCCATCGAGCAGCGTTTCGGAGCAGCCGAAATTGTAGATCTTGCATGTCACCTCGTGCGAGCCGCCGTAGATCATTTCGAACGAAACCCAGACGATGACCAAGAGGCCGACCCACGCGATCCAGGGGAATTTGACCAACAGCCCGGCGATGAAATGCGAGGCGACCGCCATCATGATGATGGCCACTGCAAGACCGATCACAAGCACCAGCGTCGAGCCTTTGGCGACCCCTGCCACCGCCAGAACGTTGTCGAGCGACATCGAGACGTCCGCCAGCGTGATCTGCCAGACCGCGGCCCAGAACGACAGCTCTTTGCCGGGAGAGACAGCAGCGAAATTGCCGCTTTCGATTTCTTCGAGTGAATGCTCCGCAGGCCCCGAGATCTGGCGATACATCTTCCAGCACACCCACAGCAGCAGCAGGCCGCCCGCCAGTGTCAGGCCGACGATCGACAGCAGCTGCGTGGTGACAGCGGCGAACAAAATGCGAAGCACGACCGCCGCTGTGATGCCCCAGAAAATCACGCGCGCGCGAAGGTCGGCCGCCACCTGAGAGGCCGCAAGGCCGACAACTATGGCATTGTCGCCAGCAAGCACGACGTCGATAATGATGATCTTAGTGAGTTCGTCCCAGTTTGTTTTCCACCAAGCAAGGCTCAAAAGAGATGCCAATTCGGTGAAAATAGCCGAGATGTCCATGTGTCTCCCCCAGGTCAGATCCGGCCACGTCTAGCAGTGGCATCGATTTTATTGCAAGCGCATCCGATTTCTTGGTTGCGCTACTCTCAACTTGGTCGGCTTTCGACGCTTTCAAGTCACAATCGCCGCCAACAGCGCCTGTTGTGCCAATGCCCGCCCGCAGTCCACAACATCCGCGTCGATCACCACCGGCTACTCAGGTTGCCAACAGTCCCGCGGCTTCGGCGAGGTTCGAGGCCGCCGCTTGCTGGCATGCCATATACCGAAGGCAGTGTGCTTAGTCATCTGACAAGTAGCCAAACGACGACAGCCCGCCAACGCGGCGAGCTGTCGAAGAGTTTTGGCAGAGCCTCTGGGGCTGGTCTTTCAGAATTCGTGGCCCGATGCCTCAGCGCTTCGAGAACTGGAAGCTGCGACGAGCCTTCATGCGGCCGTACTTCTTGCGCTCGACAATACGGCTGTCGCGGGTCAGGAAGCCACCCTTCTTCAGGATCGAGCGGAGGTCCGGCTCGAAGTAGGTCAGCGCCTTCGAAATCCCGTGACGTACCGCGCCGGCTTGTCCCGACAGCCCGCCACCCATCACGTTGACCATAATGTCGAACTGGTCGGCGCGGTTGGCGGCCTTGAGCGGCTGCTCGAGCAGCATCTGAAGCACGGGGCGTGCGAAATACTGCTGGTAGTCTTTCTTGTTGACGACGATCTTGCCCTTGCCTGGCTTGATCCAGACACGAGCGACGGCGTTCTTGCGCTTGCCGGTGGCATAGGCGCGGCCGAGTTTGTCGAGCTTCTGCACCCGGACCGGTGCTGCGGCCGCAACGGCGGTGGGGGTGGTGCCGGTGAGGCTGGCGAGATCACCCAGGGTCTTGGTCTCCTGCGTCATGGTGTCAGACCCTCACGTTCTTTGAGTTCAATTTGGTGACATCGAGTGCGACAGGGTTCTGGGCCTGGTGGGGGTGCTCGGCGCCTTTGTACACTTTGAGATTGCGCATCAACTGGCGCTGCAATGGGCCGCGCCGGAGCATGCGCTCGACGGCGAGTTCGACCACGCGCTCGGGGAATTTGCCTTCGAGGATCATGCGCGGCGACCGTTCCTTGATGCCGCCCGGGTAGCCCGTGTGGTGATAGTAGGTCTTGTCTTCCCGCTTGTTGCCTGTGAACACCACCTTGCCGGCGTTGATCACAATAATGTTGTCGCCGCAGTCGATGTGCGGCGTGTAGATGGCCTTGTGCTTACCCTTGAGGCGGGTGGCGATGATGGTGGCGAGACGGCCGACGACGAGCCCTTGGGCGTCGATCACGACCCACTTCTTGCCGACCTCGCCGGCCTTGGCCGAATAGGTTTTCATATTGGTCTGCTCCGGAGGGGCATCTACAGGGTGGCGCGGGGCCCCGGTGTCGCGCCAGCGGCGCATTGGAACCCATGGGTTTCACCGCCAATCCTCACCGTCTATGGATTTGGACGCGTGAAGTCAATCGCGGGAGCGCCAGAGAAGCGATAAAAATCAGCGGGTTCGCGGATGTGGTATCATGATGCCGGATTGCGGTATATGATTACCGTGTACTCTCGGGTGGCATCGCATAGGTCGCCGTCGCGTGCGCGACCATCTCCGCTGTGCCGTCGGAATAGATCGCCACCTCGCCGAATGCGAGCCGCCGACCCATCTTCAAGAGCCGGACGTGGGCGATGATGTCGCGCGGCTCAGGCCGCGATAGAAAGCTGATCGACAAGTTACTTGTCACCGCCTGCAGCGCCGCCGAACCCTTGCCACCGAGGATTGCGACATAGATCGCCACGTCGGCGAGAGTGAACATCGCCGGACCGGAGACGGTGCCACCGGGGCGCAGCATGTGGTCGCCCGCGCGCATTCGGACCCGCGCGGTTCCTGGCCCCACTTCCTCGATCACGATGCGTTCACCGGGAGCGCCGAGCTGCGGAAAATGCTCCTCGACAAGGTGTGTGATCTCTGCAACCGAAAGGACCGGATCGGTGGCGTTGTTGTCCACCGTTCTTAATGTCGTCTCAGTCATGGGATCGTGTCTCGGTGGGTTTGCGGTGCTTCGGCGGCGCGATAGATGACAACACGACGGCAACGTTTGCGATAGGGAGGTTAGAGCCATGTGGCGCGGCAGAACAAAGTTCAAGAGCATGTGTGTAGGCCTGATGCTGGCTGGATTGTCGGCAGCGGTGGGGCTGGTCGCGGCGCCGGCGATGGCGCAGGACATCAAGCAGATCAAGCTCAGTGACCAGCAGGTTCAAGGGTTCATCTCATCGCAGAAGGACTTGGCGACGATCGCGGGCAAGCTGCAGTCGGCGAGCGACAAGCCCGGTCCGGCGCTCCAGGGCGAACTCGAGGACATTGCGAAAAAGCATGGGTTCGCAAGCTTCGCGGAACTCGACGATGTGGCCGCAAACATCTCGATCGTGATGGCCGGCCTCGACCCGCAAACCGGGAGTTTCATCGATCCGCTGCAGGCTCTCAAGAAGGAGCTCGACGACGTCAAGGCCGACGCGTCGATCCCTGATGCCGACAAAAAACAGCTCATAGCTGAGCTCGAGGACGCGATCAAAACGACGCCCCCGCTCGAGCACAAGGAAAATATCGAGGTGGTAAAGAAGCACCGCGAAGCCATTGAAAAAGCCATGCAGTAACCATCGGCGAAGGCCCGCCGCGGGGATTGCGTACTGTGCGATCACCACGGCGGGCGCCCGAGTTTCCGGACTGCACGGGCTGGTCTCGCTTGCACATTGCACGTGCACCGTCGACATGACGCCGATCCTGAGTGTGAACGTGTGCACCGCGGGCGCATGTCACCGCCTCGGCTGGACCCGCTCCCCGCTCCCCCGCTCGGTTGGCGACCGAACGCCCCGCACCCGGGGACAACTTGGCCCGCGCTGCGGAGGCACCTCGACATGCAAGACAAGCCCGACACCCACGCGCACCCGAAACCAGCCGCCACCCCCGGCGCGTCGCCGAATGGGGCGAAGGCTGACGGACCACCCGTCGTGGTCACCCGGCCCGAGCCCGGCGTCGCCGTCGTGACGCTCGACAGGCCGGCCGCGCGGAATGCGCTCTCCCTTGCGATGCTCGAAGCGCTGGGCGCGGCGATGAGGGATCTCGGGCAGGACGCCGACGTGCGCGCCATCGTGCTCTCAGCCAACGGCCCGGCCTTCTGCGCCGGCCACGATCTCAAGGAGCTGACCGCGCGCCGCGCCGACGCCGATGGCGGCCGCGCGTTCTATGCACTCACCATGCGGCTCTGCGCCGACGTCATGCAGGGCATCGTCAAATGTCCGAAGCCGGTGATCGCGGCGGTGCACGCAACCGCGACGGCGGCCGGCTGTCAGCTGGTCGCGACCTGCGATCTGGCGGTGGCCTCGCGCCACGCCAAGTTCTGCACGCCCGGCGTCAACATCGGGCTCTTCTGTTCGACGCCGATGGTCGCGCTGTCGCGCAACGTGCCGCGGAAGCGCGCGATGGAAATGCTGCTGCTCGGCGAATTGCTGAGTGCGGAGGATGCGGCGGACTACGGCCTCGTCAACCGCGTGGTGGCCGACGGCACCGCCATGGACGGCGCGCTCGCGTTTGCGCGTCAGATCGCGGCGAAGTCGCCGGCCACGGTCGCGGTCGGCAAGGAAGCGTTCTACCGCCAGATCGAGACGACGCTCGCGGACGCCTACGACTACGCCGCCGATGTCATGGTGCAGAACATGATGTTCGAGGACGCCAAGGAAGGCATCGGCGCCTTCATCGACAAGCGCAAGCCCGACTGGAAGGGGTGTTGAGCCAGGTCGCCGGGTGCGACACACAATGTAGCACCTATACAGAAGCGGATTTCTTCTTGCGCTGCGACGCTGCCGGAACGCAAGAAGCGTCACCACCTGCCGCAGCCTCGAGCCTGCCGATCTCCTCCCAGAACGCGGCACGTGCCTGCTCGCGCTCACCCTCGGGGAGCCAGTTGGTCATCTGCGGGAAGACGGTCTTCCAGAACGCGACCTCTTTCGCCGTCCACGGCATATCCTTGGCGATGCGTGCCTTTTCCAGCACCTTGTCGACCTCGGCGCGCACTTTTTCGAGTGACGGCTCGTAGGTCTGGCGCGGCGGCGGGCCGAACAGATCGGCCTGCGTGCCGAAGAGGTCGGCCTGAGTGCTGCGTGACATGTTGCTGCGAGACATGGGGCTCCACGAGGC
>PEQZ01000003.1 GCA_002928395.1 Hyphomicrobium sp.
GATCCATGGCACAAAAGAAAGCGGGCGGTTCGACCAGGAACGGTCGCGACAGCAACCCCAAGATGCTCGGCATCAAGCGCTACGGCGGCGAGCACGTCATTCCGGGCAACATCCTGTGCCGCAGCGTGGTACGCAGTGGCATCCGGGCACCGGCGTCGGCATGGGCGTGGACCACACCATCTTCTCGGTCGTCGAGGGCACTGTCGAGTACAAGACCAAGCGCAATGGCCGGGTACACATCTCGGTCAAGCCGATGAAGGTCGACGCTGCCGAATAGGCTCCGCCACCCGACCGTCACCAATACATCGCTTCGAGGGGGAGACATTCGTCTCCCTCTTTGCATTTGCGGGCCGGCGACCCATTTTGTCGGCAGAATGCCGGTTAGCAGAACCCAGATCAACCTTAGCCTGAACCCTCCGCCAGACGACTTCCATGAGATCTCGCCGCCTCAGCTACCGCGCCTTGACCCAGACCGACGCCGCGGCGGTGGCGGCAATTTCGGGCGACTGGGACGTGGCGCGGATGACCGCGCGCATCCCATACCCCTACTCCGTCAGGGACGCGGAAGGCTGGATCGCGTCGGTCGGCGATGGAACCGGCGAGTTCGTGCGCGGCATAGAGCATGACAGCGTGCTGATCGGCGCTTGCGGCTACGTTGTCGATGCGGACGGGACCGCGGAAATCGGCTATTGGATAGCGCGCTCCCGCTGGGGCCAGGGGTTTGCCACCGAGGCTGGCCGCGCACTGGTCGGCCATTGCTTCCGCAGCGCTGGCTTCCGCCGGTTGACCTGCTGCCACTTCACCGACAACCCGGCGTCCCAGCGCGTGATCGAAAAGCTCGGGTTCCGGTTGATCGGTCCGGCTGCCGGCTGGTCGGACGCGCGACAGCACGAGGCCCCGATACTCCGCTATGAGCAATGGCGCACGTGGGCGTATTATTTGACACTCCGGACAGCGAGGCCGGCCACATGAAATTTCTGGATGAAGCCAAAATCTACATCCGCTCCGGCGACGGCGGCAACGGCTGCATCGGCTTCCGGCGCGAGAAATTCATCGAGTTCGGAGGTCCCGACGGCGGCGATGGCGGCCACGGCGGCGACGTCTGGGTCGCCTGCGTCGACAATCTCAACACGCTGATCGACTATCGCTACCAACAGCATTTCAAGGCCAAGAACGGCATTGGCGGCATGGGCCGCAACCGCTCCGGCGCGGGAGGCGAGGACATCACGATCAAGGTGCCGCCAGGAACCGAGGTGTGGAGCGAGGACGGCGAGACCATGATGGCCGAGCTGATCGAGGTCGGCCAGAAGGTGCGGCTCGTCAAGGGCGGTAACGGAGGATTCGGGAACGCCCATTTCAAAAGCCCGACCAACCAAGCGCCAACACATGCCAACCCCGGCCAGCCCGGCATCGAGTTGACAATCTGGCTGCGCTTGAAGCTGATCGCGGACGCGGGCCTCATCGGGCTGCCGAACGCGGGCAAGTCGACGTTCTTGGCGGCGGTATCGGCGGCGAAACCCAAGATCGCGGCCTATCCGTTCACAACACTGCATCCAAACCTCGGTGTGGTGCGCGCAGGGGAGCATGACTTTGTGCTGGCCGACATCCCCGGATTGATCGAAGGCGCCAACGACGGCGCCGGCCTCGGCGTAAGGTTCCTCGGTCACGTCGAACGCTGCCGCGTGCTGCTCCATCTGGTCGACGGCACCGAGGACGACGTGGCCGAAGCCTACAAGACGGTGCGCCGCGAGATCCGCGCCTATGGTGGTGAACTGGCGACCAAGAAAGAGATCGTCGCGCTTTCGAAGTGCGATGCGCTCGACGCGGATGTGGTGACCGAGAAGCTCGAAGCCCTGAAGAAGGCCGCCAAGAAAAAACCGCTGGTGCTTTCGGCCGTCTCCGGCCAGGGCATGAAGGAGGCGCTGTTCGCACTGTCCAACGAGATCCGCCGCAAGGACGCCAAGGACATCGCCGAGAGCGGTGAGACCAAGGCAGCCTGGGAGCCCTGATGTGATGGTGAAATGGCCGCGTGCAGTCCTTGCGGCCAAGGTTCAGCGAACATTCATGCGGCGTCGAGTATAAGTTCCCGTGCTGGGAAGGACCCTGCCTGGACTGCGTGGAAAACGGTACCGTCGAAACAGGGAGATTTCAGATGCTCCGGCGTAATGTGATCGTTGCTGGCGTGACGCTGGGATTGGCGGCAGCCCTGCTGGGCGGCTACGCCCTGATCGTACACGAGGAAGCCTCGGCCAACCAGTGTGCTAGCGCCTGCTACGCTGCCCACAGCCAGTGCCGGGTCGCCAGCAAGGGTTCGCCGGCCTGCGACGGTCAACTGTCACGCTGCCTGTCGGGTTGCGGGCGCAAGTAAGCCGATCAGTCAATCGGTCGCTCAAGCCGCCGGGGGGCGGCTGTTCCGGACGATCACGACGGCGAGCCGCTGCGGTCCGTGGGCGCCAATCACGATCTTGCCGCCGATGTCGGCCGTGCGCGACGGGCCCGAGACCAGATTGAGGGTGCGCGGCATGAGGCCGTTGCCATAGAGCTTGCGCACCACCTGGAACGCATCTTCGTAGGGACCAACGATGTCATTGGCGGTAATGACGACAATGTGGGTCGCCGGCATGAACGTGAGCGTGACCGGGTTATCGGGCCCCGAGGCCAAGAAGATCGTGCCAGTTTCGGCCGCGCCGGCAATGGCGCGCGACACTGAGACTTCGGTCTCGGGCCTCGCAGGCCCAGGGGTGACAACCAAGCCCGGCTCGACGCCCCAGGGCAGCGCCGCGAGCACCGGATCCTGACCCATTCCGAGTACGGACGGCAGGTTGGTTTGCCTAAGGTAAGTTGCGATCGCACCCGGCACGTCGGAGAAGTTGTTGGCCGGCAATACACTCGCGAATTGGCTGACGAGGGTCGAGGCAAAAAGTGCTTCAAGGTCGACCTTGGGTTTCAACACACGGGCCGGCGTAAGGTGCCGAGGTGGCGCTTCAATGCGCCGCTCGACGATTGCCGACCGGGCACCACTCTGCCCTGGAGCCTCGAGTTCGATGCCGAGCGAGGCGCGGACCTTCGCCAGAATGGCCTCACGTGCGCCCTCGCGATCGGCCGGCTTTTCGATCACGCTCATCGCGGTACCCCGCGGCGGGTCTCGGCCCACAACTGCTGGAATGTGCGGCCCTGGGGGGCAGGGAAATCGCGGTCTCGTGTCCAGCCGCCGGCGAACGGCAGCCGCGAAAAACGGCCGGTGCCGCCGCCCAGCGCACCGAGAACAGCGGCGGCGAACCGCGAGCAAAAATGGTATATGCGCGGGCGCTTGGCGAACCACGCCCAGGTCTTGAGGCCATAGCGATAGCGCGTGGGCGTAAGCCCCTGCTCGAATTCGGCCTCGCGCCAATGCCGCATCAGCTTCGGCAGCGGTATCTTCATCGGGCACACGGCTTCGCAGCGGCCGCAGAAGGTGGAGGCATTCGGCAGATGTCCGCCAGCCTTCACGCCGATCAGCGCTGGCGTCATGACCGCGCCGATGGGACCCGGATAGACCCATCCGTAGGCGTGGCCGCCAACCGCATTGTAGACTGGGCAATGGTTCATGCACGCGCCGCAGCGAATACAGCGCAGCACTTCGCGGAACTCGCTGCCGAGCAACTCGGCGCGACCGTTGTCGAGCAGAACGACGTGATAGGCATCGGGGCCATCAGGGTCCTCGGGGCGGCGCGGGCCGGTCGAAAACGTCGCGTAGGTGGTAAACTCCTGCCCGGTTGCCGAGCGGGCCAGAAGCCGGAGCACGGTGGTCACGTCTTCCAGCGTTGGTAGCACCTTGTCGATCGAGGCAAGCACGATATGGACGCGGGCAAGCGATTGAGTGAGGTCGCCATTACCCTCGTTGGTGACGATGATCGACGAGCCCGTCTCGGCGATCAGGAAATTCGCGCCCGTGATGCCGACGTCGGCTGAGATGAACTTCTCGCGCAGGACAGAACGGGCTTCGGCCACGAGTTGTGCCGGCTCCTCCAGGATCCGGCCCGCAGGCAGATGGGTGTGGAGCTTGCGGAAATCGTCCTCGACTGTTCTGCGTGAGGTGGATGGCGGGCGCGATGATATGGCTCGGGGTTTCGCGGCGGTTCTGGATGATGTACTCGCCGAGATCGGTCTCGACGACCTCAAAGCCCCTGGCCTCGAGGTCGGCGTTGAGCGCGATCTCCTCGGAAATCATCGACTTGCCCTTGGTGATGATGCGGGCGCCGGCATCGAGGCAGATGCGGGCGATGATTTCGCGCGCGTCTTGGCCGGTCTCCGCCCAATGCACGACGGCGCCGGCGGCCGTTGCGTTCCGCTCGTAGGTTTCGAGGTAGAGATCGAGGTACTCGAGCGCGTGATTGCGTACGTCCCGGCCAATATCGCGCAGTGCCTCGAACTCCGGCAGCCGCGCGCGGGCACTGGTACGCTGTGCGACGAGCCCCGTGGGAAGACCCGAGAGGGCACTTTGTAGTTGGGGATCGGACAACGCGGCGCGTGCGTTGGCCTTGAAGGCTGGGGTTTCCGGGGTCATGTGCTTCCCTCCCCCACGGCCTTATCCGCCCAGGCGATGGGCGGATCAGAAAGCTCGTCGGCCAGTACCTCTGCCACATGGCGGCAGCGGACCGGGCGGCCATCGCGGGCAAGCTTGCCGGCCATGTTCATCAGGCAGCCGAGGTCGCCGGCAAGCACCAGATCGGCGCCGGAGGCCGCGATGCCCGCGCACTTCTTGTCGACCATGGCGTTCGAGATGTCGGGATACTTGATCGCGAAAGTGCCGCCGAAGCCGCAACAGATCTCGGCCTCGGCCATCTCGGACAGCTCGACACCCGGCATCGAGGCGAGGAGGAGGCGCGGCTGGTTCTTGATGCCAAGTTCGCGCAAACCGGAGCAACTGTCGTGATAGGTGACGCGGCCGGCGAACCGGCTCCCGACCGAGGTCATGCCACGGACATCGACCAGGAACGAGATGAGTTCGTGGACTTTTGCGGCGAACGCGCGCGCTTCGCCTTCCAAAACCGCGTCACCTTTGAACAGCGCGGGATAGTGCGATTTCAGCATTCCGGCGCACGATCCGGACGGGGCGACGACATAGTCGAAACCAGCGAAGGCGCGAATGGTCTGCAAAGCGATATCGCGGGCGGTAACCTGGTCGCCGGAATTGTAGGCGGGCTGGCCGCAGCAGGTCTGGCCGGTGGGCACGTCGACATCGCAACCGGACCGCTCGATGAGCGTCGCGGCGGCGAACCCGACTGATGGCCGGATCAAATCGACGAGGCAAGTAACAAACAGCCCGACACGCGGGCGACCCGGACGGGCCGAAGGACCAGGAGGCATGGGATGACGCTACCAACCTTTGACGATAGCGGTCGAGCACTATCTCTCGACCGGATAACGTTCTCTGGTAGAAGCTCGGTACGCGGCGTGCAAGCGTTTCGCTCGGATTGCCGAATGGGGAGCGGGCCAACGCAGATCCGCGGACGTCGCATTCGAGCGGTCTTCCGGCTGCACGATACTCCGTTCCAATACCCTGCCATCAGCGGGCGGCGGCTGAGACACTTGCCTTGGCAGCTTTGGCGACCCTGGCGGGCGCAACAGAGACCGGCGACTTGCCTGCGTCGAGCTCTTTGTCCCAGTACGGTTCGTTGCCGTAGAGCTCGGCCAGATACTCGATCAGCGCGTTGACCTTGGCCGGCATGAACTCACGGCACGGGTAAACGGCATAGACCGCAACGTTCGACGAGCCCCGGTATTGCGGCAGGACGATCGTCAGATCGCCGTTCTTCAGTTCAGGACCGATGTCCCACGTCGACCGCAGCCCGATGCCAAGGCCGGCCAACATGGCGTCGCGGACGAATTCGGCGGAGTTGGACCGGATGTTGCCCTTGAGACGCAACTGCTTCTGGCCGTCTGCGCCTTCGAGTCGCCAGACGTCCTGGGCACCGGCCGAGAGGCAATTATGGTGATCGAGATCGGCGAGCGACTTGGGTGTGCCATAACGCTCGAGATAGGCCGGCGCCGCGCAGATGATCCGCTTGTCGGGCGCGAGTTTACGCGCGACGAGAGAGCTATCCTGCAACTCGCCGATGCGGATGGCCACGTCGAAACCATCGCGGATGATGTCGACAAAATTGTCGGTGAGGTGGAAGTCGAGTTCGATCTCGGGGTAGCGGGCGAGGAACTCGGCGAGATAGGGCCCGATATGGAGCCGGCTGAACGACGTCGGCGCTGTGACCTTGAGCAGGCCGCGCGGCTTGGTGTTGCGGCGGCTGACGAAGTCTTCAGCCTCCTCGACCAGGCTCAGAATGTCGACCACGCGCTTGAAGTAGCCTTCACCCGTCTCTGTCAGCGTCAGCTGCCGGGTGGTGCGCTGAAACAACCGCGCGCCCAAGCGGTCCTCGAGCAAACTGACACGCTTGGATACCACGGCGGGTGACAATCCCATCTCACGGCCCGCAGCCGACATGTTGCCGGTGCGGGCAACGCGTGCAAAAATATCCAGATCACTGATTGCGGTCACGTTGTTGTCCCTAGGTGTACTGCGTATGAAACTAGTCAAGGACCTTCTCCGTTCCGTTAATTATGCTCTCTGGTGTCGCAAGTGTGTCTCCGAACGCGCCGCAATGCACGACAGTTATTCCTAGGAATTGAAGGCGCGTGAAAAATGCTGACCTGACCATCGCGAGTGAGCGTAGACTAGCCCAGAATGCTGAGACGTGAATACCCGGCTGGAGAACCAATCTGGCCGCCACGATCGTGCCGCTGATCCTGTTTTGGTGCCGCATGACGCCGGCAACCGCGAGGAATGACAATGTCGCTGATACGTATGCCAGAACCGGATCTTGGTGTGGTCGCCCGGCGCGACGTGATCGTCAAGGACCTCGAAAAACTGCTCGGTTCGGGCGTTATCATCTCGGACGAGGACGGCCGCCGCGCCTACGAGACCGACGCGCTGACCGCCTACACGCGAATGCCGCTGGCGGTTGCGCTCCCCCGGTCGACGAGCGAGGTGGCGACAATCCTGAAATACTGCCGAGACAATAGCATCAAGGTGGTTGCCCGCGGTGCCGGTACGTCGCTCTGCGGCGGTGCGCTGCCGGCCGAGGACGCAATCGTCGTCTCAGTGTCCAAGATGAACCGCGTTCTTGAAGTCGACTACCCGAACCGTCTGGCGCGGGTGGAATCCGGGATCACCAATCTTGCGATCTCGGGAGCGGTTGCGAAAGAGGGATTTTTCTATGCCCCCGATCCTTCGAGCCAGCTCGCCTGCACACTGGCGGGCAATTTGGCTATGAACTCGGGCGGCGCCCACTGCCTCAAGTACGGTGTGACGACGAACAACGTGCTCGGACTAAAAATGGTGCTCATGACCGGGGAGATTGTCGAGGTCGGCGGCGGACATCTCGACAGCGAAGGCTTCGATCTGATGGCGCTGATCGTCGGCTCGGAAGGTCAGTTCGGCATCGTCACCGAAGCAACCGTCCGCATTCTCCGCGCCGCGGAGGGCGCGCGACCGATGCTTCTCGGCTTCTCCTCGAGCGAGGCCGCGGGTCGTTGCGTTTCGGCAATCATCGGCTCCGGCATCATTCCAGTTGCCATCGAGTTCATGGACAAGCCCGCAATTCAGGTGTGCGAGAGCTTCGCAAAAGCCGGTTATCCGCTCGACGTGGAGGCGCTACTGATCGTCGAGGTGGAAGGTTCAGACACAGAAATCTCACGACTTCTGGGGCAAATCGCTGAAATCGCAGAACCTTTCAAGCCGCAGACGGTTGTCGTGAGCAGCGGGACCGACCAGAGCGCCAAGATCTGGAAGGGCCGCAAGTCGGCATTCGGCGCGATCGGACGGATCTCGGACTACTATTGCATGGATGGAACCATTCCCCTCGGACGGCTGCCGGAGGTGTTGTTGGCGATCTCGAGTATCTGCGCCTCGCGCGGTTTGCGAGTGGCCAATATCTTCCATGCGGGCGATGGCAACCTTCATCCCCTGATCCTCTACGATGCGAACGACCCCAAGCAGTCGGTCGCCGCCGAGCACGCGGGCAACGAAATCCTGAAGCTTTGCGTCGACGTGGGTGGCTGCCTGACCGGCGAGCACGGCGTCGGCATCGAGAAGCGCGACCTGATGGGGTTGCAGTTTACGCCCACGGATCTGGCGCTTCAGATGCGGATAAAGTCGGTGTTCGATCCCACGTGGCTGCTGAACCCGGCAAAGGTATTCCCGCTCGACGCACCGCGTCCGTCAGATGTACAGGCTGAGGCGGAGGCGGCATGAACGGCATCCTTTGAGGTTGCAGAGTATCCGCCACGGGAGCCGCCGGGCCAACTGAGTACCGGCCAAGGAGACGCGCTTGTATGAAACGTTGAAGCCTGCGACGGCCTGGGAGCTCGCCGGCATGATCGCGACCTGCCGCGAGCGGCGACTGCCGATAGACGTTTCCGGCGCCGGCTCGAAACGCGCCATCGGCCGACCGATGCAAACGGCGGTGACCGTGTCGACGCTGTCGATGCGCGGCATCCCGTTATATGAACCGTCCGAACTCGTGATGAGCGCACGCGCAGGCACTTCGCTCTCGCAGGTAGAAGCCGAGTTGGCCTCGCGCAATCAGATGCTTGCGTTCGAGCCGATCGACCTTGGTCCCGCCACCGGCGGCGCGGCCGGTCAGCAGACCATCGGCGGGGTGTTTGCGGCCAACCTTTCGGGTGCCCGCCGGATCGCGGCGGGAGCGGCCCGCGACCACCTGATCGGGATCAAAGGCGTCAACGGGAGGGCGGAAGAATTCAAGTCCGGTGGCCGCGTCGTCAAAAACGTCACTGGCTATGATGTCGCCCGTGGCTTGACGGGCAGCTGGGGCACGCTCGCCGTGTTGACGGAAGTGACGTTCAAGGTCTTGCCCTGGCCGGAGGATACGGCGACGATCGTCTTTCTCGGCCTCACCGACGAACTTGCGACCGAACTGATGCAGACCGCTGTCGGAACACCCTTTGAGGTGTCAGGCACCGTACATCTCTCGGCGGGATTGGCCGGGCGCCTCAGGCACGATGGACTGAAGTCGCTCGGAACCTCGCTGACCGCGCTCAGGATCGAAAACTTCACCCCTTCGGTGACATATCGCCGCGACAGCCTGCGCGAGCATCTCAAGGTGGCGGGTTTCGTCAAGGCGGTCGACCTCGATGCCCACGACAGCATCGCGTTCTGGAATGAATTGCGGCAACTTTCCGTGCTGCCGCATGGCCAGAAACTGCTGTGGCGCATTTCGACCACGCCCGGGAAGGGTCCGCGCATCGTGGCTGCGGTGCGGCGGCACATGGAGGCGGAGGCGCTTTACGACTGGTCGGGCGGGCTGATATGGCTCGAGGTGCCGGCGACGGCGGATGCAGGCGCGGCCGATATCCGGCGGGCGGTGGCGACCCACGGCGGCCACGCGACGTTGATCCGCGCCGAAAGTGCGGTGCGCGCGGCGGTCGATGTGTTCCACCCTATGGCGCCGGCCGTGGAGCAGCTGTCGCGCCGGCTGAAGTCGGCGTTCGACCCCGACGGCATCCTGAACCCCGGCCGGATGTACACGCAGTTTTGAGCGAGCCTGCTTCGATTGAGTGACGCGCTATCGATACGGGCGCAACAAAGGGCCAGCGAAAAGGCACCCCATGCAGACCAACTTCACCGCCGAGCAGCTCAAAGACCCGCGCATCAGCGAGGCCGACAAGATCCTGAGGCGGTGCGTCCATTGCGGGTTCTGCACGGCGACATGCTCGACCTATGTCATTCTCGGCGACGAGCGCGACAGTCCGCGCGGCCGCATCTATCTCATGAAGGATATGTTCGAAAAGGGTGCTGACGCGAGCCCAGAAGTCCAGCACCATGTCGACCGCTGCCTGTCGTGCTTGTCATGCATGACGACGTGTCCCGGCGGCGTCGACTACATGCACCTCGTTGACCTCGCCCGCGCGCACATCGAGGAGACCGGCACCCGGTCGTTCAAGGATCGCGCAATGCGGAAGCTGCTCGCGCTGACGGTTCCCTACCCCGATCGGTTCAAGCGGGCATTGAAACTGGCGCCACTCGGCCGGCCATTCCTGCCGTTGATGCGGCGGTTCGGCTTGAAAGAGCTGGCGGCGATGATCGAATTGGCACCGCGGCAGTTGCCGCCGTCGGCGACCTATTCGGGGGCGGGCGCTGCGGCCACGCAATCGGAGCGCCGGGCGAGGGTCATCATGCTCGCAGGCTGTGCGCAGCAGGTGCTAAGGCCCGAGATCAACGACGCGACGATCAGGCTATTGGCGCGGCGCGGTGTCGATGTGGTGGTGTCGGCCGGCGCCGGTTGCTGCGGCGCCCTTCAGCACCACATGGGCAAGGAACAGGATGCTTTACGCTTCGTGAAGGCGAACGTGGACGCTTGGACGAAAGAGATGGCCAAAGGCGCCGTCGACGCCATCGTCATCAACGCGTCGGGCTGCGGCACGACAGTCAAAGACTACGGTCACATGCTGAAAGACGATCCTGAGTATGCACAGCGAGCCGCAAAGATTTCAGGGCTCACGGTCGACGTCAGCGAATTCGCGACCAAGTATGATCTGGGCCCGCCCGTGCGCTGGTCGTCGCTTCGCATCGCTTACCATTCTGCGTGCTCTCTTCAACATGGGCAGCGCGTGACGGACGAGCCGAAGGCGCTGCTGAAGAGGGCCGGCTACACCGTGGTCGACATCGGTGAAGGGCACATTTGCTGCGGATCGGCGGGAACCTACAACATCCTTCAGCCGGACCTGGCGCGGGAGCTGCGCGACCGCAAGATCAGGAACATCCGAAATGCCAAGCCGGATGTCGTGGCGGCGGGCAACATAGGCTGCATCACGCAGCTGGCAGGCGGCATGGACATCCCGATCGCGCACACTGTTGAATTGCTGGACTGGGCCTATGGTGGGCCAGTACCCCGCGGTCTCGAAAGCCTGGCGACGTTCGTCTCGGACGTGCCGAAGCCGAAAAGCGTTATGGAGGACTACATCCGGGCCTGAATTCGGGGCGGTCGGATCACCAAGCAGAACACGAGGACCCCATCCGAGACGCGATGACCGATACCGCAGCCCCCTCTCCCGACTTCCGACACGAGATCGGTCCGTTCGACATCATTGGCGACGTCCACGGCTGCGCGGACGAACTGGTCGAGCTCCTTGCGAGGCTCGGGCACGGCGTCCGGTTCACGGGCGACGGCGCAAAGCGCCGGGTCAAGCTCGACGGCACCAGCAGCCGTAAAATCGTGTTCGTCGGCGATCTCGTGGATCGCGGGCCGAAAGCGCCGGATGCTCTCCGTATCGTTATGGCGCTGATCGCCGCAGGAAGGGCGATGGCCGTGCCGGGCAATCATGATGCAAAGTTTCGGCGTTGGCTCGACGGGCGGCAGGTCAAAGTGAGCCACGGTCTCGAACGTACAGTGGAACAGTTGGGCCGCGAAGGCGCTGCGTTCCATGACGAGGTGAAAGTGTTTCTAGATGGCCTGCCCTACCACCTGTGGCTCGACCGCGGGCGGCTGGTGGTGGCGCACGCAGGCATCAAGGAAGAGATGATCGGTCACGACAACGGAAAAGTGCGCAACTTCTGCCTTTACGGGGAAACCAGCGGCGGCGTTGATCCATTCGGATTGAGCGTGCGCTATCACTGGGCGGCGGAGTATCAAGGCGATGCACAAATCGTCTATGGCCACACGCCGGTCGCCGATGTGGAATGGGTCAACAACACCCTCTGTATCGATACGGGCTGCTGCTTCGGCGGGCGGCTGACGGCACTGCGCTGGCCGGAACGGACGCTGGTCTCGGTGCCGGCGCGCGAGACGTATGCCAAGGCGTTGCGACCTTTCGGTCATCCGCCGAACCGGCCGGCTGCGGGGTTGAAGACGGATACGAGCGCTTGACGGCGCTGTCATGGCGCGATGATCTCCCGATGGCAGGCTGAAAACCTCGGGGCAAGACTTCGACAACAGGGATCATCACGATGCAACGCATGTACCTTTCCGTGTTTGCCCTCCTCCTACTCGGCGCGGCGCCGGTGGTGCTTATGGTCAGCGGATCGCAGGCCGTGTCGAAAGCGAGCTTCACGCGCGAGGCCAACACCGATCGCTCCGGCAACGACATGAAGGTCGTGACATTGGCGGCGGATCAGGACGCGGCGGCGTGTGAAGCGCTCTGCGCGGCCACCCAGGGGTGCGTCGCCTACACCTATGTCAAGCAAAGCAAAACCGTGCCGCAACCGGTTTGCCGCATCAAGGATGCCAAACCCTTCGGCCACCAGAGCAGCTGCTGCACGAGCGGCGCAGCGAAGTAGTCGCGCGGTTTTCATCCAGTCTGCCGGCGTGCTACCCTCGGCCCTGTGGCATCGTCGATCTGAAAAGGCCGGCTAGGTCGATCCGTGCGCTCAGCCCTGCCGAACACGCCGTGGGCACGCGCGTGCCGCCCCTTCTTCAACGCAGACGCCGGTGGTAGCGTCGGCCCCGATTCCCGATGCGAGAACGCCAGTCAGCAAATTCGAGAGGGTGCCGATGAGTGCACAACCGAGCCCACACACGAGCAAGATCAACTCCGCGATTGCCGCCGAACTCGGCGTCGGCGTGGGCCAGGTCGCAGCCACCGTGGAGATGCTCGGCAAAGGCGCGACGGTGCCGTTCATCGCGCGCTACCGCAAGGAAAAGACCGGCGGGCTCGACGACACTCAGTTGCGGAAGCTTGAAGAGCGGCTCGGATACCTGACCGAACTCGAGGACCGGCGGACATCCGTGCTGAAGGCGATCGAGGAGCAGGGCAAGTTGACGCCGGAACTGGCCCGCGCAATCGCCGGCGCCGGCACCAAGGTCGACCTCGAGGATCTCTACGCACCCTACAAGATCAAGCGGCGGACCAAAGCGCAGATTGCGCGGGAAGCGGGCCTCGAACCGTTGACAGACGCGCTGCTGGCGAACCCGGCGCTGTCACCGGAGACGGAGGCCGCGAAGTTCCTCAGCGCCGAGAAGGGCGTGGTGGATACCAAGGCCGCGCTCGACGGCGCCCGCCACATCCTGATCGAGCGCGTCGGCGAGAGACCCGAGCTGGTCGGTGGCCTCAGAACATGGCTGTGGGGTGAGGGCGTGGTGCGCTCGAAGCTCGTCAAGAGCAAGGAAACCGAGGGCGCCAAGTTCTCCGATTATTTCGAATTCACCCAGCCCATCCGCGATCTGCCGTCGCATCGCGCCCTCGCCCTCCTGCGCGGCCGCAACGAGGGCATTCTGGAACTCGAACTGGACGTGGAGCGCGACGAGACCAAGGCGCATCCGGCGGACGGCAAGATCATGGTGGCGTTCGGCATCCGCGACCAGGGCCGGCCGGCGGACAAATGGCTCGCCGATACCGTGAAGCTCGCCTGGAAGGCCAAGCTGCACGTGTCGCTGAGCGTCGATCTGATGTCGCAACTCAAGGAAAAATCCGACGGCGAGGCCATTACCGTGTTCTCGCGCAATCTGAAGGATCTGCTGCTGGCCGCCCCTGCTGGCCCGCGCGTGACGATGGGGCTCGACCCCGGCATTCGCACGGGTGTGAAGGTGGCGGTGGTGGACGCGACCGGCAAGGTTCTCGATACGGCCACCGTCTATCCGCACGAGCCGAAACGCGACTGGAACGGATCGCTGGCGGCGATCGCGGCTCTGGTGATGAAGCATCGCGTCGATCTGGTCGCCATCGGCAACGGCACGGCAAGCAGGGAGACGGAAAAGCTTGTCGCAGACCTTATGAAGAAGCTGCCCGAGCTCAAACTGACCAAGGTCGTGGTCAGCGAGGCGGGTGCGTCGGTCTACTCGGCGTCGGAACTGGCGGCCAAGGAGTTCCCGGAGCTGGACGTTTCGCTCCGCGGCGCAGTCTCGATCGCACGGCGGTTGCAGGACCCGCTGGCCGAACTCGTCAAGATCGACCCCAAAGCGATCGGCGTCGGCCAATACCAGCACGACGTCGACCAGGGCGGACTGCAGCGCTCGCTCGACGCGGCCGTCGAGGACTGCGTGAACTCAGTCGGCGTGGACGTGAATACGGCGTCCGCGCCGCTGCTCGCGCGTGTGTCGGGCCTCAACCCGACGCTGGCAACGAACATCGTCGCCTTCCGCAACGAGAACGGTGCGTTCAAGGCGCGGACAGCCTTGAAGAAGGTGCCGCGCCTGGGTCCGAAGGCGTTCGAGCAGGCAGCCGGATTCTTGCGCATCATGGGCGGCACCAATCCGCTCGACGCCTCGGCCGTGCACCCGGAAGCCTACACCGTGGTCGAGCGGATCTCGGAAAAGACGGGCAAGCCGTTGAAGGCCATCATCGGCGACCGCGCGTTCGTCAAGACGCTCAAGCCGGCCGAGTTCGCGGACGCCATCTTCGGCATTCCGACCGTCATCGACATCCTGGCCGAGCTCGACAAGCCGGGCCGCGACCCGCGCCCCGAGTTCAAGACGGCCACGTTCAAAGACGGCGTTGAGAAGATTTCTGACCTGCGTCCGGGCATGCAGCTCGAGGGCGTGGTGACCAACGTCACCAACTTCGGCGCGTTCGTGGATATCGGCGTGCACCAGGACGGGCTCGTGCATATTTCGGCGCTGTCGGACCGGTTCGTGAAGGACCCGCACGAGGTGGTGAAGGCCGGCGAAGTGGTGAAGGTGCGTGTGATAGAGGTCGACCCGGAGCGCAAACGGATCGCGCTCTCGATGAAGTCGGGCTCGACAGGTGCCGGGGGAGCGGTGTCCGCACCCGGTGCATTCGCGCAGGACCGGCCGCGGCCATCGGCAGGCACCGGGGCCGGCTCAGGTTCTGGACCGGGCAAGAGCGGCGCGCACGTTGCGGCTTACCCCCAGCCGACGCCGAGGAAGTCAGAGCCGCCAGCCGAGAGCGCGCTGGCCGCCGCCTTGAAACGGGCGCAGGAGAAACGGTAAGGCGGCACATGCCACGAGGGCCCCATGTCCCCCGTCCCGCGACGGCACGAGCCCGGACAACCTGTCGCAAGGCGGAACGCATCAAATTGATACGATGTCGTGTGAGCTATGCTCCCGCGGCGCTTTGAATTGACCGCACCTGTTGGTCCGAGTAGTGCATCAATCATGGCACTCCGCCCCGCTGGCTCGGTCGGCGTAGGGCCACACACCCGTTCAGCGTCCGAGGTGCAAGCGTCATGTCCGATTTGTCACAACCGGTTTTCACGAATTGGCTGCCTGAGCACACGCGCGACTGGGGGCAGGCACCGATCTCACTCGGCCACAGCCTGCACAAGCACACTCTGTTTTCGTTCGACGCGCTGGCCGACCTCATCGACAACTACCCGCGTGAACACTATGCGCTCGTGCACATGGGCGCTCAAGGCTCGGCGCGGCGGACATGGCGCGAGGGTGACATCGGCGGGCTCAAAGGCCGGCAGGTGATCGAGGCGATACGCAACGGGCGGATGTGGCTCAATCTCCGGAACATCGGCCGCGTCGACGGCCGCTATGCCGAGATGCTCGACCAGATGTTCGACGAAATCCGCGACAACGTCGGCGGCTACGAGACCTACGGGCGGACGTCCGGCATCCTGATCTCGTCGCCGAACGCGCAGGTCTACTATCACATGGACCTGCCGGGGCAGAGCCTCGCCCAGATCCACGGCAAGAAGCGCGTCTACGTCTACCCGAATACCGCGCCGTTCCTGACGCCCGAACAGCTCGAGAGCATCGCGCTGTACGAGGTCGAGGTCGATGTGCCCTACGAGCCCTGGTACGATCGTCATGCCACGGTGTTCGAGGTCGAAGGCGGCCAGATGCTGCACTGGCCGCTGAACGCGCCGCACCGCGTCGAGAACCTCGATTGCCTGAACGTGTCGATGACCACCGAATACTGGACCGAAGACATCCGCCGCAACCAGATGATCAACATAGCCAACGGCATACTGAGGCAGAAGGCTGGACTGGCACCCAAGAGCCGCGCGACATCCGGGCCGGGCTTCTGGGCCAAGGCGGCGTTGCAGGCCGGCGTTCGGCGCTCTGGACTCTTGAAGCAGATGCGCAAGGCCAAACGGCCGATCGAGTTCAAGCTCGATAGCGCGCGGCTCGGCGGCATCGTGGAGTTGCAGCAGGCCGCCGAGTAACAGCGGGGTTCCTGACGCCATGACAGCCTCCTGGCCCACGATCAAGACCGGCGCCACGACCAACCTGGACGCAAGTTCGGCGCTCGTTCCGGCTGACGTTGTCAGCAAATCCACGACGGGCGGAGCCTATCGCGTGACCCGGATCGATGGCACGCGCGAGGTGCGGGCGCGGATCGCTTTGGCGGCGAACGACTGCACCGCGACGGTGTTCCAGTCCGAGCCGTGGCTTGCCGCCATTGGGCGCGGGCTTGCGCGCGACGGGTGTGGCGAACTCGTGGCCCTGGACGTCGCGGACGCCTCCAACGGCGAGCGCGTTGCGCTGCTGCCACTCACCATTGCACGTGAGAGGCGGCGCACCGTCGCGCGCTTTGCCGACCTCGACGTGTCGGACTATCGCGGGCCGCTGCTCGGTCCGGCCGCGCCTCAGGACATGGCCGGGGAACGTGCATTGTGGGCAGCGGTCAAGCGCGGCTTGCCGGGGGTCGATCTGATCCGCTTCGAGGCGATGCCGGCCGAGATCGGCGGGCGGCCGAACCCTTTGGCACGACGCCATGACGCAACGCCTGCCCGCCTCAAGGGGTTCAGTGTCAGAATCGAGACGACGGTCGAAGCCATGCTGCGGGACCGCGGCAAGAAGTACCGCAAGGAAGCCGAGCGCTGCTTCCGGCTGCTGGAGAAGGAAGGCGCGCCGAAGTTCCGCCGAGCGGAAACGCCCGACGAGATCAACCGCGCCTATGCCGTGCTCGAGGCCCAGCAGAGTGCGCGGCAGATGGCGATCGGACACGCATACGTGCTGGATCAGCCGCAATACTATGAGTTCTACCGCGACCTCTTGATGACCGAGCGCGAGAGCGGGTTCGCGGCAATATTCACGCTCGAAGCGGGGCCCGAGGTCGTGGCCGCGCTGATGGGCGTGGTGCGCGGCGACACGTTCACGCTGTTGCGCATCTCGAATGGCGGCGAGAAGTGGCAGCATCTGTCGCCCGGCCGGTTGATCGTGATCGAGGCCATGCGCCACTTCGTCGAGCGCGGCATTCGCACCTTCGACATGGGTGCCGGCGACTATCCGTTCAAGCGCGGGTTCGGAGCGGTGGAGACAGAGCTTTTCGATTTGGTGGCGGCGTGCTCGCTGCGCGGATTGCCGACAATCGCAGTCGAGCGGTCGAAGACGTTCGTGCGCCAGAGGCCGGTGTTGATGGCGGCGATCGGGCGGCTGCGCGGGAAGGCGTAGGTCCGGCGTGTGCGGCGCAAGGGACGCAGCCCCGCCGAATGTCATCCTCGGGCTTGTCCCGAGGACCCATTCAGCCGCTGATGCCGGCATGCGTGGAGCGATGGATCCTAGGCAAAAGGCCTAGGATGACACCGTAACCCAACCGCTGAGCCTCAAACAGTTGCGCGCAGGTTTGCGGCGGGGGCACGATCCGCTATAAGGCCCACCACAGCAGATTCCTGCCCCGCCGCCCGGCTACCGAGGCCACCCGCGGGGCCGCAAGGACCGTTCACACACGATGGTAAAACAGAACAAGAACTCGGGTCCGGAAGCCCGGCTGCCCAAGGGCTTTCGCGACATCGAGGCCGACGAGATCCGCGTTTCGCAGGCAATGCTCGCGACCATCCGCGAGGTGTATGAGCGCTATGGCTTCGAGCCTCTGGAAACGCCGGCGCTCGAGTACACGGATTGCCTGGGTAAGTTTCTGCCCGACCAGGATCGGCCGAACGCGGGCGTGTTCTCTTTCAGTGATGAAGACGATAGCGAGCGCGGCTTGCTGCGCGGAGCCAACGACGAGCGCGGCTTGCTGCGCGGAGCCAACGACGAGCGCGGCTTGCCGCGCGGAGCCAACGACGAGCGCGGCTTGCTGCGCGGAGCCAACCAAACGTGGATGAGCCTGCGCTACGACCTGACCGCGCCGCTCGCCCGCTATGTCGCCCAGAATTCCGCGACGCTGCCGAAGCCGTTCCGGCGGTACGCGGTTGGCTCGGTGTTCAGGAATGAGAAGCCGGGGCCGGGTCGGTTCCGCCAGTTCACGCAGTTCGACGCCGATACGGTCGGCACCGACAACGTCGCCGCCGACGCCGAGATGTGCATGCTGGCGGCGGACACGCTGGAGGCGCTCGGCATCGCGCGCGGCGACTATGTGATCAAGGTCAACAGCCGCAAAGTGCTGGATGGTGTGCTCGAACTCGCCGGCGTCGATCCCGTCGATCCGGCCCAGGCCGGCAAGCGGCTCACCGTGCTGCGGGCGATGGATAAGTTCGACAAATTCGGTGTCGAAGGCGTCGCGCTATTGCTCGGCAAGGGGCGCAAGGACGAGAGCGGCGATTTCACGCCGGGAGCGGGGCTGGAGCCAAAGGCGATCGAACTGGTCACATCGTTTCTCGCGGCGTCCGCGGGCGACCGCAGCGGGACCATAGCGCGGGTGACACCGATCCTCGATGGTAACGCGCGCGCCGTCGACGGCATGGCGGAACTGAGCCAACTCGATGCGCTGGTCCGTTCGGCGGGCTACGAAAGCCGGCAGATCACGTTCGACCCCTCGGTCGTGCGCGGCCTCGAATACTACACCGGCCCGGTGTTCGAGGCGGAATTGACGTTCCAGGTGAAGGACGACGACGGCAACCCGGTGCGCTTCGGCTCGGTCGGCGGCGGCGGGCGATACGACGATCTCGTTTCCCGTTTCACGGGCGAAAAGGTGCCGGCGACCGGCTTCTCGATCGGCGTTTCGCGATTGCAGGCCGCGCTCACCGTGCTCGGCAAATCCAGTGCAAAAGCAACGCTCGGCCCGGTGGTCGTCCTCGTCATGGACAAGGCCGAAATCGGAGCCTACCAGCGGCTGACGCAGACGCTGCGCAACGCCGGTATCCGCGCGGAGATGTACCTCGGCACGTCGGGCATGAAGGCGCAGATGAAATACGCCGACAAGCGCAACAGCCCTTGCGTGGTGATCCAGGGCTCCGACGAACGCGCCAAGGGCGAGGTCACGCTGAAAGACCTGATCGAAGGCGCGAAAGCCGCGTCCGCCATCAAGGACAACAAGGAATGGAAGGACGCGCGGCCGGCGCAGGTGGCCGTCAAGGAGGCCGATCTCGTGGCCGAAGTACGCGCGATCCTGGCCCGGCACGAAGGCTGATCCCATGGCTGCGGAGACGGCAAAGAAGTTCGAGGCGCTCGAACGGCAGGCACAGACGCTGATGGGCGTGTTCGTCGCGGCCGGTCACGAGGCCGTGGCGCCGTCGATGATACAACCGGCGGACGTGTTTCTCGACGTCGTCGGCGAAACGCTGCGGGCACGCACTTACGTGTTCACCGACCATAACGGCGACGAGTTGTGCCTCAGGCCCGACCTGACGGTGCCGACCTGCCGGTTGCATCTCGAGCGCCACCCCGAGGGCAATGTCGCAGCGAAATATTGCTACAACGGCCCCGCCTTCCGGTTCCAGCCGCAGGGTGCCGCGAGCACGCACCCGCGTGAATTCCGCCAGGCCGGGATCGAGGCGTTTGCGGCCGGCGACCGCGAGACCGCGGACGCTGAAACCGTCGCCACGATCATCAAGGCGATGAAAGCCGCGGGCCTCGGCGCGTTCAAACTCAGGATCGGCGATCTCGGATTGTTCAGCGCACTGTTGACGGCGAGCCAGATGCCGGAACGCTGGCGCACACTGCTCACGCACCAGTTCTGGCGGCCGGACGCCTTCCGGGCGGAATTGAAACGGCTGGTGTCGTCCCAGGCGGAGGCCTTGCAAGGGATTCCAGCCGAACTCGTGAGATCGCTCGACCCGGCCGAACCAGACGACGCCGAGAACACGGTCGGGCGCTATCTCGAACGGAGGGGTATCGAACTCGTCGGTGCGCGCTCGGTTTCGGAAATCACGGCAAGCCTGCTCGACATCGTGGCAGATGGCCGGGGGGTGCCCTTGCCTCGTCAGACCGCTGATGTGATCGAAACCTATCTCCAGGTGCGCGCGCCAGCGGATGCCGCCACGGCGCGGATCGAGGATTTGTTGCGCGGCAAGGGTGTCGACATCACGCCCGCGCTCGACACGTTCGATCGCCGCCTCGCGCTATTGGCGGACGCCGGTGTCGATCTCGCTCATACAGAGTTCTCGGCAGAGTTCGGCCGCTCGCTCGAATACTACACGGGCTTCGTGTTCGAGATCGCCGTCCCTGGGCTCGGCCCCACGAGCCCGGTGGCCGGCGGCGGCCGCTATGACAGTTTGATGCACGCGGCCGGAGCACAAAAAGACGTGGCGGCCGTGGGCGCGGCGATACATACCGAACGGCTGCTGGCGGCCATCGAAGGAGCCAACCGATGAATGAGCGGCTGGTGCTTGCCGTGCCATCGAAAGGCCGGCTGATGGAACAGACATCCGAACTGCTGGCGGCAGCGGGGCTGCAACTGCGCAAGACCGGGCACGAGCGCGGCTACCGCGGCGAAATCGACGGCCTCGACGGGGTCGACGTGACGTTCATCTCGGCGTCGGAGATCGCAGCCCATCTCAAGACCGGCCGCGCTCACCTGGGCGTTACCGGGGAGGACCTGGTGCGCGAGCACATGGCGGACGCCGACGACCGCGTGACATTGGTCAAGAAGCTCGGCTTTGGACACGCCGATGTGGTGGTGGCAGTGCCACTGGGCTGGATCGACGTGCGCAACATGGCCGACCTCGACCGCATTGCACAGCCGTTTCGCCGCACGCACGGCCGCTGGTATCGTGTCGCCACCAAGTACCTCAATACGACGCGGCGTTTTTTTGCGGCGATGGGGGTGACCGACTACCGCCTCGTGGAGAGCCTCGGCGCAACCGAGGGCACGCCAGCAGCCGGCACCGCCGATCTGATCGTCGACATCACGTCCACGGGTGAGACGTTGCGCGCCAACGGCCTGAAGATTCTGGACGACGGCGTCATCCTGAAGTCGGAAGCCAATCTCGTTGTCTCGAACACAGCCGGCTGGACCCCATGCACGGAGCGGACGCGCGATGAGATCTTGGCCCGGCTCGGAGTTTGAAGGTGTTCCCGAGCGGCTGGCGGTGGCGTAGGCAGGAAGCAGGTTGGCTTCGATCTGCATCTCGTCGATCCGGTCGGCAGAACGTCGCCGATGGCGAGACCATGCCAACGAGCTTGTCACAGTCGCGGCCCGGCAACGGGCGGATGCGCGATAACAGTTTTCGGAATAGCGGCGAGGGCCCATGCGGATTGTTCGTGAGATCGACATTGGGGCGCCGCACGCTCGCGTCTGGCAGCTGTTGAGCGACGACGCGAGTCGCAAGCTTTGGATGCCGGACCTGATCGCCACGACCTATCCGGCGGGACGTCCCACGGGCGATCCCACGGGCTCGACGTTCCGCGAAACGATGCGCGAGGGCGGCTCGATCCGCAGCTTCGCAGGCACCGTGACCGCCTTCGTCGAGGGTCGGATGATGGCTGTGCGGCTGCAGGATCACCAACTGAGAATGGAGATCGATTACCGGCTCAATCGAAACGCAAACAGCACAGGGCTTCGTTACAGCGGCGAGTTCCAGCTTGTCGGCCTCATGGGCGGCATGATGATTGGCATGGCGCGACCGATGATCGAGGGCATGGTGTCCCGTCAGCTCGACAGCCTGAAGCGCGTGGCCGAGGCCAAGACCGACGCTCGAGGCGATGGCTGATATGCTTATGCGTGGGTTGCCCATTGCGCATCCAGTCTTAAACTCTGCTAGGGTTTTGGCGCATCCTGCCATCCCGAGATCCCCGCGAACCATGACAGCAACGCCGGACAAAAACCTTCAAGCCGCCGATACCTCCGCAAACCCTGGAACCCGAGTACGGCCAGAATGGGCGCGCTCGAAGCGGATCGTGGTCAAGATCGGTTCGGCGCTGCTGGCTGACCGGACGACCGGGCAGTTGAAGACGGAATGGCTGTCGTCGTTGATGGACGACGTGTCGGCTCTGGCGCGCGCGGGCAAAGACGTCGTGCTGGTCTCGTCGGGTGCGATCGCGCTCGGGCGTCACAGGCTGGCGCTGCCCAAGGGACCGCTGCAGCTCGAGCAGTCTCAGGCGGCCGCAGCAGTTGGCCAGATCAGCTTGGCCCATGCCTATCAGGAACTTGCAAAGGCGCGCGGACTGATCGCAGCACAGATTTTGCTGACGCTCGGCGATACGGAGGAACGGCGGCGGTACCTCAACGCCAGGCATACGATCGAGATGTTGCTGGCGTTGAAGGCCATTCCGGTCGTCAACGAGAATGACACGGTGGCCACGAGTGAGATCCGCTACGGCGACAACGACCGGTTGAGTGCACGGGTCGCCAGCATGGTCTCGGCTGATACACTGGTGCTGCTATCGGACATCGACGGGCTCTATACGGCACCTCCGGCTTCGAACCTGGACGCGCGCCACATTCCGCTCGTCACCGAAATCACGCCCGAGATCGAGGCGATGGCGGGCGACGCCGGGACGGAGCTTTCGAAAGGCGGCATGAAGACCAAGGTCGAGGCGGGCAAGATCGCGCTCGCCGCCGGCACCAACATGGTGATCACCACCGGCAAGGTGATGAACCCGCTCAGGGCCATTGCCGAAGGAGCGCCGGTCACGTGGTTTCTGGCAAAATCCGATCCCGTCACGGCCAAGAAGCGCTGGATCGCCGGACAGCTCGAGCCGGCGGGCCAGATCGTGATCGATGCGGGCGCGGAGAAGGCGCTGCTGTCGGGCAAAAGCCTGCTGCCGGCAGGCGTGGTTCGCATCGACGGCGACTTCGAACGGGGCGACGCCGTACTGATCCGCGGCAGCGATGGCCGGGAGCTGGGTCGCGGACTGATCGCCTATGGCCACGTGGACGCCCGCCTCATCATGGGCAAGCGCTCGGGCGCCATCGCTGCCATCCTCGGGCACGAGGGCCGCGACACGCTGATCCATCGCGACGACATGGCGCTGAACAGGAAGTGACGACGATGAGCAAGACCCAGACGGCCGCGAGCACGGCGCCGCATGACAGCGAGACGGCAGCGGCGATGGTCGAGACGGGTCGCGCGGCACGCGCCGCCGGACGCGAGATGGCTTTGGCGTCGACCGAGCAGAAGAACCTCGCGCTGACCGCAGCGGCCAAGGCGCTGCGCACCAGCGTCGCTGATATCATCGCCGCGAACGCGCGCGACATCGCGACTGCGAAAAGCGCCGACCGGCCGGCTTCGTTCATCGACCGGCTGACGCTCGACACTTCACGCGTCGAAGCCATGGCCCAGGGGCTCGAGGAGATCGCCGCGCTGGCCGATCCGGTCGGCACGGTGTTCGCGGAATGGACCCGGCCGAACGGGTTGAAGTTCGAGCGGGTGCGCGTGCCGCTCGGCGTCATCGGCATCATCTACGAGAGCCGGCCGAACGTGACGGCGGATGCGGGAGCGCTGTGCCTCAAGGCGGGCAACGCGGCGATCCTGCGCGGCGGCTCGGAGAGCCATCACTCGTCGACGGCGATCCACGCGGCGCTCGTCGCCGGATTGCGCAAAGCCGAATTGCCGGAGGCCGCGATCCAGCTCGTCGCCACCACCGATCGCGCGGCGGTCGGGCACATGCTCGCGGGGCTCGACGGCAACATCGACGTCATCGTGCCGCGCGGCGGCAAGAGCCTCGTCGAGCGCGTGCAGAAGGACGCACGCGTGCCGGTGTTCGCGCACCTCGAAGGTATCTGCCACACCTACGTCGATCGCGGCGCCGACATGGACATCGCCCTGCCCATCGTGCTCAACGCCAAATTGCGTCGCACCGGCGTGTGTGGTTCGACCGAATGCCTTCTGGTCGACAGGAACGCGCACGAGGATTACCTGACGCCGTTGGTCAAGGCGTTGTTGGATGCGGGCTGCGAAGTGCGTGGCGACCCCGCGACGGTGACCTGCGATCCGCGCGTCAAGTCCGCAACGCCCGCGGACTACGGGCACGAATTCCTCGACAGTATCATCGCGGTGAAGACGGTGGACGGCGTCGACGAGGCGATCGAGCACATCGCGCGATATGGCTCGCAGCACACTGACGCCATCATCACCGAATGCGGCGGTACGGCCGAGCGCTTCCTGAAGCGCGTCGACAGCGCCATCGTGCTGCTGAATGCATCGACGCAATTCGCCGACGGCGGCGAGTTCGGCTTCGGCGCCGAGATCGGCATCGCGACCGGCAGGATGCACGCACGCGGACCGGTCGGCGTCGAGCAATTGACGAGCTTCAAGTACGTCGTGCGCGGCACAGGCCAGACCCGACCCTGAGTTGACGATCATCGGTGCTGAATTACCGTGTCATTGCCACGCCCAGCCCTTCGACCTCGACGCGCAGATTGCGATAGAGCACGGGTCCGCGCCATCCGGCCGGTGACGATTGGCAACGGGCTTGGATGGAGCCGTGGCTGATGGCAGGCGCGGCCTGCTCCAGGCTGTCGAGCGCGCGGGCCGACACGACGTGGAACACCCAATGGCCTGTTTCCGTGGGGTTGATCATGCCCTTTTCCCCCAGCAGGAGAAGTCCTAAGACGTAGATCTCGGCAGGCCTGCTCCAGCTGCGGGCCAATTGCCGCGAGGATGCGTCATAGGCGAGTGTGGGTGCAATCGGATAGACGACCGCCGCACGACGCTCGGGCGGCCAACCAGCATAGGCAGCCGCCGTCTCGATCTTGATCTTCAGACCGCTCTTGGTCACGAGGTCGAAACCTGCACCTGGCCCGCCGTTTGCGAGCGCTCCCAGGTTACGGCTGATAAGAAACTCAGCCAGCGCGCTGCGGGCGGCATTGCTGGTCAAATCGGTGATGCCCCACTCCCAGAAATTGAGGAGCGTCAGCGGAAAACTCTCCCATTGGTCGCGGAAATTTTCCCAACCTGAGCGATTGCGGACTTGCAGTTGGTCGCGGCCTGCCTTCCATATCATGGTCGTCGCCCCTCTGATCCCAAGAGATCGAACGAATCACACCCGCAGTCTAGACGAGCCAAGCCCCGCCATATGCTCAAATCCAAACGGCGTCAGTTCGGCTCGATCCGGGTCAAAGCCCCGATGGCATATCCAGGCGAGACGATCGGCGTGATGGGCGGCACTTTCAATCCACCGCACGACGGTCACGTCACGGTGAGCAGAACGGCCATGCGTCGGCTTGGCCTCGACCGGCTGTGGTGGGTGGTGACGCCGGGAAATCCGCTGAAGTCCAACGACGGATTGCCCGACATCGAGTCCCGGATGGCGGCCTGCCGCCGGCTCATCCGCGATCCGAAGGTGGTGATCACGGCATTCGAAGCGCAACTCGGCACGCCTTATACAGCCGCCACGCTGGAGTTTCTGAAGCTGCGATACCCGGCGGTGCGGTTTGTGTGGGTGATGGGTGCCGACAATCTTGCAGGCTTTCACCGCTGGCAACGCTGGTGGGACATCGCCAAGATGATGCCGATGGCTGTGGTCGATCGACCGGGCTGGCGCTGGCGGGCCCAGACCTCGCCGACGGCCCGACGTTTTCGCTCCCTTCAGGCGCCCGAATCGCGCGCCAAAACCTTGGCCTTTCGCGGAGGCCGGGGTTGGACCTTGCTCACAACACGGCTCTCGCCGCTGTCCTCGACAGAATTGCGACGGGGTACCGCGACCGCACCGACCCCGGGCAACTCTTGTAATTCGTTATTAAAAACATATAGTTAATATGTGCGCCCGATCCGCACTGACAGCTGTCCGATCGAAAATCCGTTGCCCGTACCCCTCCCGAGAGACTATTCTCCTATCGTGGCAGTAATTGTCACAAAAGGCTCAGTGGAATCTCGGTAGTGTTTGAGAGTGTCCGCGTGCGCGACAGCCCCTGTGGGTTTGATGACGAAAGGACGACCACAACACGATGCGAACCTCGACTGAGGGTGCCAAAGCTGGCACCCCTCCGCGCGAGCTTTTGTCGGATGCGACAAAGCCCGCAAAGCAACTCGAAGAGATCTTGCACTGGCTCGACGAAGCCAAGGCTGAGAAGATCGTCAGTATCGATCTCGAGGGTAAGTCGTCACTCGGCGATTACATGGTGATCGCCACCGGCCGATCGGACCGCCACGTTGGCGCCATTGCCGAACAATTGCACCAGAAGCTCAAGGACGGAGGGTCCGGACGTGTGCGCGTCGAAGGACTGAAGACCTGCGACTGGGTCCTGATCGACACAGGCGACATCATTGTTCACTTGTTCCGCCCCGAAGTCCGCGAGTTCTACAACCTCGAGAAGTTGTGGCTCGCTGACCGTCCGGGCGACACCTCGCACTGATCGGTTCGACAAGCTGACTTTGGTCTGAGCTTGGCGTGTCGCAGCCAAGTGCCGAAATGGGGCTCCGGCGCAATGCCGCCGGAACGTTGGATCTGTGCGCATCTGCATTGCTGCCGTCGGCAAGTTAAAGGATCTCGAGCGCGACTTCGTCGACCGCTACGTCAAGCGTTTCGACGCGGCAGGTCGGTCGCTGTCGCTTGGTCCCTTGCGCATCGTGGAACTGGGCGAGAGCCGTGCCCAGACGGCTGTGGAACGCAAGAACGACGAGAGCCTGCGTTTGCTCAGGACCGTTGAGGGTTGTGAGTTCAGTATCGCGCTCGACGAGGGTGGACACACCATGACCAGCGCTGCGTTCGCGGAACTCTTGGCCAAGAAGCGGGATCAAGGCATGGCCCACATCGGGTTCCTCATCGGCGGACCAGATGGCCACGGCCAGCCTGTCCGGGAATCCGCTCGTGCAATGCAATCTTTGAGCGCGATGACGATGCCGCACGGACTGGCTCGGATCATGCTGGTCGAGCAACTCTACCGCGCTGCGACAATCTTGGCGGGCCATCCCTATCACCGGGCGTGATCGCAGGGTTTCGGGTGCCTAGACCGTATACGGTCTAGCGAGCGAGCCCCACGCGCACCCCGAGGCCGCCAACCAACTGATGACTGGCGAGCTGCGTGTCGGCGTAACCGCCCGTCGGAGCGCCGCCAGCCAGCCAGCGCTGGATTTGCGCCCACACGTCGAGGGGCAACCACGTGCCGTCCCGTCCGGTCAGCGGCGCGGAATAGCTCGCAAAAGTAAACTTGTACTCGACAAAACACGAGACCCGCGGCAAGCGGAACTCGATACCGACGAGCCCTTGCAGCGACGGCCCCGTGAACTGGTATTCGTACGTGCGCTTTGGATCGTTCTTGTGAAGATGGATTTCGGTGTGCGGCAGCGAGACGCCGGCGCCCAGCCCGACGTAGGGCGACACGCGCGGCGCGAAACTACTGCTGAGCCGCATGAGGCCCGTGGCCATCAGCATATTGTGCCCGTGCGAGAATTCGAGCTTCTGGAACAAGTCCGAGATGCGGGCCTTCTCAGGTACCGGCTGGCCGTCGAGCGTGCCCTTGATCCGTACTTCCTGTGCCATTCTGGAAATAGCCTTCGAGTGCGTGAAATCGACCATGCCGCCGAACTGGCCGCCCTCGCTCCAGCGCGCCACGCGCACCCCGTAGTAGACGGGATGCTTGAACGGCTGGCCTTCCCATTCGACCTTTTCGACGGTGAAGTCGCGAACCGCGCCACGACCGATGCGCTTGAAATGTACATCGCTATCGTAGGTATAGGGCGTTCCACCATAGGCCGCGATGAGCACCTCTGGGGCGGGCGCATCCTCGGCTGCATGTGAGGAATGCGTCGCGTGAGCGCGCGCGGCATGGTCTGCGTCATCGAGCCGGCGAGATTCCAGCAGGCCGGCCACCGTCCAGCCGAAGAGCAGCGCGATCGCGGCAAGGCTCGTGGCCTGTTCGATGGTGCGGGCGTGCCCCCTTTCCGAGCTCCTCCACGAGCCGGACCACGAGAGTGCTGTCATGACCAGTATTCCCCCCACCGGACCCAGCCGGCCAATGCCGTGAAAATACTCGTGTTCCGGTTCCGAGATCTGCCTTCAGGCGCAGCGCCGTTCGGAGCCAATGCCTGAACCATGAGGAGCACGAGCAAGGTTATGATTCGAGTGTCGCTTTTTCATCTGACGTTTGGTTTTTGGACCAGCCGCGAGCGAGGACCAAATGTCAGATGCGCGACACTAGGCCGTGACGGTCGCGGGCCGAAACCCCTCCCGTGGTCGCACCCGTGCTGATCGCGATCAGGCGAATGGTGCTGCTACGAAGAAGCGCGTGGAGCACCCAGCCGCTTCAACATTCGATAAACCGTCTCGATTTGCGGGGCTTCGCGAGTCAGGTAGGCGCGACCGGTATATCCCCACCAGTCCCAGCAACCTTGCGGGTTCATGGCGGCTGTTGCGGTCTGGGGGAACAATACGACCAAGCTGTTGGTATCCGCCCAGCGGGCAAAGCCGGTTTCTTCGACGAAGGCATCGCCCACCGCGGCGCGATTTTGAGCGCAACCGTGAAAAGCAATATGCACGCGGCAACCGCCCCTGGCGCACATCTCAGGCACGTATACGACACCGTAGTCGCTGAGCCCATGGTCGGAGTTGAAACCCTGGGTGAACGGGCGCTGATCAAAGGCCAGAAAGCTGCCGCCGATGGCCGTCGAGCGCGGCTTCAGCGGACCATAGATGTGGGCGAGCAATGCACCGGCTTGATCGTAGTCGCAATCAACCACGTAGGGCTTTCCGGACTTGTCGCAGGCCCCGCCACGATCCTCGGTTACGAACGCGTGCCCGGCGGATTTGTCGGTGACATGGGCGAGGTTTGCCTCGGGTAGGCCGAGTTCCTTGTAGAATTCAAAAGCCGCCGTGACGATCGGCGGAACGACCGTACGGTCTTCTTTGCCTGCAAACAGGTACACGCGGTCCCGCCGGAGGTGCTCGACGCCGTCGATCTTGCCCCGCTCGGCAAGCCGGTGGACGCGCTCGGCGAGCAACCGCGGATTGGGGACGCCCCACAACTGCAGCGCGTTCAGCATACAGCCATTGATCGCCTTCGATATGTTCAGGAAGGTGGAGCCTGGCCCTGGCATCACGTCCGCGAACAGGCTCTCGGCGCATCCGTAAGGTCCGCCCGCGATGATCGCCGCACCGACCACAAGCTCGGAGTGCGCGATCTGGAACTGCCCGGCCATATAGGCGCCAGACGAAATACCCGATGTCGACGTTTGTCGGATATCAGCGCCAAGGGCAGGCAATACATCGGCCCGCTCGGTCTTGCAGCCTGCGGCAAGCACCAAGCACGCGAGCGCGGCGACGGCCACATTGAATTTCCCGCGCAAATGCCCGTTGCGCCGGGAAGCGAGTTGCATGACCATTCAGCGCATCCGCTCTTGAACCGTGACCGGGCAAACCTAGACCTTGCGCGCCGTCTCCGCCACCCTCGTGTAGCCACACCGCTTCGTCTGTCGAGCCTGCGTCATTTGAGCCTTACCGTGACCCTGTCGGCACGCCCTTCGGCATCGATTACCGACAGCTTGATAAAACCCCGGCTCGACGGCTGCCACGACACATCGCGGCGGCCCGGTTCCGAGGGAATGGGAGCACCATCGATCAGCCAGGTTAGCGGCAGAGCGCCGCCTTCGGCCTTGAGTTGGATCGGATCCAGGTCTTCGACGGCCAAATCGATTTCGATTTCGGACCGGTCCGGAGGGAACGCGATCAGCACGGGCGGTGCGCGGAAGGGCCCGGCCGCCGCATCGTCGCCCGGTTCGCGGAAACGTCTCAGCGATATGGGCAGACTGGCGCCATGCGCAATCGTCACGCCGCTGGGTGGCGACGGCAGGCTCACGCGCTTCGGGCCGAGACGCTGGAACGCATCGAAAAGAATTGGTGCGGCAGCGGTGCGGCCCATCATACCCGGCGTGGACGTTCCGTCCGGACGGCCAACCCAGACCACGATGGTGTGGCGACCGTCGTAACCCGCGGCCCAAGCGTCACGGTAGCCGTAAGACGTGCCGGTCTTGTAGGCTATGCGGCCTCCCACGGCTGCCGGCGGAGGCGGTGCGTCCTTCAGAATGTCCGAGACGTACCAGGCGGCAACCGGATCGAGCAGGGATTTCAGCCGCGGCATGGCGCTGGTCTGGCTCGACCCCGCAAGCGGCGGCTTCGGTTCTTGCCGCCAGAAGAGCGGCAGCAACGTTCCGCCGCGCGCGAGGCTCGCGTACATGCTGGCGACATCCTCGAGCCGAAAGCCGATGCCGCCCAGCGCCACGGCCAGTGTCGGCTCGGAACCTTGGGGCAGTTGTGGGGAGAAGCCCGCCCGCTGGAAACGGCCGACCAGGCGTTGCGGCCCGATCGCCTCGAGCATCTTGACTGCCGGGATGTTGAGCGAGTTGGCAAGTGCCGATCGCACGGTGACGGTGCCGCGGAATTCCTCGTCGAAGTTTTTCGGCGCATAAGTGCCAAATCGCGCCGGCCGATCCTCGATCAAAGTTTCGGGGTGGGCCACGCCATACTCGAAGCCGATGCCGTAGATGATGGGCTTCAAGGTCGAACCCGGCGAGCGAACCGCTTGCACCATATCGATGGCGCCGAGGCGCGCGTCATCGAGGTAGCCAGCGGAACCAACGTAGGCGAGTACCTCGCCCGTGGTGTGGTCCACTGCAAGGATTGCTGCCGAGAGCTTCTGGCCGAGGGCAGCTACGTGTGTCTCAGACAGCGTTTCGAGGCTTTTTTGCAGTTCGCGTGAAATGGTGAGCCGATGGACGACGGTGGTGCTTTGACGACGGACCTCGGCTTCGGCAAGGTGCGGCGCATGCTTCGGGAACTCGCGGCGAACAGCGGAGACGATTTCGGATTTGGCGCGAGTTGCTTCGGCCGCAGTGATGACACGCGCCTTCACCGCGACATCGAGCACGCGGTCGCGCGCGCGGGTCGCAGCCACGGTGCTGCGATCGGGCCGGCGCGCTTCGGGCGACTGCGGCAGCGCGACGAGAAGGGCTGCTTCGCCGACCGACAGCCTTTTGGGTTCCTTGCCGAAGTAAGCCAGCGAAGCCGCCCGCACGCCCTCGATGTTGCCGCCAAAGGGTGCAAGACGCAGGTAGAGCCGGAGTATCATCTCCTTTGAAAGTTGTTGCTCGATCTGCCAAGCGCGCACCATCTGCCGGAGCTTGCCGAGACCTGAACGATCATGACGGCCTTCGATGAGGCGCGCTGTCTGCATGGTCAACGTGGACGCGCCCGAGACGAGACGGCGATGCGTGATCGCTTGCGTCACGGCGCGCGCCACGCCGACCGGATCGACGCCGCCATGATGATGAAAGCGCCGGTCCTCGAACGCGAACAGCATTTTCAGGTAGCGCGCATCGACCTCGGAGGCTTCGACGGGCAGCCGCCATTTGCCGTCGCGTGTGGTGAACGCGCGCAGGAGGTGGCCGTCGCGGTCGAGCACGGTGGGAGACAGTGGTGCTGCGGCCTCGATTGGTGGTGGCCCGAGATGCGCCATGACCAACCGGATCGCTCCATAGCCGAGCGCCGTTGTCATCACGGCGGCGGCGAGGGTGAACCCCGCTGCGCGCCGCCAGGTCTTGGCAATCGTGCAATCACGAAGCATCGGTCCTATTCCTTGACCAGGAGCCGACCGCTGGCGGTTCGGGCATGGCGCTCGGGGCGGTACATGTCCTCGATGGTCGCGGCGGGATGGACGAACGATCCAGGCGTCACCGCGCGTACGATGTAGGCGACGCTGGCCGAACCGACCGGGCCCTTCGGCTTGTCGGCTGCGGCGGCTTCGGTCGCGCCATCGCCACCTTCGCTATCGCCCTCCCCGCCTTCGATCGTCGCCGCTCCCTGACCAACTCCAGGGCCGAAAAAGTTGAACGCGGCGACGAACCGGTCGTCCCGGAACTCGGTATGCTCGGGCTTCAGCGACGCCTTGAGCCAATCGAGACTCTTGATGTCGCCGCCCTCGACCAGCCGCGGGTTCTCGATCTCGAGGCCCGCGGGCAGGCGATCGACGAGCAGCAGCCGGCCGCCCGTTTCCTTGGCCTCGATCTTGAGCACCATGACCAGACGGTCGTTCTGCTTCATCTCCGACGTGCCGCCCGCGAGGCTCTTCAAGTCGATCTTCTTGCCGTCGAGCGTGTACGCCGAACGCTCAATCTTGAACCCCTTGGACACCGCCGGCTCCGGCGTAAGAGAAGCGCCGATTACGGTGACTACGGCATCCACCGCTGCATCACCCTCATTGGAAACCGTGAGCCCGGACTTCAAGTCTGCGCCCGTAACGTTGCGCATCACCGTTCCGCTTACCGATGCGCCATTGAGCGAAAGGCGCGTGTCCTTGGCCTGATCGCCCAGCGCCTTGGCGGCAAGCAGCATCCAGGCCTGCTCCTGCGTCGACGTGTGGACGCGGGACTGGTAGGCCTTGGCCACCACCGATGCGAGCCGGGGGGCTTCGGCCCTCGCGATACCAGTCTCTGCGGCAAGCGTGACGAGTGCGGCGCCGTCACGGAGTCCCGAGCCGTAATCGGCGCGCGACGAGCCGTCGTTGGCTGTGTCGTCCAGGTGCTTCAAGGCCGCATTGAACACCTTTTCCGCCCGGTCCTTGTCGCCGGCCAGCGAGAGTGCCGCGCCGAGCTGCGCCTTCGAGAGAGCCGTAGAGAACCGATCGAGGCGCGTGTCGGCGTAGTAGCGGAGCTCGCCCATGGGTGCGCGACCATTGCGGGCCAGCACGTAGAGCGCGTAGGCACGGGCCTCACCGCCCTTTTCGAAGTCCTGTGCGTAGCTCAAGAAGTTGTGCAGGCGGTCAAGTGCCTGGCCGAACTGCTTCTGCGGCAACTGATAGCCGGTCTCACTCGCGCGGGTCAGGAAGTCGGTGACATAGCTCGTCAGCCACATGTCGGCGTTGGATGGGCCCCAAATGCCGAACGCGCCCGAAGCATCCTGCATCTCGAAGATGCGATCGATGGCTCCTTGTACACGCGAGCGGATCTCCTTGTCGGCCACGAGACCAATCTGAGCCGCCACTGCGTTCGAATAGAGTAACGGCAGCGCGCGCGACACGGTCTGTTCTGCACACCCGTAGGGATAACGGTCGAGTGCGGTCAACAGCCCTGGAACGTCGAGTGCTGCCGACGGTCCGACACTGAGGCTGATGCGTGTACGACCCGGGATCATGTCGGCGAGGAGATCGGGCGACAGCGTGATGCGGCCGCCCTTTTCCTTCAGCGACGAAACGGTCGTGCGCTTGATGTCGCCTGACGGCGGCAGCACTTCGAATTTGAGCTGACGTTTGACGTCGATGCCATCGGGGCCGGTGACGCGCACGGCATAGACGAGCCTGCCGACGTCCCGCGGCTTGATCTGGACGCGCTCGGACTTGCGCTGCTCGACCTTGAGCTCGAGTTTCAGATCAGCGACTTTCGTTTTCGAGACTTCACCCTCCTCGACGGCGATCGCATAGTCAGCGGCCGGTCCCTCGACGTTGTGCACCGAGAGGTCGAGCCGGGCCTCGTCGCCGAGCGTGAGGAAGCGCGGGCCGGAGACGGTCAACGCAACCGCATCGCGGACGATCACATCCTTGACCACATGCCCCGATTTGGTCGCGCTCCACGCCACGGCCATCACGCGGACCTGACCGTTGAACTCCGGCAAATCGAAGGTGACTTCGGCCTTGCCGTCGGGCCCAACCTTTACGATACCGGAGTAGTGGGAGACGATCTGCTCGACGGTCGGTGCACCTTCCAGTTTCAGATCACCAGCCGAGCCGTCACCACCCGAGCGGAACCTTCCGCGCTCGGCGCGCATGCCATCGATCAGCCGGCCGTAGACGTCGCGCAGCTCGACCCCGAGCTTGCGCTGCGCGCCGAACCAGCGATCGGGCGCCGGGGCCTCGAAGCGTGTCAGATTGAGAATGCCAGCGTCTACCGCCGCAACCGTGACACGTGCCTCCTCGCCTGGAGCCAGCCCGCCGATCGAAAGTGGAATTTTGAGTGTCGAGCCGGATTTCAGCTTCTCCGGAGTTGCGACCGTGACCTTCAACTGCGACGCTTCCGGGTCGAGCGCCAGCCATGTCACACCGACGGCGCGGCTGGGCATCCGCTTTTGGGCTTCGTCCATCGGTCGATAGAGGAAGACGGTGGCGTAGGCGCCCGCGCCCCAGTCAGCCCCAACCGGTATGGCAACCTCGCCGCCGCCCTTTGGGAGGTCGACTTCGCGGCTCGACACGAGACCGCGGCCGAGAACCGAAACCAGCGCCTTGCCGCCGAGTTTGGAAGCTACGCGCAACTTGGCCGTCTCTCCCGATTTGTAGGCCGACTTGTCGAGGGACACGTCGAGTGCTTCCGGACTATCGGGGCTCCCGTCGCCTCCGTACCAGCCGACGTTGAAGACGACCGAGGTGATCGGCCCACCTGGCTCGGGCGAGGCCACCTCGAGCCGGTAGCGGCCCCAGCCGGCGCGCGTGTCGAGTTTGGCTGCGTTCGCGCTCTCGACATCGATCGAGCCGGAGGCCGACTTGCGCGTGACGGTCATGGGCTCGTAGGTCCAAGCGCCGTCGCGGCTATACCACTGCCAGCTGGTTTCTAGTCGCTTCAAAGACCATGCGAGTCCCTTGGCCGACGCACGCTTGCCGGTGCTATCCAGCATGACGATCTCGAAGCCCGCGGGTTCGTCCTCCGCCGCACCGTTCGCGCCGAACAGTGGCTTTACGCCGATGCGGGGCTGGCCGAGATCGACGGGCAGTGTGACCGTGCGCTCAATCGAACGACCACCAGGCTCGCGCAATTTCAGGATCACGTCAGCTTCCAGAGGTCGGGCCGTTCGCGTCAGCGGAGGCAGGGTGACACCGAGATCGGCCTTGCCGTCGATGCCGGTGAGGGGAAGTCCTTCAAGGGGCTTGCGCACAGGGGTCAGCTTTTCGTCGGCAAGGCCGAACCTGTAGCCGGGGAAGCCCGCGATATCCTTCGTGGACGGCTTCACGACGATATCGCCCTCCAGCGCGAGCCCAGCGGCGGGCGGGCCGTATAGATATCGTCCCGCCACCTTGACGATGACATTGTCCTCGGGCTTCAGCGCGGTGGCTCCCGGTGTCAACGTCATGTCGAGACGCTCGGGCACGAAGTCCTCGACCAGAAAGGCGATCGAAGCGATAGCCGGCTGCTTTGGATCGGCATGGAGCCGCGCGCGCCAAGTGCCCGTCATGGCGCCCGGGCCAATGTCGAGCGATGCCAAACGACCGCCAAGTCCCTGGTCGAGCAGCGTCAAACGCCTGTGCTCGGCGCCATCCGGACGTGAGACGATGAGGGTTACCGGAAGGCTCGCAGCCTTGCCGGCACGATCACGCACGATGCCGGTGATGTTGACTTCCTCGCCCGGCCGGTAGACGCCGCGCTCGGGATAGAGATAGGCGTCGAGCGCGCCCGGGCTTTCGCGGCCCTTGACGCCACGGTCGGAGAGGTCGAAGGCGGCGGCCGTGAGATCGAGGAATGCGTACTCGCCGGCTCCTTTTTCGGCCACAAGAATGGCAGGCTGCGCGCCACCCTCGCCGCGGACGAACCCGCCGTCGAAGCGGACATGGCCGAGCGCGTCGCTCTTGGCCGTGGCAAGCACCTCGTTGTTCTTGGCGACGAGGCGGACAGCCGCATCCGAGACCGGCTTGGCGTCCGCCAGGGAGCGAACGAAGGCATGCACGCTGTCCTCACCAGTGAATGCGGTCAGGCCGAGGTCGGAGACGATGAACCACTGCGTCGCGAGGTTCTCGTTGTTGCCGCCGTCGCGCTTCACGCCCTCCATGGCCTGTGCCGTGATGAGGTAGGCGCCGGGCTTCATGTCCGGCACCGCGTCGCCGATGGGAAGCGCGGTGGTCAACTCCTCGTTGGTCTTCGAGGCCACGTCCATCGTGCCCTGGTAGACCCGCTGACCGGTCCTGTCGCGGATTGCCTCGATGTCGTAGCTCGAGAGTTGGCGCGCAAGGTCGCCCGACTGGATCACGCTGCCGAGGTTGCGGTCACCGACGCGGTAGATCTCGACCGACACGCTCTTGGTGTTGACCGTCGTCACAGGGATGCCCTGTTGGCCGCGCGTCGGCAGCACATAGGCGCGGCCAGTGAAGCGGGCCAACGGCTTGCGGTCAGGGATGTAGGCCGCGATCTCGGCGGGCTTCTCGATCACCTCACCCGCCTCGGACGGCAGGCCGGCCTTGAGCTTGACCTCGTAGCGTTGGCCGTGGGTCAGCCCTTCGAGGCAGATCTGGCGGTCCTCGACCACGATCGCCTGCGGGTCCTTGCCGTCGAGCGCGACGAACTTGGCGACCTCGGAACCGTCGCCGGCAATCCGCTCGGAGAACTGCAGGCAAAGACGCGGCGAGCCGAGTTCGGCCTCGGTCTTGTAGTCGGTCATACGGAAGCCGTGCTCGGCCCGGAGTTTGTCGAACCGTTCGCGCGCGTCCGTGCTGTCGGCAAGTGCCAAGCTGACCCGAAGCGCGTCGATGGCCGGCCGCCAGTAGGAACGGCGCTGGAGAGCTTCGCCGAGAACGGACAGGGCGCGGGCCTTGGCCTCAATGTCGGATGCGCGTTCGTAGGCCCGCCAGGCGGCAGCAGATGCATTGAGCGGCAGGTCGTAGCGCTCGGCCGATTTGTTGGGGTCGGGTGCAACAGCAAGCAGCGCGCGGGCGAGCCCGAGCCAGTTCTGGCTGCTCTTGTCGTCCGAGCCAACCGCCTCGGCAAACAAGCGCGAGGCTGCCCGCGGATCGGCGGGGAGGATCTTTTCAGCCGCTGCACGCAACTCGACGGGCTTCGCTTTGCCAGCCTTCCAATTGGATTTGAGATAGGCCTCGTAGCGTTCGGCGTCTTTAGCGACGCCTTGGTGGGCAAAAGCACGCACCTGCTGGCTGGCGGTAGGGGTGCCCGGCGCGGACTGCTGGGCGGATGCGCTGGAAAACGCGGCCAAACTATTGGCCAAGCTGATAAGAATGAGTGACGTGGCGAAGCGCATGAATCAACCCTCGCTGGAGGGCTCGCGACGGAGCCCCGAACCTGACCGAAACTAGCTGGCTGCCCAAACTTGGGACGCGCCACTATGGATCGGCGCGGCCAACATGTGGAAGACCAGCAGGAGGGATTGTCGGAAGCGAGGCGATAGGGGAGGTGTTATCCGGAAATCCCGGCAAATGCGCCCCGATATCGCCCTGATCGGGCGGCGCCTGCCAGTTCTGCGATCACACTGGAGCCACACAAACACCAGCGGGGGCGGTAGTTGCCCACCTCCCCGCTCGCACAATAATCAGGAAGCCCAGGCGCTACTGCCGCGTAAGTGCGGAGGGGCCGTTGGTGTGGTCCGACGGGTTTTCGGCGTGCGCCGCAGCAACAGCCGATGCCGCAGCTGTATCGGTGGTAACACGCGCGGCTATCTCGCCCAACGGCTTGGCGGCGTTCCATAAGCGCCAGAACGACTTCCTCGCGTTATCGGCAGTCACCGGGCAGGCGTCGGCATAGCTTTCGAACGCATCGCGCTTTGAAGGGTCGCGCCGCATGCAGTCGCCGATCCAAGAGGTGGCCGGCCCCAGCAGCAACTGCTCATGGGCATCGCGGAACCGGACATCGGCGAGGCAGCGGATCGTCCACGCAGGTGCCAAACTCGCTACCGGTGCCGCACCAGCCTCAGCGTCGGGCGTCAGGATGGCGAACACGGTCACGCCGCAAGCCTCGATCTCGGCGGCGAGTGACTTCACGGCCTTGACCAGCGGGCTATCGACGGAACGGGCGACGAGCAGCATCGCGTTGGTGGCAACCGTTCCCTGCCCAGGCACGGAACACGCGGCCAAGTGCGCGGATACGAATGCCTGGAGCTTGGCCTCCTTCTCCTCTTTTCTCACCACGACGGCGTTCACAGGAGATTTCGGGCTCATGCTTCGGGTCCCTCTCGGCACGGTCCAGGGCGGGCGCTCCTGGAATGAACCGTGCTCTCGTTCTTGGCATTCACTATGGCGTCAATTGCGTTAAGCAAGCGTTGCGCTTCGCCTCATTTTGACAGGCGCGGGCAACGTCATTGGTCGGCCGCCTCGAGCCTATTCGGCAGCCCCTGGCGCAAAGCGGCGCAAGGTCTTGATCTCGTCGGCGCTCACGTCCTCGAAATGTTGTGTTTGGGCGGCAACTGACGACTGTCGCTCTTCGCTGCCGAAGGCCAACGAGGCCTCTGGTGAAAACACTTTTTGCGGGTCGAAAGCGTCAACGAACGAAGCTTCCAACTCTGTCGGAACGGCTCGGGTTGCAGGTGACGAACCTATGGACCTATGACCAAATCCGGCGCCTAGCAACGATGCCGGCAGGTTCGCAGCAGTCGCCGGGATAGAAATGGTCTCGCTGCGCGAGAGGATATAGTGCGTGTCGCCGTTGGACCGCGCGGGCACGATGTGGGCGGCAGACGACAGGCTAACCAGGTCGGCTCGGCTCGCGCCGGGCTCGATCGAACCCTGCTGTCGAACTGCGATGTTGGGCAGGGCGGTGACGTTTGCTGGAAGCGACACGGGCTCGGCGACGGCGGGCGTGACCGAGTGCACGACCGGTGACTGGTCGGCAAGCGCGGCCTTGGCGTTCGCCAGGGATCGCATGGATGGCGGAACTTGCCCGCGATCAGAGGTGTCACGTGTGTAGGAGGCGGGCGAAAACTCTGGCCGGGGCGCGGGAGGCATGGTGGATGCGGTGTTAGAAAATGGCGCGTATGGCCCCCACTTTGCCGCCGCGGCTGCTTCGTCCACGCCTGGAGCCTGTGCGACATGGGCTGGGTTCCGGTGCTTTGGCATCGTGTCGGCCGGAGTTGGTCGCTGATAGCCAGCCGGCTGACTTGCAAAGTTCTCGGATCGCTGCCCTGGCCGGTCGGCGGCGTAGTTCGATGTCTGGTTCATAGCCGGGGCATATCCCGCATGCATCGTCACGACGTCCGGCATCAAGGGTGGGCGCACGTCGACTGCCGGCGAACGCGATGCGGGACTGCCGAACGTGCGGGCCAGTTCATCCTCGACGCGACGATGGCGCTTCTCGGCCTCGACGCGGCGGGCAGCACCCATCACCGCCCCAAGAATGAGTTCAGACCAGGCACCATCCTTGAAGCGATACACGCGGAACGCCTCGCAGCCGGCAAACTTGCTGCCCTGCCGCCACAGCTTCTTCTGGATTGCCTTGGTCGACAGCAGGGGCGTGTAGACGCGGCTGAAAATCTTCTCCGTTTCGAAGCTCGCGAACAGATTGACGAGCAGATGCGCCTCCTGTTGCAACTCCTCGACTTGGGCGGTGCCGATGCCGTTGCTGCTGTGGGTTTTTTTAAACCGGTAGGGCGCATCGAGCGGAACAGCGACGTAGTAGGCGCCGTTGAAGTCGAACACGACGTGGCGGAAGATCTCGAAGTTCTGGCGGATGGCCGGGTCGCGATGAATGTCGTTGAACCGCGACAGGATCTGGATGACCGGCCCCTTCTCAGCTTCGCGCATCTTGGTGACGAGTGAGCCCAACCGGTTGGCCGGCCGCCCCATGGACACGAGCAGCAAGCAAAAATCCACGAAGGCAGCAATTGCCAACGGGATATAGTCTCGCTTCGACAGGCCGGCCGCTTCCGACAGGACGGTGCGGTTGGCGTGTGCCGGTGCCTCGACCGATTGCACGGCCTTTTTCTGCAGGTCGCGCAACTCATCGGCCGACGGCGGCAACTTGAAGGATAACGCTCCATAGAATGTGGCCGTGAGACGCCGGAACGCCTCGATGGTCGCTTCGGAACCTTCGACGGCGGCGATTTTCGGTTTTTCGAGGTCGGGAAGCTGGTCGATGGCGCGGACGACACCGCGCAGCGCGGTCTGTAGTTGCGGATCGGGGCAGGCGTACGTGCCACCCTTGCTATCGGCAAACGTGGTCTTCTCCGCGCGCTCTGCCAAATCCGTGCGGATCTGGCGCAACTGCGGATCGGTGCGGAACGCATTGAAACCGGTAACGGTGAGATCGAGCTTACGGCCCAGCGCCTTCATGAACTCGTTACGGGTGCCGGACCTGGCATCGATCAGGGACGCATCGTTGGCCGAGATCTTGATCAGATCGGCGTCAAGTGCGCCAAGCTCGGTTTTGACTTGGCCGGCGCGGCCCTTGACGAACTCCGACGCGAACGAGAAGCGGGCCGCGTCGTCCTCCCTCAACTTGCGGCGCGGCCCGTCGCCAGGCTTGGAATTCGGGCAGGACGTGCCCTTTGCACGCTCCACGTCGGACTGCGTCGTCGAAATCTGGGTCAGTTGGACGAGCGTGGTCGACAACTGGTCAAGGCGCGTGGACGCAGCGTGGAGCGAGGATTGGACCTGGGTCACCGCACTCTCGGCGGAACGCGAGGATTCGGACCGGCTCTCGAGTACCTTCCAGTAGAAGCCGAACCCGAAACCGATCGAGATCAGCGTGAGAAACACGTAGCCGACCGCGTAGAAGACTTTGGTAATGAGTGGATTTGGCGCAAACAGCTGATCGAGCAGCCAGACCACCATCACCATCAGCATGGCAACCGAGAACGCGATGATGACCTTGTGCACGACCGGCAGGTCGCCCATGTTGGCTTCGATCAGCTCCAGCATACCGACATAGGTTGCGACCCACGACAACACGCCAAGGCCGACGACGAGGGCGAGCTTCTTCCAGTCGCGGGGCGCGACATCAGCCTCGGACCACGCCGGCCCGAACGCGGCGGCGGCGGCGGTGAGTTCGCTGCGCGCGGTGCGCATGGCCAGGGTGCTGTCTTCGCCCATCTGGCCGAGGCCAGCGTCGCCGAAGCCCGTCTTGTCCGCATTCCTTCGAAACGCCATGGCCGACTTCCAACCTCACTCGGGTACGCCACCAGTTGATCCGGGCGGGATCTTGCCGTTCGACCGGCCCGCCATTCGGGTGTCCGATCCCCAGTCCCTGGTCGCGATACGCTATTGCCTCGGTCATCGGCGCGCGTTGGCGTCAAATGTCCAGCATGGACGGTTAGAGGGAATTCTTGTCGCCACTGGGTTCCCGCTTAGGCCGAACCGTGGCGGTACACAGCCGCAAAGGCGGCAACGAACCAAGGCGGCCTTCAGTTGGCGTCGAAGATCTGCTGCCGGTCGGCCGGCGTCAGGCCGGAACCTTTACGGGCAGCGAGCGCGGGCAGATCGTCGCGTTGGGCGACAGGCACGGGCGCGGCGGGCTTTGGCGGCAGCAGCTGGGGCCGCGGGTTCGACATGGCGTGCGTCGCGAGATCCGTGAGCAACACATCCAATAGCGGCGCCGCTGCCTGGGCCGCATGGACGGACCGAGCCCACGGCGCTCGTGGAGTGCCCGTGCCGACGAGCACCACGTAGGAATAGGCCGCGCCGTTCTGGAATTGCAGACCGCCGGTGATCAGGGTGTCGACGGTGGCGTTGGGATCGAGCGTCACCTGTGTTCCGGTCTTGGCAAAATGGAGCCGGAGGTCTGGTCGGCGTGCTGCGCACCACGCACTGACGCTCTTGAGTGTGCCGTGGGATGTGCCGTTCGACGTGTAGCACAGAGGGGCTTCCAGCATCGCTTTCAGGAAATTGTGGGCGCCGCGGCGGATGAGTGTATTCGGTACGATCTCGCTGCCCGCCGGACCGATCGCAGAAACCGCCGTCTGGCGGTTCGTGTAGTCGTAGGCTTTGATCAGCGATGGCGGCTTCACGGGCTGCCCGCCTTTGCCGATCAGCGCACCGAGCAAAACGCTTGCCATCTGGTGCACGCGGCGAGGGCTACCGCTGATCTGGCCGAGCACGGCGGCGGTCGACGGCGGCGTTCCCTCGCCCGCAGCACCAGACGGGGGCATGACGAAGCCGAAGCCATTGATGAGTTTGGCCATCTGGTCCTGACCGGCGAGGGCCGCGCGATTGAGGAGTGGCCCGTTGAGCGAGCACGCGAAGGCGACGATCGCCTTCCTGCCGTGCCGCTCGGTGCCATTGCGATCGCAGGTTTCGAGGCCTCGGGCGGGTGCTTCCGTGTCGAGATAGAGCGAGCCGGCGCTGTCTTTGCCCTCGTTGCCGATGGCGATGGCTGCCAGGATCTTTCCTGTCGAAGCGATCATGCGGGATTCGCGGCCGGCCTCGTAGGTGCCGGTCAACGCACTGCGGGCAAACGGCGATCCAAAGTAGGAGGCATTATCGCCGGCCTCGAAGTAGCGGACGATCTCGCCCTTCTCTGTGGCGGCGACCACGATCACGTCCGGGCTTCTCACATCGCCTTTGACTTTGGCCGGATCGAGGACGAAGCCAGGATTGAGCTTGGGCGCGATCGACAAATCGATTTTCTTGAGCTCTCCGCGAATTCGCTCGGCAAACGCAAGGTTCTCCACAACGTCGAATGTCGCGGTGACGCCGCGCACATGGTCGCGCCAGCCGAAGCCGTAAACCTGCTTCATTTCTTCGCGCAATCCGAACCGCGCCGACGGCATCAGGGCGTTGGCGCGTGTGATCGGATTGGCCTGGGCGCGCTTGGCCATGTCGGGCGCGTGCCGCTCCAACGCTTCCTGCAACTTGGGTTTGACCTTTGGATCGGGCGGACCGCCGGCCAAGTTTACCAACTCGAACACGATCTTCTTCTGCTCGGCCTCGTCGGTGATCAGTTTTTCGGCGCAAGTGCGCGCGCGGACCTCGGTGATGTAGCGCCAACGGTCGAGCCGCACTTCGTTGAGTTTCTCGCTGCCCTCTAGGAGGATGATCGGTTTGTTGACAGCGGAGGCGAGCACGTATTGCTCGGCGATCGAGAGGTCCTTGGCCTCTTTGCCGAACACGATGCGGGACGTCACTTCGACCCCGTGCAGCGGCTGGCCGCCCGTGCGTTGCGCCAGCCAGATATGGTTGGCCGCCCACTGCTTCAGTCGCGTGTCGTCGCCGCCCCGGGTCAATTCCTGGTAAATCACCGGGGCTAGCCACCATTCCCCGATCTTGCGCCGGAGCTTGGTCAATCCACCTTCGCTGGATGACGGCGGGGTCTTGTAGATCACGCGCGCGAACTGCATCGGCAGCGTCGAGCCACCGACACCGAGGCTCAGCCGCTTCAGCGCGATCGACCTCTTGACGGTCGTGTAGGGGATCTTGAGTACGCCGAGTAAATCGATGCCGTAGGGATTGAGCGGGCCACCAAGGTAGCGATCCTCGTGATAGACGAGGCAGTTCCAGTAGTGCGGCGGCGTTTCGCGCACCGGGATCGACTTGTGGTCGGGGTTGGCCGTGTAGTCGCCGACCTCGATGGCCGCGTCGGTGTAGTTGACGTCGCGGCGGCTGTCCAAGCGTGGATCGAAAGTACCGACGAAGTTGCCCTTGGAGTCGTAGATCGCTGTTGCAAGCCAGCGCTCAGCGTCGTAGCGGAGCTTGTCCGACAGGTAGGCTTGGCCGGTAATGCCGCGAAGTGGCGCCAGAATGTAGACGAGAACGACCGCGAAGGCCAAATATCCCAGCGTGCCGAGCGCGATGTAACGGACGAATCCGAGGCGCGGGTTGAACGCCACCCACTCGACCAAGAACCTCGATGCCAGCAGCGGCACGGAGATCAAGATCTCGGCGGCGCGCGTCAGAATACGAAGCAGCAACGTCATCGTGTACGCCGAACCGGTTTCATGGCTTAGCCTTGCCGGGCAGAGGCCCAATTCCGACTGGTAGGCCGCCAATGTGGCGCGCACGGGTCCTTGGTTTGACCGCGCCGTGACTGATTTCAAGGCGCTTGGCCGGAAATGTTCGCTCCCGCGGGCATCCCTGGCCGATAGGATCGCGTACCAATAAGTGTCCCGCCTCGGAGAACAACATGGCTCGGTACTGCGGCCTCACAGGTTTGGCTCTCGCTGCGATTTGGCTGTTGGCCGGCCCGTCCGTCGCAACCGATATTTCCGCACGAGATGTTGCGGAGGCACTATTCAAGTCTGCCAAGGGTTCGCCCGTTGATCTCAGCGGCCGGTCGCTGGCCGGACTGGATCTCGCGGGGCTCGATTTCAAGGGCGCGCGGCTCGCAGGGGCCGATCTGTTCGGCGCGGATCTCACCCACACGAAGCTCGACGGGGCCAACCTCGAGGGTGCAACGCTCGATCGGGCGACCGTCAGCTACACCGATTTTACGGGCGCCCGCATGAAGGGTGCGGTGCTGCGATCGCTGACGGTGTTTTCTGACCTGGAGCCGAACCCGGCGCAAGCACCTCGCTTCACGGGTGCCGATCTCACCGGGGCCGAAATCATCGCCCGGCTGGACGGCGCGGACTTCCGGGGGGCGAACCTCACGGACGCGCGCATCAAGCCCCAGTTGCCGTCGTGGGGCGCATTTACTCCTCGCGCCGTGTTGGTCAGCGCAGACTTCTCGTCGGCCAACCTCACCCGGCTCGAGGTGCGCAAAGCGGTCTTGCGGTTCGCCCGTTTCGTCGATGCCGTCGTCCGTGCCGCCGACTTTCGCGACTGTGACCTGACGGGCGCAGACTTCAGCGGCGCCGATCTCTCGGGTGCGAACTTCACTGGCGCCAACGTCGACGGCACGATTTTCAAGGGCGCCAGAGGCCTGGATACCGCCAGTGGACTGCCCGACACAGTGAACACGGATCGCATGATCCGCTGACCCTGAACCTGGCGACCCGTCATCAGTCCACGACCCTACCGGGCGAGAATTCCGAACTCCGAGAACGGGATCAGCGCAACCGGATCGCCGCGGTGCACGTCTGCCGTGTCCTCGGGGATGTCTATCAAGCCATCCGCCGCGCGGAGACTGGAAATCAAACCAGAGCCGTCACGCTTGAACTTATGCGCTGTCATGCGCCCATCGGGGCCGGTTTCGATCATGCCCCGCCAGAACTCGCGGCGCCCGGGCTTGCGGCCCTTGAAGTCGAAGGCGGCCGGCAGGATGAAACGGCGCGGCTCCGACCAGGGCGCACCAGCCAGCCGCCGCAACAAGGGAAACACGTACATGAGGAAGCAGACAAAAACGGCCACGGGATTGCCGGGCAGCCCGATGATCACGGTCTCACGGGCCCCCTGGCCGATCTGGCCGAACATCATCGGCCGGCCGGGCTTGATCGCGAGTTGCCAGAGATGGCGGCGACCGAGTGCTTCTAGCGCGGCCCCCATGTGGTCCTCCGCACCCTTACTGGCGCCACCCGTTGTGAGAATGACATCGAAGGCGCGAGCGGCATCGGCCAGGCGCGCCTCGACCTCGGGGCGGGAGTCTGGCCAAACGCCGAGGTCGACGACATCCGCTCCGGCCAGGGCGACGAGCGCGGTCAACATTGGCACGTTGGCGTCGTAGACGTCGCCGAGTGCGAGCGGCCGGCTCCCGGCACGGACGACCTCGTCACCTGACGACACAATCGCCACGCGGAGCCGCTCGAAGACCTGCACTTCGGCGAAGCCGACCGAGGCCAGGGCGGCGAGGTCCTGCGGCCTCAACACGGCTCCTTCCGGTAAAAGCATTGTGCCCTGCGCGACGTCCTCGCCGGCCAAGCGGACATTAGCACCCTTTCGCAGGCCGACCGGAATGATCACCTCAGCTGGCTCGACCGATACTGAGCTGCCTTCGGGTTGAACCACATCCTCTTGCATCACGGCAGTGTCGAGGCCAACGGGCATAACGGCACCGGTGAAGATCCGCACGGCACTGCCCGGGATCAACGCGCCTCGGAAGGGATGCCCCGCCGCTGCCCGACCAGCGACGGGCAAAGCGCGGCCAGGGTTCGCTACATAGTCCGCATGCGAGATCGCATAACCATCGACGGCTGAATTGGTATGCGCCGGCACCGGATGCTGGGCGATCACGGGAACCGCAAGGATGCGGCCACAAACAGCGGCCAAAGGCACGGTCTCGACGGCAGCCATCGGCGCAACGCGGCTCGCGAGTATGGCAAGCGCTTCGTCGTGCTTTAGCCGCGGCCGATCGGATACAAAGCAGTCATTTTGGAGTTTAGGTCGGCTCATATAGGGTTGGGCTCCGGCGGCTTCCTGAATCCGCGAGCGAAGAAGGGGAACTCGCGTTCGAAAGCCCCGCCGGAGGGGAGCATACGGCCAGCCTTTCGGCAACCCTTCGAACTAGGTTGAAGGTCCAACGCCGATTCTGCCGTGGTCGAGAAACGACCTTCGCCACCCTCGAACACCCTCTGATCGGTGGCAATGTGCGGGTCGAGGCGGAGTGGAAACGTGCCCCATCCACGGAACACCGAGGATTGGGGCGACATTGGCCGGTCAGGACGATTGGTCAAGAGCGATCGAATTCGAGGCGCCCACCAGAACGCCCCTCCCACGCGACTAGTCGTCGATTTTTGCCGCTGGCTCTGCTCCCATTGTGATGTGAAACGTCCACACCGGGCGCATATCGAGCAGACGATCTCGCCGAATGACCTAGAGTCAGATAACGGGCATAAACAATGCTGTCCGTCACAATGAATTCAAGATCACGAACACTCCGACTCCGATGGCAGGCCCAGCCATCGTAGCCAACAAGAGCATAACGAACGATTTCGCAACCATGATACAACCCCGCAACTACTCCACATGACACACTCGGCTCCGCTGGCTGTTGCCCTCTGCCAACCGAACCATCCGCAAGCGGCCGGATGCGCCCTACATCCTCCGACCACGCCGGACATTACTACACATTCCCCCTTGACACACGAGAGATTCACAAGATCGACACAAAAAAGTCGCGCGTCGTCTGGCTGTGGATAACGAGTGTACAACGACTAACGCACTCGATTTTCTCAGCTTTCGATGTCACCGAAATTAAACAATAGAATCAAGGCTAGTTCCCGTTTGGTGAAAGGCGACCGGTGTCGAGTGGTCGGGTCCGGCTTGTAGCGGCGACCCGCTGGACAACTCAAATTCGCAGACAACTGTCACCAATTTGCAACGTAACGACTGCTCGCCCTACTCACTTGATGTCGAAAAGCCGGAGCTGGCGCTCATCCTGCCCTTTAGTCTCGTGTGCGAGCTGCTCGATGCGGTCGAACGGCACCTGTTCCGCGGATATCAGCGACCGATGCGCCTTCATCGATCGCACGAGCCCTTCCTGAACGAGATGGAACTCGCCAACGGTCTGTCCCGGCAGCACGGTAGCCGGATCCAGTCCGCTCTCCGACTGGAAGGCGGCTTTGAGCTTCCTGAGGGCCGTATCCTCGCGCACGCGACCGATGAACCAGCTCGTGATCTGATCTCGGCTCTTATAGTCGAGGTCACCCGGCGACTGGGTCGCCAGCATGATGCCAAGCCCGGCAGATCGCGCCCGCTTCAAAAGGCTCTGCAGCGGCTCGGCGGTCGCGGGCTTTGCGTTGGCCGGAATATAGAGATCGGCCTCGTCGAACATGACAACGGCCTGCAAATCGTCGTTCGGATTTCGCTGGCAGAACCGCAATGTCTCCGAAAGGAACTGGGAGACCCAGAACAAGATGTTCTCGTTGTCGCCGAGGAAGCCCGTGTAGATGATCGACAGTCGCGTTCGGCCCTCGCGCGCGAATGGCCCGAGGCCCAACAGCGAATCCATTCTCAGGCTCTCGCCACCGCCGTCGAACAGTACCGAGTTGCGATGGCGGAGGCTGTCGAGCTGGGCCACGAGATCGCGGCGGAGCCGGCCTGACGGGTCCATGCGCTGCGTCAGATCGGCAAGTTCCGGATCATCGTCCTCTAGCAGGTGAATGAGATCGCCGAGCATCACCTCGCGGCTGTGGCGCGCGCCGAGAATCCGCAACGCGACCGACAGCGTGCCGGACTGCTTCTGGTGGGTCGCCGAGTTTTTCAGATGCAACATATCGCCGAGCGCCGCGGCCGACAGGTTGGCAAGCAACTGCTGCTCGTGCTCGGGCAGCTCGTTGATGCCGTTCGGCAACAGCGTAATCGAGATCGGCCGTCCCGACGAACGGCCGGGCGTGTAAACTGCAACATCGATGGCATCCGCGAGCTTCTCGCGCTCGCCGCGACGTTCGCTGAACTCCTCGTCATTGGCCCGCCAGACGTCTGGGTTGGCGTAACTGCAGAGGTCGCCCTTGCGGTCAATGAGCACGGCCGGAATGCCGCGCAACAGCAGCTGCTCGATGATCGAAAGCGCAAGGGTCGTCTTGCCGGAGCCCGAGCCGCCAAGCACCGCCGAATGCCGCTTCATAACGCTCATGTTCAGCGACACGGGCTTGGAGCGGCCACCGGTTTCTCGGCCCGCGATGATGCTCGACCCGTTGCCGCCGTTCTCGTCGAGGATCACCGACAGCGGCAAGTCGTCGTCGTTGGCAGGCACCGTCCCGTGTTCCGCGCCGGAGCCTTGGCCGCCAACCTCTTGACCCTCTGAAACATCACTTGCTGGCAGCACGGAAGGCGGAGCCATACTGACCAGGGGGGCTGGCTGCTCGAGAGCCCGCGCACTGTTGATGACAGTCACTGTACCAGACTTGCCGTCTTGAGCAGTAGGGACCCCGCGCGGCACCTGCCGGCCGAGGAGGTCGAGCCGCAGCAGCTGGATGATGGCGATCAACCCAGACAGTTGCTTCGACTGCTCGAACCAGGGCTTGAAGCCGGGATCGTGGCGGTGATGCGCGTGGAACTCGCGCACCGTCATCATCTTTTCCCACTCGGGGATCGGCACCAGGATCTGCCGGCCACCACCATCGCGGAACTTGCGGAAGGACTGAGCGGTCTGGTTCTTCTTGTTCGGCGGGAAGTCCGAGGCGCGCAGCATGACGCAGGTCTTGCCGGCCATCTGGGTCAGCACCTTGTCGAGCTGGCGCTTCAAGCCGCCGCCCTGCGTTGGCCGATTGCAGAGAAACACACGCGTCTCGGAAGCCAGACCTGACTTCTGGCGCACGGTGAGATCGAAGGCCGGCAGGTCGTCACCGAGTTCCAGGCGATCCACCTTGACGTCGATCACGCCCGCCCACTCGTCGCGGGCGAGCGGAAGCGCCGCGGTCAAGACCCCCATCAGCTCGACGTCGTCGGACGGAATCTCGGCCTCGGACGCGCTGGCGAACCGATCCCACATATCGCGGAAGTCGATTGCCATGGGCGACCGGGACGGCTGCGCGTCGGTCGCAGGACCGAAGCCAAGTGCTGCTGCGAGTTGAGAGATGAACCCTGAACCGGTATCCTGCGGCTCTGGTACCGACGGCTCTTCGGTCTTGGAGCGAAGACGCGATTGCGCATGTTCGAGCAGGCGCCGCGTCGACAACCCGCCGAACTCCTCGAAGAATTCAGGACCGAAGAAGGCAGCCGGGTCGGGGAAGCTCAATCCGCCAGCATGTGCCTCGGCCTCATGCTCGAGCCGCTTGGCGATGATGAGGCGTGCCTCCTCCGGCGTACGGCTTTCGAGCAGCGCGACGGGGCCCGACTTCTCGATGCGGTCGACGTACGACTGGGCGAGGACACCCCGGACTTGACCGTAGAAGTCCTCGAGGCAAGAGACGATGACGATGGCATTGTTCAAACGATTGACGATCTGGATCAGATCGCGAACGGCCTTCTGGAAACGTTCCTCGGCGTTGTCGAAAAAGCGCAGATCCTCGACCTGATCGATGACGAATACGAGTGCAGCGCGATCAACCGTCCACATGAGTTTGCCGAGTGAGGTAATGATCTCGAAGGCCCTGTCCTCGCCCGTGTTCGGATCGAGGGCGGCAACGGCTTCGGCTGCCAGCATTGTCAGCTGCCGCCCATGCAGATACTGGCGCACACGCTGATCGATGCGCGGATCGCGGCGCTGGTAGTAGAGCAGCGCGCGTACAATGTTGATGTCGAGCTCTTCGCCCGCGAACTTCGGCGCCGCAACGATCTCGTCGGCGATCCGGAGCACCAGACGCGCGAGCTGAGATGCGTCCAGCGGCGCCTCGCGCAATGCTTCGAGATCGTTGGCCGAAACCACCTCTGAATCCTCGACCATGAGGTTCGTCAGCCGGTTGATCGCACTCTCCCCCTCGCGATCAGGATCGTAGGATTTCTCGAGACTGTGGACCAAGCGGCGGAGGTAGTAGTCGGCGTAGTTGGCGATGTCGGGCGTCATCTGGGCGTATCCGAAGTACGCCGTCCCTTCGCGGTGCGCGGTTGTGCGCAATGCGCGGATCAAGTGCGTCTTGCCCGCACCCGACTGGCCATGGAACAACAGAATACGGGCCGGCGTCACAGCCCCCCTGCCAGCCGTGACGGCCTCCAGAAGATCTGCAAACTTTCGGCGCGCCTTCTGGTGGACCGCAGAAACGTCGACCGGGTCAGCCCGCCAGATATCGTCCTCCCAGGTGATGGAGTGCTCGAAGGCCTGCGCCAAATCGTTGGGGGCGATTGACGCGCCCTCGGACCGGTCCGGCTTTCTGGCTTCCTGCTGCTTCAAAGGTCGATCTCCGACACGTAATGCCTGCGAGCTGCGGCTGCGACGAACGGTGGCATTCGCGCGGCTCTGACGGGCCGCAGCCTCCATACGCGGCTAATCTTCGACGCGAACGTAATGCCAAACCGTATTTTTGTAGGCGATTGCGGAGGCGTCGATCTCGGTGACCGATTTTCTGTCTTTGAGATCGGCGTTGGCGAGCACGACGTGACCGGAGCGATGGGCCTCGACGAGCATGCACTTGAACTCGATTTCGGACAGACGCCACTCGGGCCATGACGACCGAATCGCATGCCATACCCGAGAGATAAACGCCTTGCGGTTACCTGGCCAGCCCTCGGCGACCGCTGCAGCAGTCGACTTCACTTCGCGCGCAAAATCCGCAATCCCAGGCCGATCGGAAGGAACCGCCTCGATGGCTGTGGGTCCGGTATCGTTTGCCGCCGGACGCGCACCAGCAGCATCAGACTGCGGCGGACGGACAGCCGGCACACGCAACGGGCGTGGCG
>PEQZ01000004.1 GCA_002928395.1 Hyphomicrobium sp.
CGCGCCGAACCTGCTGGCTCTCGGTCAACGGTGCATGAGGGCGTCTGGAGGAAGCTCTGCCGCTTTGTCGCGCGCTGCCCTAGACCAAAGTCGAAGCGTGATGTTATCATCGATCGTGGGTTCATGATGCGTTCTGTCAGAACCCTCGCCGGAGACTTCGAAAGGCCCCGAAGCGCGTGACCGAGATCGCGAGCAATTTCGCTGCCGCTGCGGCGCCAAAACCGCGCATCGTGATCGCCGACAAAAACCCCGTTGTGCGCGCGGGACTGGTCGACTATGTCGCCCGCGATGGCCGTTTCGAGATCCTGGGCGTGGTGCGGGACGGAGGCACGTTCATAGCCCTCTGCCTCGAGCAGAAAGTCGACATCGGCGTTATAGGCTGGTCCCTTCCCGATATGAACGGCGGCGATGTCCTGGCGACCCTGAAGCGAAGGTTCTCAACGACGCGCGTGATTGTCTATACGGGCGAGCAGGGTCAGACGGTGCTGCGACAGGCCGTGCGCGACGGCGCCTGGGGCTTCATTTCCAAGAGCGACGATCCATTGGTGCTTCTCGATACGATCGCCACGGTATCTCGTGGCCGGCTGTGCCTGCCTTATGTGGATATCAGATCGATCAATGCCGATCCTCTGGACCTGTTGACGACGCGCGAACGCGAACTTCTGGGAGCGCTGGCCAACGGTTGGACCAACCTGCAAATCTCGACGCGCATCGGGATTTCTCAGAACACGGTCAAGTACCACCTCAAGAATCTCTATGACAAACTCGGGGTCAAGAACCGCGCCATGGCCGTGGCCCTCTACATGACCAGCAAGAACGAAACACGCTGATCCTGCCCCATCGGCGATTGTTGCACTGCAGCGGACAAGGGCATGTGTGACACCACCCGCGCGGGTAGGATTCTGGCTACTCCAATGTCACCCAAACCTCCCCCAACGAGTGTTGTCGACCGTCGTCGAAGAGCCCATCAAGCGCTCGCGATGATGGCCGTTCGGCACGCGATGCCCGTGGCGCCTCATCAAGCCAACGCAACGGAGGAAACAACATGCTGGTGCAGCCCCATCTCTTCATTCCCGGCCCGACGAACATCCCCGAGGCCGTGCGCATGGCAATGAACCTGCCAATGGAGGATATGCGCAGTCCGGAGTTTCCGAAATTCACCTTGCCGATATTCGAAGACCTGAAAAAGGTTTTCAAAATGACCGACGGCCGGGTGTTCATCTACCCGTCGTCAGGCACCGGTGCCTGGGAAGCCGCGATCACCAATACGCTGGCAGTCGGCGACAAGGTACTTATGTCGCGCTTCGGACAGTTCTCGTTGCTCTGGGTCGACATGGCAGAGCGGATGGGCCTGAAGGTCGTGCTCTGCGACGAGGAGTGGGGCACGGGCGTGCCGCTCGAGAAGTATGCGGATATCCTAGCCAAGGACACGGCCCACGAGATCAAGGCCGTTTTCGCCACCCACAACGAGACAGCGACGGGTGTGTCGAGCGATATCGCCGGCGTTCGCAAGGTCATGGATGCGGCGAAGCACCCTGCACTGCTGATGGTCGACGGCGTATCGTCGATCGCATCTCTCGATATGCGGATGGCCGAGTGGGGCGTCGACTGCTGCGTCTCCGGCTCCCAGAAGGGCTTCATGATGCCGACCGGCCTCGGCATTCTCGCCGTCAGCCAGAAGGCACTCGATGCCAACAAGTCGCTCAACGGCCGCATGAACCGCTGCTTCTTCTCGTTCGAGGACATGATCAAGACCAATGACCTCGGCTACTTTCCCTACACGCCTGCCACGCAGTTGCTCCGCGGTTTGCACACCTCGCTCGGACTGATCCGGACCGAAGGGCTCGAAAACGTCTTTGCCCGGCATCATCGCCTGGCCGCCGGCGTTCGTGCCGCGGTGGATGGCTGGGGTCTGAAGCTCGTTGCAAAGGACGCGAAATGGCACTCCGACACGGTGTCGGCCATTTACACGCCCGATGGCGTCGATGCGGTGCAGGTCTTGAAGACCGCCTATTATCGCTACAATACGTCGCTTGGCTCGGGCCTCAACAAGCTCAACGGACGTGTATTCCGCATCGGCCACTTGGGCGCTCTCGACGAGGTGATGATCGGCGGCGCCCTGTTCGGCGTCGAAATGGCGCTCAAGGATTGTGGCGTGCCGATCCGGATGGGCTCTGGCACTGGGGCCGCTGCCGAGTATTTCTCGAAGACAGCAACCAAGTCCGCGACCAGCCGCGACCCCGCTCCCGGTCTCAAGGCCGCTTGAAGCACGAAAATCATGATCGGACGGCGCCGGAGATGACCACTCAGGGTCCTCTGTCGCCTTCCAACGCTCCAGAGCCGGCCGCCAAAGGGCCGATCGACGAAATCCACCGGCGAAACCCAAGGACACATCCCAGATGAGCTACACCCTTCATGCCGTTCGCAAGCAGCGGCTGCAGCGCTCCGAACTCGCCGTGCCGGGTTCGAACCCAACCATGATCGACCGCGCCATCAAGAGTGCCGCCGACTACATTTTCCTCGATTGCGAAGACGCCGTGGCGCCGCCCGAGAAAGAGCAGGCGCGCAAGAACATCATCCAGGCCCTGAACGATCTCGACTGGAAGGGTGCGGGCAAGACGGTGTCTGTCCGCATCAACGGCCTGGACACGCACTACATGTATCGTGACGTCGTCGACATCATGGAGCAGGCCGGCTCGAAGCTCGACACTATCCTCGTGCCCAAGGTCGGCGTTCCCGCCGACCTCTACATGGTCGAGTGCATGATGAGCCAGATCGAGGTGGCCAAGGGCTACGCCAACCGGGTCGGCACCGAAGCACTCATCGAGACCCCACTCGGCATGGCCAATGTCGAGGCCATCGCCGCTGCGGGCGGCCGCTGCGAAGCGATGCACTTCGGCGTCGCCGACTACGCTGCCTTCAACAAGGCGCGCACCGTTGTCATCGGCGGCTTGAACCCCGACTATCCCGGCGACCAGTGGCACTTCGCACTGTCGCGCATGACGGTCGCCTGCCGCGCCTATGGCCTTCGGCCCATCGACGGCCCGTTCGGCGACTTCTCCGATCCCGAGGGCTACACTGCGGGCGCTAAACGCGCAGCCGCGCTTGGCATCGAGGGCAAGTGGGCCATCCACCCCTCGCAAATCGAGCTCGCGAACGCCGTGTTCTCGCCGCTGCCTGCCGAAATCGAACGTGCCAAGCGTATTCTTGTCGCCCTCAAGGAAGCTGAAGCTCAAGGCAAGGGCGCAGCCTCACTCGACGGCAAGATGATCGACGCGGCGTCCGAGAAGATGGCCAAGAACGTCCTCGTCGTGGCCGAAGCCATTGAGAAATCCAGCAAAAAATAGCGATCCGGGAAACGTTGCAATCAGGAGTCCGCACTCATGGACATTCACGAGTATCAGGCCAAGGAACTGCTTTCGAAGTTCGGGGTTTCGATCCCGCGCGGAGGCCTCGCCTACAGCCCCGAGCAGGCCACCTATCGCGCCAGCGAAATTGGTGGAACCCGCTGGGTCGTCAAGGCGCAAATCCATTCGGGAGCGCGCGGAAAAGCAGGTGGCATCAAGGTCTGTCGCGACGATGGCGAAGTTTGGGATGCTGCAGATCAACTGCTCGGCAAGCGACTGGTGACCGTGCAGACCGGACCCCAAGGCAAACTCGTCTCCCGCCTGTACATCGAAGAGGCGTCCGACATCGACAAGGAATTCTACCTCTCCTACGTTATGGATCGCGCTTCCGAGCGTATCGTCGTGGTGGCGTCCGCCGCCGGGGGCATGGACATCGAGGAGATCGCCCACAGCCAGCCGGAAACCATCATTCGCGTGACAGTCGATCCGGCCGTCGGCATGCAAGCCTTCCAGGCGCGTGAGGTGGCGTTCGGCCTCGGCGTCGAACCGGACCTCGTGTCGAAGTTGGAGCGGACGATCCTTGGGGCCTACCGCGCCTTCCGCGATCTCGACGCAACCATGGTCGAGATCAACCCGCTGGTCGTGACCAAGAACAAGAGCATCGTGGCTCTCGACGCCAAGATGAGCTTCGACGAAAATGCCTTGTTTCGTCGCCCCCAAATTTCCGAACTCCGCGACAAGAGCCAGGAAGACGCGCGCGAAACCTACGCCTCCGACCGCGGCCTATCGTATGTCGGCCTAGACGGCGACATCGGATGCGTCGTCAACGGCGCTGGTCTCGCCATGGCCACCCTCGACATGATCAAGCTGGCCGGCGGCGAGCCCGCCAACTTCCTCGACATCGGCGGTGGCGCGAGCCCAGAGCGCGTAGCGAAGTCGTTCCGCGCAGTCTTGAAAGACAAGAATGTCAAGGCACTGCTGGTCAATGTTTTCGCCGGCATCAACCGCTGCGACTGGGTCGCGAAGGGCGTTGTCGACGCGGTCCGGGAACTCGATATCAAGATGCCGGTCGTGGTCCGGCTCGCCGGCACCAACGTCGAGGAGGGCCGCAAGATCATCGATGAAAGCGGGCTTACGGTCATCTCAGCAGACAGTCTTGGTGAGGCGGCTGAAAAGGCTGTCGCCGCCGTTCGCGCCATCAACGCCAAAGCCGCGTAAGGGAGCAACCGACCATGGCCATCTTTATCAACGAACACACCCCGGTACTGGTACAGGGCTTCACCGGGCGCATCGGCACCTTCCATGCGCAAGAAATGATCGACTACGGCACCAATGTCGTTGGCGGCGTCACGCCCGGCAAGGGCGGCACGACCCATCTGGGCCGCCCGGTGTTCAACACCATGAAAGGTGCGGTCGAGGAAACCGGCGCACAGGCGTCGATCGTGTTCGTGCCGCCTCCGTTCGCGGCCGACGCGATCATGGAAGCTGCCGACGCCGGCATCCGCTATTGCACCTGCATCACCGACGGGATACCCGCGCAGGACATGATCCGCGTGAAGCGCTACATGCGGCGCTACAAGAAGGAAAGCCGCATGGTTCTAACGGGTCCGAACTGCGCCGGCACGATCAGTCCAGGCAAGGCGATGCTCGGAATCATGCCCGGCCATATCTATCTTCCGGGCCGGATCGGTATCGTTGGCCGCTCGGGTACGCTCGGTTACGAGGCAGCGTCGCAGATGAAAGCACTCGGCATCGGCGTGTCGACATCCGTGGGCATCGGCGGCGACCCGATCAACGGCTCGTCGTTCCGCGATGTCTTCGAGCACTTCGAAAACGATCCCGAAACCGACGCGGTTCTGATGATCGGTGAAATCGGCGGACCGCAAGAAGCGGAAGCCGGCGCATGGGCGCGCGACAACATGAAGAAACCAGTGGTCGCCTACATCGCGGGGCTCTCGGCACCGAAGGGCCGCCGCATGGGGCACGCAGGCGCCATCGTCTCGGCATTCGGAGAGTCGGCGGCCGAGAAAGTCGAGATCCTCAAGGCGGCCGGCGTGATCATCGCACCGACCCCAGCGGAGATGGGCTCGACGATCGCCAAGGTGCTGGGCGGGATGCGCAAGGTGGCGTGACCAATCGCGCCGCACCTGAACTCGGCCGAGTTGACTGGTACACCACGCAGGGGCTGGTACTTTACCAATGAGCGGAGACGAGCCCCTGCAATCCGACCCTATCCTCTGAGAGTCGGGTGCGCCGATACGGCCGCGTATTCCTTATCATTCCGACATTTGCTTCCCGTCGCAGCAACGTTCGGTGAAGATGTCTGGACCCGAGGAACACGAACGACACAATACTTCGCGTGTCGTGGAACCGACGTTCGGCAACGTTGCCGACCGCGAGGGGGGCAAACGTCGGACGCAGTGAACTAGACCGTAAACGTCGCTGGCGAGGGTCCCGCCGAGACGGACCCGAACGCAGGCTTGGAGTGAAACGATGCAGACGCCCACGGCGAAATCGACACCCGCTGGTTTGGACGAGTTTCGCCTGCGGGACGAACTGCGCGCATTGCGAGCGCGCATTCCGGACGAGCCGCAGCTCAATCCGATCTTGAACGTCGCCTTCGACCTGTCGCGCCGGCTCGAAAACGGCACGGTCGGTTTCGCCGATCTGAAGGCGCTGGCAGGGCGCCTTATGGACCGGGCGGCTGCGAGGCGGGCGCTTCGATTGAAGGAACGCATCGGCTTTATCGATCCAGGCGCGACGCAAAAGGAATTCACCGAGTTCGTCGAGGCATCGCTGCCGCAAGGCGACAACATCGAACATGGGCTGGAGGCACTCCGTGCGCGCTGGCTGCGCGCGCGGACGGGCATCGTTCTCACCGCGCACCCGACTTTTGGACTTTCGGATGCCTTGTCGCGGAGGATGGTCGAGATCGCCGTGTCGGGGGAGACCGCAGAGCAGGCTCAAATCGGTCATCCGCACCGGCCCGACGACGTGGTTGATCTTGCCTATGAACACGGGCGCGCCCAAGACACGTTGCAAAATCTGCGCAATTCCTATCTCGAGCTGTTGAATACCTTCCTCGGCGTGTCGGCACAGAAGTTTGGCGCCGCCGCTTACAAAGTGCGCCCCAAACTCGCAACGCTGGCCTGCTGGGTCGGATATGACCTCGACGGCCGCACCGACATCAAATGGCATCACTCGTTCCTGATCCGCCTGCAGGAGAAGCGTGCGGCCTTGATCGAGATGCGCGAGCGATTCCTGATCATTCGCCATCGGCTAGGGGACAGCGACAACACAACCCGACTGTTCCGCCAGATCACCGGCAAGCTCGACCTGGCCTTGGCGGCTGTCGACGAGCAGGTCCGCGCGCTGGCAAACATCGGCGTTGGCGGGGCGTCGCTGTCGCGCGCGGCCAACGTGATCACCCGGGCGGACAGCTACAACATCGTATCCACCGAACCTTTGACCGCTCTGCTCGATCAGCTGATCGACGCGGTCGAGAGCCCGCAGATGAAGCGCAGTGTCGCCGCACTCGCCGGGCTGATAGAGACGACGGGGCTCGGAACATCGCATATTCACCTGCGAATCAATGCCGCGCAGCTGAACAACTCGTTCCGTGCTTTCGTGCACGAACCATGGACGCGCGACTTGACCGAGCGTCAGGCGATGCAGCGCATCGTCGACATGATCAAGGACGTGAAGCCGGAAAGCGTCAACTTCGGCTCCCTCGAGCTCGAGACGGCGACCGCGATCCGGCAACTGGCGCTGGTGGCCCAGATCCAAAAACACATCGACCGCGATGCACCGATACGCTTCCTCATCGCCGAGTGTGAGAGTCCGGCAACCGTGCTCATCGCGATCTTCTTCGCCAAGCTTTTCGGCGTCGAGAAAATCGTCGACATCTCGCCATTGTTCGAGACGCCGGCCGCGCTCGACACGGGCGCTCGCTTTGTCGAGCGGCTGCTGGAAGAGGAAGCCTATCGCGACTACGTTCAAGGTCGCGGGCGGCTCAGCATCCAAACTGGTTTCTCGGACGCCGGCAGGTTCATCGGGCAGATTCCAGCGACGCTGTCGATCGAGCGGCTCTACAACGGCCTCGCCGATCTTATGGAGCGCTCAGGTCTGGACGGCGTCGAGCTCTTGATCTTCTCCACCCACGGCGAGTCGATGGGTCGCGGCGCTCATCCTGGCGATCTCCACCAGCGGCTTCGCTACGTATTCTCCGACGAGGCACGACGTCGTTTTGCAACCTACGGCGTCGACCTGAAGCACGAGACCAGCTTCCAGGGCGGCGATGGGTTCATGTTCTTCGCCAATAAGGCCATGGCGACACGGGCTTTGGCGACCGTCATTATGGACGGCCAGCCGCCAGTCGAGGCTGAGGATCCGTTCTATGATGACAACAACCTCAGTCTCGATTTCCTGCTTCGGCTCAAGTCCTACCAGCAGAACCTGTTTGCGCATCCGGGCTATCGAGCGGTTCTTGGGGCTTACGGTCCGAGCCTGCTTTTCCGAACGGGCAGCCGCGCCGTAAAGCGTCAGATGGACGGGACGACGGCGGCTGATCGCGGCGATCCCTCGCGGATGCGCGCAATTCCCAACAACGCGATCTTGCAGCAATTCGGCTATATCGCCAACGTGGTCGCAGGACTTTCAGCCGCCGTGGGCTCGGAGCGTGATCGCTTCGTCAGCCTCGCCAAGCAGTCACCACGTTTGCAGTCCATTATAGAAATGATCGCGCGCGGCAAGCAACTGTCGAGCCTCAACGCCATGGGTGCGAATGCAACAGTTTTCGATGCCGGCTTCTGGGCCTCGCGGGCGTCGTGGGGGCGCGAGCCGCATCTGGATGCGGCCTTTCGCACGCTGTCGACTCACCTGTTGTCGGATACGCGCTGCGGGGCGATCAATCACCTCGTGCATCATCTGCGGTTGGACGCCATCGACCTGCATCAGATGCTCGAAGACATCGGCGTCGAAGCCGGCAAGATCCCTGACAACGACCGGCTCGAACTCGATGTTCTCCAGGCGATCCGGCTTGCACTGATCATGCGCGTGTTTATTCTCGCCGCCCAATTGCCGCGCTTTGCGCCTCAGAACGATCTTTCCTACAAGCAACTCGTCGGCTACGCACTTGCGCTCGAAGTTCCGGAAGTGGTCGGATTCATGCGGCAGGCATTCCCGCATCGCGTGTCCGCAGCGCTCGACAACGCGGCCTATGACGAAAAGGCGACGTACCGGCCGCACGGCATCGACGACTATGGCCGCCTCGAGACCGAGATCTTGGAACCTATGGAGCAGGCCTACGAATCAATCCGTGAGATCGGGACGGGCATTTCCCATCACTTCGGCGCGTTCGGCTGATCGAGCGTCGAGAGGGCCGTGTCTGGGGCGGTGTCACTGGCCATCACGGGCGGAACGCGTTCGGCCAGTTTCGCGCCTCACGATCTTGAGCACCCGTTGCAGCCGGCGCGCATCGGGGTCACGGAGACACAGGCAGCAACAGCAGAACCCGGGCCGGCGGGCCAATGAGAGCGCGATACGATGCGAACGGCGGTCCATGGTAACTCACGGGCTCCTGCGCGATCCGGTCAGACCGCGGTCCTGAACTGCGCGCGGGCTCCCGATCGAACCGACCGCATCCTGGGACTTGTACCCGAGCGCTTTGCCAAACGTCGCATAGCGTGGCTGACCGTGACTGCCGGGCGGGCAATGGATGTGTAGCGCACCGTGCCGAGCGTCCGTTGATGCGGTCGCCGAACGATCGGACCAGCCGAACATGGCAACGATGCCGAAGACCAGCAGTGCCATGATCGAGATCGTCGCTCCTACTCCGCGTCCCGACACCGCGATCCTCCTTATGGTGGCGGCACACTCTGATGGCCTTGTCGCAAGCATCGCGCAGGCCGTCGTCACCACGGTTACACGAACAAACACGTTAACAAAGCATTGAGTCATTGCCCGGCATTCATGCGGCGGTTTGAAGCGGATCTCAGGATCACTCTGGTAAGCTTCTGAGATGGGTTTGCCTTGTCGTTGAAGTCGGGTGCCGAATGAAAACGTTCTTTGCTATCGCCGCCGCACTGCTGTTACCCGGAGGTTTGCCGATCCTCGCTTTCGCGTTCTGGCGGAAGCGGCAAGCCGCTCGATCAAGAGCCTCGTGCGGCCTTGTTACGCCGCGTTGAGCGAGATTTGCGCTGAGAAGCGGACTTCGGCGCGATATCTGATGCGGTGAGCGCGAACACCTCGCCGTCGCTCTCGGCCGTGTCGAGCCACAAAAACGGCAAATCCGGGAACGCAGCTTCCAGCATCGCGCGCTCTCGTCCGACCTCCATGACCAGCACCCCGTGAGCCGTCAAATGGTGTGGCACGTCGGCAAGAATGCGGCGCACGAGATCTAGACCGTCGTCGCCGCCAAGATGTGCCAGCGCCGGCTCGGCCCGGTACTCCGGAGGGAAAGCCGCAACCGCAGCAGTCCGAACGTAGGGCGGGTTCGAGATGACAAGGTCGTAACGACGGCCGGCCAATTCCGAGAATAGATCGGAACGGACCAGTTGCACCCGGTGCTCCAGGTGATAATCAACAACGTTTCGGGCCGCAACATCGAGCGCATCGGACGAAATGTCGACGGCATCGACTTCCGCGCCGGGGTAGGTAAGTGCTGACAAAATGCCGAGGCAGCCCGACCCTGTGCAGATGTCGGCCACCCGTCGGATGGCGTCAGGTTCGGCAATCACCGGCAACAGCCCGTCGCACAGCATCAACTCGCCAATGAATGACCGCGGCACGATCACCCGTTCGTCGATCGCGAAGCGATACCCCTGAATCCAGGCCGCTCCGATCAGATAGGCGGCGGGCTTGCGGGTCATGACGCGCTTCTCGAACACGTCGAAAATGCGCATCCTCTCGTCGCGCAGCAGTCGAGCTTCGAGCCATGGATCGAGCTGGTCGATGGGCAGATTCAAGGTCGCAAGGATGAGGAAGGCCGCCTCGTCGAGCGCGCTTCTGGTGCCGTGGCCGTAGACTAGGCCCGCAGCCTCGAACCGGCTGACGCCAAAACGCAGCCAGTCGCGCACGGTGACGAGGTCGTCGATCGCCGATTCCACCGCAAAAAAACCGGCTGCGGAAGTGGGTCGATGGGTCGGCTTTGCCATGGTCATGTCCTCACCCGCAACTCTCGTCGTCGCCCTGGTCGGAGACGGTCGCCTCGGTATCGCCGTCCTCGTTGTGGCGCGGGCCATCCTGGCCGATGTAGGCGAGCGACCGCGGACCGGAATAGGGAACGAAGCCAAGCGCGGTCAATTCCTTCTTTGCCGCCGCGATGTTCTCCCTCCGGCGGGCGTACTCCACTGCCAGAACCGGCAATTTATCCCTGCGCGCTGGTTCAAAATTTCGGCGTGCGCGTTGGATGCGTGGAATCGCGTTGCGGACATCGTTGCCGCGATCGCCAAAAAGCATGTCTTCCTTGCCCATACCGTCGATCGCGGCGCGATAGCGCGCATCCGAAAGCAACTCTTCACCGTTCTGCGGCACGATCAAAAACTGAGGATTGAGTTTCTTGGCCCACACCGACAGGCCCGTTACGAACCGCACCATATCGTCGGCCGCTTGCCACCGCTCGCCGCGCCAGTAGTAGAAAATATCGACCCTGTCGAGCCACGCGCCATCGTATCCGAGATCGATCAGGCGCCCCAGATACGAGCGGCGCGAACCGTAGACGATCGCCTGCCAATCCTGTGCCCAATGCCGGACGCGATGGTCTCCCTTCCATCGGCAGTTCGGCGAGCCCATCCACGGCGGCGGTGCCTTGGCCCACGACGCTTGCCAATAGTAGCGATAGTCCTCGGCCTCGCCGATATTGACATAGGCAATGACCAGCCGACGGCTTCCATCGGGTTTGGTTTTCAGACGCTTGATCTCCTCGCCCTTCAGACCCGCATTGTCCCCGACACCCATTCCTGCGTCGACGATAAGTACGTCGAACGAAGTGGCATCGAGCTTGGCCGCCGAGATGTTTTGCAGCTGGTAGCCCCACGACTTTGCCGCCTTCAGGATTTCGCGCGCGGGTCGCTTGTCGGGGGCTTCGGACTTGCCACGCTGGGCGAGCGCCGAACCAACGAGGGCGAGCGCTGCAAAGACCACCATGGAGAGAGCTAAAGCGGCGAGGCGCATCATAACGCGTCTACTCTCATGTCTCGTGTCGCGTCGGCATCCGATATTTGCTCTGAACCGTGCTGCGATGGGAAGCAGATGTCGGAACCGGAACACGAGGACGACGTGGCCTGCCGCCCGGTCAGCGGCTGCCAACGTCGGTACCTGCGAACTCGGCCTGCGCCACGTTCCCCTGATAGCGAAGATCGTCGTGAATGCCGACGCGGGTGCGATAGAACACGTTGGCGACCGACCACTTGATCGTGCCGAAGGCGTATTCGCCGGCCACCGATGGAGTCTCGTTGCTCGATATGCTTCCAAGGAGCCGCGTGCGCTGCTCATAGCTGGCCTTGACGAACGGGCGGCCGAACATGTCGATCGAAAGCCGGTCGATCTCGGCCAGGTCGTCGCGCCAGCTTTGTCGCCAGGCGGGGTCGATGCTCTCGCCGATGCTCTGATCGAGAAACTCCGGAACCTTGGTCGCCCTCGCGCCGCCCGAGACACCGTCGGCCGGGATGATCATCTCGGAGATTTCGTCCAGGATGGCGAATTCCTTCGTTGTAAAAAACTTGCGGCCGGCCCCTGGCGCCGGCCCGCCTGACGCCTCTTTGGCGACAGTCTTCTTCACTTGCGCCAAGGCCGCGGGCCCCACAGCTAAGCCAGCGCCAGCAGTAAGTGCCGCAATAACGAGGCTGCGGCGGTCGAACAGGTTGGGCCCGCTCATCAGATGTTGCCCTTCTTGAGTTCCTCGGCGAGGTAGTCGCAACTGCGCCAAGCGAGAGCCAGAATGGTCCAGGTCGGGTTCTGGCAACCCGATGAGACGAAGCCCGCGCCATCGACAACGAACAGGTTCTTGACGTCGTGGGCCTGTTGGAACGGGTTCAACACGCTGGTCTTCTTGTCGGCGCCCATGCGCGCGGTGCCCACCTCGTGAACCGACGAGCCTTCAGTCAACTTGTCGCCCGACACCTTGGTGATCTCGAGCCCGCTGTCGGTAAAGATCTCCAGCATCGAGGTCGTCATCTCGGCGCACATCTTGGTCTCGTTGTCGCCGTGCTTGTAGTTGAAACGCAGCACCGGGATGCCGTAGGTGTCCTTGACCTTGGTGTCGAGCGATACGCGGTTCTCGTAGCGTGGCAACACCTCGCCGAGGCCGTACATATAGAAAGTCGCGGGCGCGTGATCGCGGACCTTCTTCCTGTAGTCCTTGCCGAAACCGGGCAGCAGGATCGCCTGCTCGGGGAACAGCTCCTGGCCGCTCGCGCCTTCGAGCCCATAGCCGCGAATGAAATTGCCCCGCTTGGTCTTGTCGTCGAGATTTTGGAAGCGCGGAATGTAAAATCCTCCCGCCCGGCCGTCTTCGTTGCGCGGCTCGCCGCCGATTCGCGACTTGTAGAACCCCTCAACGCGCGGACCCATCACATGCTCGGAAAGATTGTGGCCGAGGTGGCCCGACGAGTTCGCGATTCCTTCTGGATAGAGCCGCGATTTCGAGTTGAGCATGATCCGTGTCGATTCGAGCGTCGACGCGCCGAGCACGACCACCTTGGACTTGGCCACGTAGCTCTTGCGGTTTGCGCTATCGATGAACGCGACACCGGTCGCTTTGCCGGTCCTGGTGTCGAGTGTGACCTCGTGCACCGTCGAGTTCGGCCGCACCACAAGCCTGCCAGTATCGAAGGCGGGATAGATTAGGCCGGTCGGGCTGTCGAACGCGGCATGAATATCACACCCGCCGACCCGCCGCTGGCAAGCGCCGCGACCGAGGCAGCGATGGCGATACTTGTTGTGCGTTAGCCCGTCTGTGGTTACGCCGAGCCGGAACGGCGTCAGCACGCGTCCGGACTTCTGAAGTTGCTCGCGGACATGGACCTCGCCGTCGTTGAGCTTCATCGGCCGTTGATAAATCGAATCCGGCAGCCAGGGCAGGTTCTCGGTCACGCCAGAAATGCCGAGGTAACGGTCGACCTTATCGTAGTAGGGCGCGACGTCGGCGTACGAGATCGGCCAGTCGCTGCCATAGCCATCGCGGCTGGCGGCCTTGAAATCGTAGTCCGAGAGCCGAAGTGCAAGCCGGCCCCAGACGTTCGTTTTGCCGCCGAGTGCGCGCGCCCGCACCCAGCTGAACTTGGTGCCCGTGTAGGGGTGGTCGTGCTCGTTGACAAACAGATCCTTGGTGTAATCAGGACCCTCGCCAAGTTGCTGCCAGTTCATGACGTTGGTGTAGCGGCCGAAGTTCTTGGCATAGGGAGCGTTCAGCTTTTTGTAGTCGCTCTCGTTCAGCACATACGTGTCGGGCGGCATCTGCCCGAAACGGGGATGCTCGTAGGGCCATTCTGTCGACTTGAGCGTTTCGGTGGTGTCGACGTGCTTGCCTGCTTCGAGCAGTAGCACCGTCATTCCATGCGCGGTGAGGACGTGAGCAGCCATGCCCCCGGCGGCGCCCGACCCGACCACTATCGCGTCGTAGGTGACGCTCAAGTCTATCGAATTTGCGTTCTGGAATATTGGCGCTTGTTGCATGCTGCTCCCCGGATCATCTGGCACGCATCATGCCAGCGGACGGAGATTACGGCTACCACATGTCAGACAGGCCATCGGTTGAGGGCTGCCCCCGGGAGCCCTCGCGCAGCATCGCGGAACATGGCGCCGCCAGACTATTGTTCCGGAGCTCATACTGGAGAGCTCCAGCCTCTTCCATCCTACCTGCGACCGTCCCGTCGAGCATGTTCGGTCCGAACTACTCCGCTGGGACCCGGCTGCGCTTGGCTTCCTCTATCCTGCGGTCGGGCATCTTGAAGGGGTTTGAGGCCAAACCCGTCATCACAAGACCTTCGATGAGCCACTTCGTCGGATCAAAGTCGAACCGGCGAACACCGTGCCGATAGTCGCGCGGAAATGCATGGTGATAATTGTGATACTGCTCGCCGAGCGCGAACGGGAACCACCATACGTCACGGGCCGAGACTTCTTGAGTAAACGGCCGGGTGCCCCACTTGTGGCAGACCGAGTTCACACTGTAGACCACGTGTGACGTGACCACCAAACGGAGCGCCGACACCAGCACGCCACCCCACCACGGGGCACCGGCGGCAATGGCAAGCCCGACCGGGATCAGCAAGTTCACGACAGCGCTGATGGTGAAGTAGTTGCGCTCTTGCCAGTCGATCACCGGATTGTTGTCCAGCCGGGCAGGCAGCACGATCGGCGGCACCGGCGCCAGGATGATCCACTCGAAGTGGGCCCACCAGAACCCGCGCTTGATGTTGTAAGGATCCTGATCGCTATCGGTGTGGTGATGATGCAGGATGTGGGTCGAAATCCACTGCCGGGCCGGCATCTGCGGCACCATCGTCGAGCAAACGGCGAGCGCATACTCGACAGGGCGGGCGAAGTTGACCGAATTGTGCGTCCACGCGCGATGATAGAGCGCGGTGATGCCAAAGCCACCCAAAAAGTAGCCGATGATGTGGTAGGTCGCCTCGGGCCAACTCAAACCGTAGAAGTACATATACGGAAAGGCGGCGAGCGCGAGCACGTGGATCAAGGCCAAGAAGGCCAAAGCGGGATATTGGATTTTCATAGCCGTTCAGGAACACGAGACGCCGAAAAAACGCAAGATGGAAGACGCAGTCTATCCCGAAGATTCACCTGTTCGTGTTGTAGGAAAACACGACGCAAAGCTGCGGGCCCCTGCTGCACCGCAGTGTGTGACACCTTGGGCTAAGCGGGCGAGGACGATGTGCGGCAGATGGTCTGACGACTTTCCAAAGCACGAATTTGAATGCCGTCACCGGAATTCAACAACGCGCTTGCCTCAGCCGAATCACGGCTATGGCGACGGCGACGGCGATTGTGTGACAGTTCCATCCTGGTCAGACCGGCCACTACTTCAGGCCCCAGACTTCGACAATGCCCTCACCCTTGAAGTTCAGCTTCGTGCGGTAGGCGAGTTCGATCCGCTGGATGAAACGGCCGCGCCCTTGTATTTCAAGGGCTTCCGTGGCCTGGCCGTTGCGCAGCTCAACGCTGATAGCCACGTCCTCCACCTCCCCGTTACCATAGTAGACCCGCATCCCGCGGATCCTCACGGCACGGTCGCGAACGGCAACGCGCAACGCCTTGAAGCGTCCGAACCGCTCGCCGACTTCAAACACGTCGCGGTCTGTATTGAATACCTCGGCGCGCTGCGACCCGAGCAGAAGCCAGCCGCCAGACCGCTCGCGCCGCTCGTCGGACGAATCGCGAAGCCAGCGCTCGGAGTAGTCGCCATAGACCTCGACCACGGCTTGTCCGCGGCGGTCGGGCTTCGACTGGTAGACCAGCTCGATGGTTTCGATGAAGCGATCGCCGCGGTCGAGGGGAAGCGGCGCCGTACGGAACCCCTCCTTCAGCTCGACGTTGACCGGTACGACTTGGCGCTCGCCGTTGCCGAACACGACGATGACTTCGCGCAGAAAAATGTCGTTGTTCAAGACCCGCAATGCGATTTTTTCGAATTGCCCGGCTTCGCGGCCGACGCGGATCACGTCCCGGTCGATGCCAAAGCCGACGGTTTGCGCGCCGAAGAGAACCCAGCCGCCGCGCGGCGCGCCTGACTGGGGCGCGTAGTCCGGTGGCACCCGGCGATCGTCTCTGTTCCGCTGACCCACGCCGCTCAACTCGAGTTCAACCGTACCGCGGCGCAGGCTCGGCCGCAGCCCTACGATGACCTCCTCCACGCGCCGTCTATCCGGCGAGAGCTCGACCGGGATCGGGCGTGTGGACTCGCCCTGTTCGAGACGCTGATAAACATCGAGCGTCTGCCGGTCGCCATTGCCGAATACGACAGTGACCAACCCGATGCGTGCAGAATCGCGCCTGGATGTGATGCGGATTTCCGAGAGCCGCCCTTCGCCACGCCCGGTGCGAAACACGATGCGCTCGGCACGACGGTCGGCGGTCTGGGTATCGATCGATACGACTGCGTCGCGATCGTTACGCCGTTCCCTGTCGTCGTCGCGATAGCGCTCGTCGCGGTCTTCGGCCCGCGAGTATGATGCAACGGCCTTGGCCGCGGAAACGGTCACGGTGCCTCGCCCACTGCCGATGCGACCGCTGGCCTTGTACGTCAGCTGGATGCTTTTCAGGGTTTTGAACCGCCCGCTCAACGGTATCGGCTCGAGCGCACGACCGGCCTTGACCAGTTGCTCGATCTCGAAAGTCTCTTCGGCGCCGTCGTAGGACGTGACCCGAATGTCCTTGATGAACACGTCGTTGTCACGGACGTCGATCTGAAGACTGTCGAAGGCGCCGTTGCCTGGGCCCACTTCGATGCTGTCGCGATCCGGCCTGGAATCGGCTGTGGTCACGCCGAGAACGACCCAGTCGGCATCACGCGCCGAAGCGAGGTTAGCCGAGGTGAAGACCAGTGCGGCGAGGATCGTCGCTGCGGCCGACTTGAGCAAGGGGTGCACGGTGAAAGGCTCCGATCGAACGATTGGCGTCTTGAACAGCTCGGATGCCCGTGCCGGTTCGCAACCTCCCCAACCGGGCCCATACGTGGAAGCTAACCAATCGCGGCGTCTAAATATCGACAAAAAAATGACGGGGTTGCGATTAATCGCAACCCCGCCGATCGTCGTTTCGCGTCGTCCGGTCCACCGGGGACACTGGGCGAATTGAGACAGCGGACGAAGCCGCCGTCTCGTCCAGGATCAATGGCGACCCCAGACCTCGACAATGGCGTTGCCCTTGCCCTTGGCTTCCTTGTCGATGAAGCGTGACCGATAGCGAGCCTCGATCTTCTCGATGGCGCGCTTGTCGCCCTTGAGATCGATCGGGCCGTAAGTGGAACCGGCGTCGACGCGGGTCTTGATCGGGATCAAATCGTCGGCGCCGTTGGCATAGACGATCCGAAGCTCATTGAGCGTAATCGCGCGATCGCGGACCGTGACGCGGATCTTGGTGAAGCCGCCCTCGTTCTTGCCGACCTGGATCGTGTCCTTGTCGAAGCCGACGAAGCCTGCCGTCTGCGCGCCGAGCAGCACCCAGCCGTCGTTGAACTTCCGACCTTCGCCTTGCGGTCCGAGCCAGCCTTCGGCGTATTCTCCGAACACTTCCACTCGGGCCTGGCCCTTGACGCTGGGCTTGGACCGATAAGACAACTGGATCTCCTTGATAAACCGGTCGCCCTTGAGGTTGAGCCAGTTGGTCCGCGAATCTTTTTTGATCTCGGTATTGACCGCGATCGTGTCCGGCTCGCCGTTGCCGTAAATGACTTTGAGGTCGTTCAGGAAGATGTCGTTGTCGAGAACGCGAAGCCGAATGCGATCGAACTTGCCGATTTCGTTGCCGACGCGAACCACGTCGCGGTCGACGCCAAAGCCGACGGACTGGGTGCCGAACAGAACCTCGCCGCCCGCCAGAGGCTTGCCGGGCGTTGCAGTCGAGGCCTTGCCGTCGATCGGCTTGGTTGCGATCTGCTGGGTCGGATCTGCAGGCTTGCCAGCGGTACCGCCGGCAGCGCCGCCACAGCCGACGGGCTTGTCGAGCGGGAGGCGTTTCCGTTTGGCACCTGCGGGCGACTGGATGCCGAGAACGTCGAGCGTCGCCTTACCCTTGGAAGGTTTGATCGTGACGTTGACGTGGTCGATGAACTTGTCGCCACTCGTTGCGTTGATCGGGCGCGAGCGCTCACCTTCCTTCAAATCGATGGAACGATCTTCGTTGTGGACCGAGCCGTCGCTATAGCGGACCGACACGCGTGTGACGAAGATGTCGCCCTTCTTGGCGCGAACACGGATGCCGTTGTAGGCACCTGCCGCATTACCAAGATCGATGCAGTCCTTGTCATCGTTGAGCGAGATGTCCTTCGACGCCAAGTTGACCAGGGCTTCGTTACCCTGCTGCGCTTCGGCCGCCGCGAAGGCGCCTGCCACCGGGAAGGCCACGGCGACCATTAACAGCCTACGGAACATGAGAAACTCCCCTTTTGATACGCTTGAAGCCCCCGGCTTCGCCAGTGGTCTTACTCGAAACCTGACATTAAAAAAAGGCTGGATCGGTACATCACGATGTGAGTTGGTGGGTTGCCCTGATGCCGAACAGCAACACTTTAGCATCGTGAGACAATTTCCAGCCCGGCAATGAGCGTGCGTATTCGGACAAACGGTCCACGGTTTTTTGGATTGCGGCCGAATGGTGCCGGGCCGACCAGCCGCTGCACCGAATTGCCAATTTTGCGACAGCGGCCTAACCTCGTTGGCCCCGATAACCTGGGCGCGGCAGTGCCTCGTCGCACCGCAGCCCAATCCGCAAGTGGTCCCGATCATGCCCGAGGCGCGCAAGTTCGTTGGAAGGCCAGATGCCGATGCGATCAGCGCGGCGATCGTCGAACTGAACCCTCTGTTCCAATCGCGGCTCACGGTCGGTGCGGCCATCTGCCAACAGCATTCCAACACTTTGACGTGGCTCGCGAGCGAACCGCCCGACGCCGTGGTCTGGCCGACCACGACGGCCGAAGTGTCGGCGGCGGTACAGATCGCCGCGCGCCATGGCGTTCCGGTCATCCCGTTCGGCGCCGGGACCTCGCTCGAGGGGCACGTCAACGCCCCTTTTGGCGGTATCTCGCTGGACATGAGCCGAATGGATGCGATCGTTTCACTCGATGCCCGTGATTTCGATTGCACGGTCGAGGCCGGCGTCTCGCGCAAAAAACTCAATGCGTACCTGCGAGACACCGGACTGTTCTTTTCCGTCGACCCAGGGGCCGAAGAGGCCTCGCTTGGCGGCATGGCGGCCACGCGCGCCTCCGGCACCAACGCCATGCGCTATGGCACCATGCGCGACAACGTGAAAAGCCTGACCGCGGTGCTGGCCGATGGCCGCGTGATCCGTACGGGCGGCCGCGCGCCGAAGTCGGCGGCTGGCTACGATCTGACCCGGCTGATGATAGGTTCGGAGGGAACCCTCGGCATCATCACCGAACTCACCGTGAAGCTGCATCCCATGCCGGAGGCACAGATTACCGCCGTAGCACCTTTCGCGACGCTCGAAGGCGCCTGCGAAACGGCCATCGAGGCCATTCAATCGGGCCTCGCACTGGCGCGTGTCGAACTGCTCGACGAGGTCCAGATACGGGCCGTCAACGCCCATTCGGGCCTGACGCTCGCCGAGGCGCCCACCCTGTTCATCGAACTGCACACCAGCCGCCAAGCCGGACGCGAGCAGATTGCGGGCGTGGAAGCCTTGGCGCGTGCAAACGGAGCGAAAGGGTTCGATTGGGCCGACAGCGAGGACGACCGGCGACGGCTGTGGCGGGCGCGCCATAATGCCTATTGGGCCATCAAGACGCTCTATGCCGGCCGGGCGATCCTGGCGACCGACGTCTGCGTCCCGATTTCCAAGCTTGCCGCCTGCGTTTCTGAAACGGCCGCAGACGCACGGCGATCGGGGCTCATCGCACCGATCCTAGGGCATGTCGGCGACGGCAACTTCCACGCCACACCCGTGTTTGACGCCACTGATGCAACAGAGGTTGCCGCGCTCGAAGGGTTCCTCGAGCGGCTGGTTGCCCGAGCACTGTCGATGGACGGCACCTGCACGGGAGAGCACGGCATCGGCCAGGGCAAAATCGCGGCCTTGGCAGCGGAACTGGGTCCGGCCGTCGACGTCATGCGCGCGATAAAGCGGGCGCTCGACCCGCAAGGTATCCTCAATCCCGGCAAGATCTTCTAGTGTAGCGCATCTGCCGTCGGCCCCTCGCGGCTGGTCTCAAAACCAGACGCCTTATGAACAAATTCTTTTAAAATCATATTGTTACTCGTTTTTTTCACGATTTCAGCGCGTGCTCTGGAGCGCACCACCAGGGACAGCAGATGTTTGAACCGGAACTCAAGTCCCCCGAGCCACTGGTCCGTCAGCGACCGCTTTGGGTGAATCTGGATCGGTGTTTCGGTGTGATCGTGTGGCATGGCAAACGGTTGGTTAACGCCACGATCGGCCGAAGCAGGCGCGCTGGCAATTGAAATATAATATATATTTCAACGACTTACAATATTACATCAAGCACTTGCTGCGGCGAAATGATGGGCTGAACGCGAACGCATCGTCAACTTGCACGACGTCGCGAAGGCGGTTGTTAACCGCGAGGTGAGAGAACGTTTGGTGGCTTCCCAGGTCAAGCCAGGGAGTTGCCCGGTTGCTTACGAGTATGTAGCCCATGGCAGTGAAAGTCAGACGGGAGCGGCCCGACCAACGGCGGCACCACCGCGTGACAGCACCCCTCTTTGTAGAGGTGGGGGGGCAAAGCCATCGTGCGACCGATTGGAGTCTCGGCGGACTGCGTGTCGACGGCTTCGAAGGCGAACTGCCGCAGATCGGAAGCGAAATTCCGCTCAAGCTGATGCTGCCGTTCCAGGGGTTCGACGTTACCTTCCAGGTAAAGGCTGAAGTTGTTCGCCTCGATCCTGCTGCCAAGATGTTTGCCGTGCGCTTCACCGAGATTGGCGAGCGCGAGCGCGAGCTGATGTCGCACTTTATCGAGGAACTGGTCCGCGGCTCGATGGTCGACGTCGAGGACACGATCCAGCGCATCGATGTGCCGGTGACGCCGGCGTCTCTCGAGCCGGATCGGCCCCGCCTTCAGCAATTGCCGATGAAGCGCTGGCCGATCAAGACGGTCGGCATGACTGGCCTCTACATGGTGCTGGGCCTGATGATCTTCGGCTACGCGTCGCTGATCGGCTACACCAACTTTTTCCGTATGGAAGTTCAGACCGCCGTCATCCAGGCACCCGTCGAGAAGGTCGTGGCGCAGGCCGACGGGCGCGTGGCGTGGGGCAATCGCCAGCCCGGCGACACGGTGCGCGCCGGCGAGAACATCCTTGATCTCATCGACAATCAGCTCGAGCGCGAAATCGAACTCGCCGACATCGCCGTGCGCGAGCGCAAGGCCAAGCTCGGATTCCTGAAGCAGCGCCACACCGAAGAACTGGAGCGAATCCGTGGTTACGCCACCGTGGAGATGAAGAATGTGCAGCAGACCCGCGTCGAGCTCGAAGCGTTGGGCGCGCAACTCAGGTCAGCCGAGGCCGACTACAAGCGGTTCAAGGGGCTGCTCGACAAAGGCTATGCGACGGAGAGCAGGATCAGCGACATCGAGCGACAGGTGATCACGCTCCGCAAGGAACACGAAGTGCGGCGGATCGAACTGTCTTCCCGGATCGAGCTTGCCGAGCAGAACATCGGCAAGCGCCTGTATTCAGGCAATCAGACCATCGGCAGTGCCGACATCACCGGCAAGGGCGCCGAGATCGAAGCCGAAGTACGCTTAGCCGAACACGACATTCAGCTCGCCCAGCAGCGCCAGATCACCTGGCTCAACCAGCGCTCGCGGGCGTCGGTCCGTGCCCCGTTCGACGGCGTCATTCTCGATCTACCGCGGTTCGATCAGGGTAGCGTCCGCAAAGGCGACGTGATCGCGATCATCGAACAGCGCCAAATGCGACATGTCACAGCCTTCATGACCCAAGACGAGGTCTTGAAGGTTGGTGTTGGCGACGATGTGCTGATCTACGTGCCGGCCCTCGGGGAGACGCTCAAGGGGCGCGTCAAGACAGTCGATCGCACGTCGGGCTTCATCCGTGAGCAGAACGAAGCTGGCAGTCCCGGCTACTCGTGGCGCGGGCCGACGGATCGATCGGCGAAGATTTCAATCGAGTTCAACGATCCGAAGATTGTCGAGGACGCTCAACGCTACCGATCCGGTCTGCCTGTCGTCGCCGTTTTCGAGCAACGCTCGACCAACTCCCTGTTCTCCTCGATCAAGAAATCGCTGTCGCTGGCACTTTGACGCCTAACCTGGATGGGGCCCGAGCCCATGACCGCCGCCATTCGACCTGGGCTTGACCATCCGGCAGTGCCACTGCCGTTTTCCGAGAAGTGGTCGCCAGGCGTTCAGCTCCAGATATGGACCTATTTCGCGGTTTGCTTCATCGCACTTTCGCTCACTCCGAACTCGATCTGGGACCCGGCTGCGCGCGAGTTCGTCTACGTTATCGGCTTTCTAGGCATCTGGCGCTATCTGTGGTGGTTCAATCACTGGATGCGAGCCCTGGTGTTTGCAAACATCGCCTATCCACGGGTGCGTGACCGTGCGGCCGAGGTTTGGAACTCGGGCTGGCGACCGCGCCACATCCACGTCCAGATGACCACGTTCCGCGAACACCGCGAGATCTCCGAAGCGGTGATCCGGTCGCTCTGCACGGAAATCCGCGAGGCGGGCGTGCCAGCCACCATCTGGTTGGGATCGAGTGAGCTTTCTGACGAGCAGAAAATCGCTCGCCACCTGAAACTGGTCGGCAACGATCTCGATATCACGCTCAGGATCATTCGCCAGAACCAGCCGGGCAAGCGCGTCGCCATCGCGCTGATCCTTCGCGCCATGTCGCGCGCGGGCCTCGGCAAGGACGATCTCGTGATTTTCATGGATGGCGACTTCGTGCTCCACCCGGGCGCAATCCGCAAGTGCTATCCGCTGTTCGCGCTCGATCCTGAGCTGCACGCACTGACGACCGACGAGCACGTGCTGGTGCGCGGTCCCAAATGGATGCAGTCGTGGCTCAACATGCGCTTTGCACAGCGCCGGATGGCTATGCAGAGCCACGCGCTATCCAATCGGGTCCTGACACTCACCGGCCGTTTTTCGGTGTTTCGCGCGACGCACATCGTCAGCCATGAGTTCATCAGGCTGCAGGAAGCTGATTTTCTCGAACACTGGCTATGGGGCCGGTTCCGGTTCCTGTCCGGCGACGACAAGAGCACCTGGTACTGCCTGCTCAGGCATGGCGTGAAGATGACATATGTGCCTGATGCAAGCGGCACCACCATCGAGGTCGTCGAAGGCTCCGGCTACCGCCGCATGGTCGAAAACCTCAGGCGCTGGTCCGGCAACATGCTGCGCAATGGTCAGCGCGCAATCATGCTCGGGCCAGGGCGGATGCCGCTTTTCATCTGGTGGTGCTGTGTCGATCAGCGGCTCGCCATGTGGACGATGCTGTTCTCGCCGATGCTTGCGCTGGCCGGAAGCTTGAAGCTCGGCGCCGGATTTTTCGCCGCATACGTTACCTACATCGCAGTCACCCGCATGCTGCTGTCGCTGGTGCTGTTCACGTATGCCACGCGGGTCGACCTCAATTTTATCTGGACGCTTTACGCCAATCAGCTGCTGAACGCGGCGGTAAAGGTCTACATGATGTGGCGGTTGGCGAAGCAAAAGTGGACCAACCGCGGCAACCAGAAGCAGGGTTTCTCCGGCAATACCGGAATTGCGGTATTCCGCGAGGTCATGGCTGCCTATTTGACGGCGGTTTCCGTGGCCGCCCTGTTTCTCGTCGTCATGCTCTATACGAAGCTATTGCATGTCCCGACATGGGGCATGGTGAAGATCGTTTTTGGCGCCTGATACTTACAATTTTAAATCGAGATTTTATTCGAAACCCATCTCTCCCGCATCCTCACATCATGCCGTTTCGCGCGTCAGCCATGTGCTGATCGATCGCGTCCGGTGTGGGGCAAAAAACGTCAGGCAAAAGCCTGAATTGGGAGCGTCAGAATCATGAATATAGCATCTCCTTTGCGGGACGAGGCTGTGGTTGGCTACGCGCGTGTGCCGGCCCTCGTCGCGGATCAGGCGAAACCTGCGATCAGCGTCGTCGGACTGGGTTACGTCGGTGCCGTTTCGATGGCGTGCTTGTCGCATCTGGGCTTTCGGATGGTCGGCGTCGACGTGAACATGGAAAAGGTTCGCTCGATCCGCGAGGGCCGTTCGCCGATCGTCGAGGACCGGCTGGGCGATCTGCTGGCTGACGGCGTGCGCGACGGCCGCATCGACGCCACGCAGAACCTGATCGCCGCTGTTCTCGATACCGATGTCACTTTTCTTTCGGTCGGCACGCCCACGTCGAAGGACGGTGGCTGCGATTTCACTTACGTCCGCCAGGCCAGCCGCGCTATCGGCCAGGCGCTCGCCATGAAAGACACCTATCATGTGGTGGTACTTCGCTGCTCTGTGCCTCCGGGAACTACGCTCGACGTCGTCGTGCCCGAGATAGCGCAGGCGTCCGGCAAGAAACTCGGCCAGGATTTCGGTGTCTGCTTCAATCCGGAGTTCCTGCGTGAAGGCGTAGCCGTGTCCGACTTCTTCGACCCGCCAAAGACTGTGGTTGGTGCGTCCGACGATCGCGCCGAGCGCACCGTGAGCGCGATTTACTCCACCATCGACAAGAAGGTCATCTTCACCTCGATCGAAGCTGCCGAGATGGTGAAGTACGTCGACAACGTCTGGCATGCGACCAAGGTCGCCTTCGGCAACGAAGTCGGCCGTATGTGCAAGAAGCTTGGTATCGATAGCCACGACGTGATGAACATCTTCGTCCGCGACCTCAAACTCAACCTGTCTCCCTACTACCTGAAGCCGGGTTTCGCCTTCGGCGGATCGTGCCTGCCCAAGGAGGTCCGCGCGGTCAGCCACATCGCCCGCGAGATCGGTGTATGCGTGCCCCTGTTCGACAGCCTCATGGCGACGAACCAAGTGCACATCGCAGACGCCGTGAGGCTGTTGGAGCCCTTTGCAGGACAGCGGATCGGGTTCCTCGGCGTCACATTCAAGCCCGGCACGGATGACATGCGCGAAAGTCCGACACTCGACGTGATGGCCACACTGCTGGCGCGCGGCGAGGCGATCACGGCCTACGACCCGAACCTCGACTTCGGACCGCTGCTCCAGGGCCAGATAGACTACGTCCGTCATGCGGTTCCGCGGCAGGCCGAGCTGATGGACAAACTCGAGACGCTATGCGTCGCGAATGCAGAGGCACTGATCGATGGATCCGACATAGTCGTTGTCAGCCATGCAACCGAAGAGTTTCGCGCTGCTGTGAAGTGTCGCCGGCCGGGCGTGCATGTTCTGGATCTCGCGCGTCTGTTCAAAGAGCTTCCCGAAGACGCGACCTACCAGGGAATAGCTTGGTAAATGCCCACAAAGCTTGACGTGGGCTTTCCCGATTGCACGTGAAACATGTGTGGCGGCCGGTAAACCAGGTCGCCACACTCGCAATAACCTCGAGAATTTGGGATTCGCGCAGCTTAGGGTGAACAAGAAATAAAATCATACAATCGTATTTGAATAAACTTTGGTTCGAAAACCTATTCGATATTGCACGGAATGTTGGATTGTTTTGGGTAGATTGGCTGAGAGTGTAGATTGTCGGACGAGGGTGCGGGAGCGGCCATTGGCCGTGATATGCCCTTGCGGCGAATGGTGGTCAAATTCCGTTCACGGTCGAAGTACGTGAGCCGATGAGGAGAGTGCGATGAGTGAGAAATCGGACGAAACGTCGTCGGCTGGCAAGCAGCTGCTCGTCGACGGCGGATTCGAAAGCGCGGCGGTGGCAGCCGGAACCTGGAACTCCTTCAGCGCCGTTGGCGGATGGAAGTCCGACACCGGAATCGAAGTGTGGGGCAAGGGCTTTTACGGCATCAAGACTACCGATGGTGACAAGTTCGCCGAGCTCGACTTCGACGGGCGCAAATCCAACATCTATCAGGACGTCAAAACCGATGCCGGCGTCGAGTACGCCTTCAGCTTCGATTTTGCAAAGCGTCCGGACAGCAAGGCTGGTTCCGACACGGTCGAGATCTTCTGGAACGGTGAGAAGGTCGGCACTGTCGATCCCACCAAGACAGCCTGGAGCAACGCCGAATTCAAGGTGATCGGGACCGGTGGCAACGACCGCATCGAGTTCCGTGAATCGGCCCAGGATAACGATACCTATGGCGGATTGATCGACAACGCGTCGCTCAAATCCACGGGCCGTGTCGAAAGCGAAACTGCAGCGAAAGTCGCGGCTGAGAAGGCCGCTGCCGACAAGGCCGCTGCCGACAAAGCTGCTGCCGACAAGGCCGCTGCCGACAAGGCCGCTGCCGACAAGGTCGCTGCCGACAAGGTCGCTGCCGACAAGGCCGCTGCCGACAAGGTCGCTGCCGACAAGGCCGCTGCCGACAAGGCCGCTGCCGACAAGGCCGCTGCCGACAAGGCCGCTGCCGACAAGGCCGCTGCCGACAAGGTTGCTGCCGACCACGACGACACCTTCATCGGCACCGGCATCAAGGACACGTTCCAGGGCGACGAGCATGCCAATTTGATCTTTGGTGAGGGTGGCCGCGACAAGTTGAACGGCGGCGCAGGTAACGACCGGATTCACGGTGGCGGCGGTGACGATACATTGGCGGGCGAGGCCGGTGACGACATCGTGTTCGGTTCGGCCTCGGTCGGTGGCACGGTCGACCTGAACAAGTTGGTGATCCACGAGGACGTCACTGGAAAGGTAACCTTCCTTGGTGAGACCGCTGGCTACAAGAACACCCTCGGATTTTACAAGATCGCGTCCGACGGCTCGGTCTACGACGTCGAAGTTTTGTTCGCGAACGCATCGGCCAAAGGCTCAGGCGGCAACCTGGTCGCGGGCTCGAGTTCCGTCGATGTGGATCTGAAAGGCGGCGATCGCGTCGGGTTCTTTGTCGTGCCCAACGGCTTTTCGCAGAAGGGCGTGGACACGTTGCTCGCCGACACCAAGGGCAGCTTCAAGTTCGTCGGCGCCGATGGAAAGGCCGGAAACGTCACCGCGGGCGGCGAATTGAAACTCGTGCACGTGAGTGACAAAGGCGTGTCGACGGTCATCACCTCGCAATACGGCAACTCGATCTTCCACTCGTTCGGTGGGGCCGAGGCTGGCCTCAACGGTGACACGTTCAAGCACGCAACCGGCGAAGTGAAGGTGATCGACGGCTCGGTCGAGATTGGCTTTGAAGATCTTTGGAACGGCGGCGACAAGGACTACGACGACAGCATCTTCCGCTTCGACATCGGTCAGACCAATGCCGCTCTGTTGGCGAAAGAAGCCACCAAGCCCGCGACGGCAACCGACAATGATACGATCACCGGCGGCCTCGGTAACGACAAGCTTTTCGGCCTTGCGGGAGACGACGTGGTTTCGGGCGGCCAGGGCGACGATCAGGTCTGGGGCAACTCGGGCAATGACGTTCTTCGCGGCGGCGCAGGCGACGACAAGGTCAGCGGCGGTGTTGGCAACGACAGCATCTTTGGCGGCGATGGCGACGACGTCCTCTCGGGCGAAAGTGGCGATGACGACATCCGTGGCGGCGCTGGCAAAGACATCCTGTCTGGCAACTCCGGCAACGACACCCTATCCGGTGGCGCTGGCGATGATGAGGTGGGCGGCGGTTCGGGCGACGACACCTTGAACGACGGTCTCGGCAACGACAACTACGATGGCGGGTCTGGCTTCGATACGCTCGACTTCTCGAACGCGAAGGCCGGCATCACGATCGACGTCTCGAAGAGCTCCGCCACCGGTCAAGGGAACGATACGTTCAAGTCGGTCGAGAGCGTCGTGGGATCGGCCTTCGCCGACACCTACAAGGGCTCCAAGAACAATGACGTTTTCGTCGGCGGCGACGGTGACGACGTCATCCGCGGCTTGGGCGGCGCCGACACCCTGACCGGCGGAGCCGGCAAGGACACCTTCGTCTGGCTTGCCAAGGACCTTGGCACGGGCGTCGACCACATCACTGACTTCTCGAAAGACGATCGCCTCGACCTCAGCGCGTTGCTGAAGGGGTTGTCGCCGCGGGACACGGTGAAGTTTGTCGACAACGACAAGGGCACGACCGTTTCAGTCAGGCAAGGCGACGTGTTCGTGGATGTCGTCACACTCGACGGCGTGCAGTCCAACGATCTGCTTGCCAACGGACTTATCCTGAGCTGACGCTCGGATAGCAGGGCGGCGGTTACCCTCCCCCAGGGTGCCGCCGCCCGCCCCCGCTACTCGCCATTCGATTGGCAACATTCAACGTCAATAAACAATCGCGATCTCTTGTTTAGAGATATCGTTTTTCCCACTCACCGAAAACTGAGCAGCCTTTTCCAAACTCCTGCCGAATCCGAACTTGAAAGGCACTGGAACAGTATTCCAGTGCCTTTTTTTATTTTTTCGAACTCTGCAAACAACGGAAGCAAAATCACTCAAATGCGAACAATTTGACAGAAATACACAGAGTATTTTCGGTTGAGCATATACGTGACTTCAATGTGTCATTGATAAGATCATAATCGAGGATGAGCGTTTAGATACTTAGTATTGGGAAATTTTCCTCGAAATGGGTGCGGGACCTGAACGATTGCCGAGCCCCGTCGTGCGGCCAGGTGCGCGGCGGGGTACCGATCGGGACTGCGGTGGATACGTGAGAAGGGAGTAGCCAGTGGCGACGATTTCGGGGACGACGGGTAACGATCAACTGACGGGCACGACGCTCCAGGATCTGATCATGGGTGATCTTGGCGATGACGTCATCGCTGGCGACGGCGGCAATGACAGGATCTTTGGTGGCGCCGGCAATGATACGCTCCGCGGTGACGACGGCGACGACTTCATCAACGGCAATCTCGGCGACGACGTGATTGTTGGCGGCGCGGGTAACGACGTGCTGAAGGGCGAGGGCGGTCGCGACAGATTGGATGGCGGCCATGGCAACGATTCACTGAGCGGCAGCACGGGCAACGATGTTCTTGTCGGTGGTGACGGCGACGACCTCCTCGACGGCGGCGCCGACAACGATACGATCTTCGGCGACAATGGCATCGACCAGCTGCTGGGCGGTGGCGGTGACGACGTACTGTTCGGCGGCGACGGCGACGATGTGCTCAACGGCCAGAGCGGTGACGACCGGCTCTATGGAGACATTGGTAATGATAGGCTGACCGGGTCCTCGGGCGCGGACCGGACCGAAGACGGTGATGGCGACGATTTCGTGGATGGCGGCACCGGCAACGACACTGTGGTCGCCGGCGCAGGCGCCGATAACTTCGAGGGCGGAGCAGATTTCGACACGATCGACTTCTCGCTCCACTCCAATGCGATTTTCGTCGATCTCCATGGCGGTCTTGCCGACACGTTCCTCGCCGACGGCACCCAAGTTCAGGATGTCCTGAACGGCTTCGAGAGGGCGATCGGCACTGCCTTCGACGATACGCTAGCGGGCGACGGCAAGGCCAACACCCTCGAAGGCGGCGACGGCAACGATTACTTCCGCGGCCGAGGCGGCGAGGACACGTACAGGGGCGGAAGCGGCAACGACATTTACGAGTTCCTGGTCAAGGATCTGCTGCTCGATGGCCAGCACCTCGGCGTCGACACGATTCTCGATTTCCACTCGTCGGACAGCATCGATCTCCATGACTTCGTCAAGACGAACCCCGGCGCCGCAAGCGATGTCATCAGGTTGACGGTCGGCGGGAACGATACGACCGTCGCGGTAAAATTCGGCGACACTTTCGTCGATGTCGTGAAGCTTTCGGGCTTCCAGGCCACCGATGTCGACCTGCTGGCCGCAGACGGCATATTCCTCTACTGATACGAATGAAGCGTGTTACGGGAGTTTGTCACGAGGGCGCGGCGGAACTCTCGGATTGGCGCGAACCAGGGAGCGGTTCGCGCCATTTTTTCTTTTGTGACCAGATAAGTCCGCACGTACTTTCAAATCGATTTAATTTTACTTGCTGCCTGACGCGGGATCTAAAGCTTTTGTCTCCAATATGTGATGATCCGGCAGGGTGGGCGGCCACGATGTGTCGCATTGGAGCAGAGATATGGCATTCACGACGATCAAGGGTACTGCGAATTCCGATACGATTGCCGGCTCCACACTCCAGGAACTGATCCAGGCTGGCGATGGCAACGACATCGTCACGGCTGGCGAAGGCGCCGATGACGTGCGCGGTGGCAACGGCGACGACCGCATCAACGGCAATGGTGGCAATGACCTGATCTACGGCAATGCCGGAAATGACCGGCTCTTTGGAGATGCCGGAAATGACAGCCTTTTTGGCGGGGCTGGCAACGATACCCTGATTGGCGATGCCGGCGACGATGTGATTTCCGGGGGCACCGGAAACGACGGCGTATTCGGCGGCGGCAACAACGATTCGATCTTCGGCAACGACGGCAACGACACCCTCTTCGGCGACGGCGGCAACGATACGATTCGCGGCGGCAAGAACGACGACCGGATCTTCGGCGGCACCGGTGACGACCGTCTCTTCGGCGACAGCGGCAACGACTTTTTTGCGTCGGACTCGGGAAACGACTTCATCAACGGCGGACAGGGCTTCGATACGCTCGACTATACGGCGGCCACATCGGCGTTGACCATCGACCTGTCCAAGCACGCGATCACTGGTGCGAGCACAGGCAACGACACCGTCTATGGGATCGAAAGCCTTGTGGGTTCGACATTTGCAGACACTGTCAAAGGCAGCAAGTTGGCCGAGGCGATTCTTGGTGGCGGCGGCAACGACGTGATCCGCAGCCTCGGCGGCGCGGATACCCTGACGGGCGGCGCGGGTGACGACACGTTCGTGTACTTCAAGAAAGACGTAGGCGGAGCGCTAGGCGTCGATCGCATCACCGATTTCGCGGCCGGGGACAAGCTCGATATCCGAGACTTCCTGAAGGGCAAGACGTGGGCGAGCATCGGCGACGTCGTGCAGGTAGCCGATGGCGCGGCCGGCTCGACGATCTCGGTCAGGACAACGGCAGGCTTCGTCGACGTGGTGACGCTTGATGGCGTTCACGGCCAGTCGGCCGGTGATTTGCTGGCAACCGGCTTGCTTCTGACCTGATCGTTCAAAGACGACGGCCGGCCGAGTTCGGTACTCACGGTTAGGATATCCTTAAGACAGTTTGGTTAATACGGGAGGGTGTGGATCTGCGCCGCGCCCTGTTGCAGAAGGCTCGGCATGCACACCGGCGGCCTACGGACCGTCGCGAACGTTCTTGACCACGGTGATCCCGATCGGGAGCCTGTGTGAACTAGAAGAGTGTGTGCGTATGGTTGTCTACCTGAATTCAAAGCCGGTCTCCGGCCGCCGCATCGATGGCACCTCGAGCCACGATCAGATCGTCGGCGATCCCAACAGAATCAATGTCATCTACGGAAACGCAGGCGACGACCGCATCATTGGCGGCAACCTGGCCGATGCCCTGATCGGCGACGCGGGGCGCGATACGATCCAAGGCGGCAACGGCAACGACAGCATCTGGGGCGGCGGCGACGCCGACCAGCTCGCCGGCGGCAACGGCGATGACTTTCTCCGCGGCGACGGAGGCACCGACCAGTTGGACGGCGGCAACGGCAACGACCGGCTGTTCGGCGGCGAGGGCAATGACACCCTGAACGGCGGCCTCGGCAGCGACAGCCTCGACGGCGGAACCGGCGACGACCAGCTTTTCGGCGGCGCCGGTGCCGACGGTTTGCTCGGCGGCGATGGCAACGACACCCTTTTCGGCGAGGCGGGCGACGACCGTCTCGATGGCGGCCTCGGCAACGATACGCTGACCGGAGGCGCTGGTTCCGACATTCTCGTCGGCGGCGATGGCGACGACCGCCTCGACGGATCGGTCGGGAACGACCGGCTCGATGGCGGCAGTGGCCGCGACTCTCTCATCGGTGGCACGGGCGACGACGTGCTCGAAGGCGGGGCTGGCAACGACGTGCTTGACGGCCAGACGGGCGTGGACGTGCTCGATGGCGGCGAAGGTGACGACCAGCTGAACGGCGGCCTTGGCAACGACGAGATCAGCGGCGGCAACGGCAGCGACGGCGTGTTCGGCGGCGGCGGAAACGACACCATCTCTGGTGGCGACGGCAATGACCGCATCTACGGCGACGGCGGCAACGACCTCATCATGGGCGGACGCGGCGACGACGTGTTGTCCGGCGGCCAGTTCCGCAACGGCTTTTCGGCCGGAAACGATACGTTCGCCTGGCTCCGATCGGACGTCCTCGCCGGCGACGGCACGCGAGCCGGATTCGACGTCATCACAGATTTCGGCGCTGGAGACCGGCTCGACTTCTCGCGGCTGCTCGCTGGTCTCGATCCATCGGGCCTGGAGCAGAACGTTCGTGTCACGACGACTGCCGCGGGCACCATGGTTTCGGCTGACGTCGGCGCTGGATACTTCGTCGATGTCGTGCTTCTGCACGGCGTTCAAGGTCTCGACCTCGATGACCTCGTCTCGTCGGGTTCGCTCATCGTTTAGAACTTCACGCTAACATCTGTCGAACTCGTGAGAAGTGGCCAATTGGGTTCCTTGGTTTGAGCCTGATCGGCGGGGGTTTTATTCCATGCGTACCTCAAGGCGAATGCTGAAGCAGGTGCGGCGGGCATTGCTCGTGGCATTCTTGTTCAGCGGCTGCATCAACGTGTTGATGCTGGCGACGCCCCTCTACACGTTGCAGGTTTTCGAGACCGTGGTGCCGCTCGGAAGCATCGAGACGCTCGTCATCCTTACGATCATCACGGCGGCTGCAATCATCGCGCTGGCGCTGATCGAGATGGCGCGCGACACGATCCTGCTGCGCGCCGGGTTGTGGCTCGACCATGAGCTTGGCCAGCATATCATCGAGAACGGCTTGAAGCTCAGCACGCCAGGCACCGAACTCAAGTCCGACGCGCGTGCGCTCGAACAGGTCAAGCAGTTCTTGACCGGTGGTGTCGTCACGGTGTTGTTCGATGCGCCTTGGGTGCCGTTGTTCCTGGTCGCGCTGGCCCTTCTCAATCCTCTCGTCGGCTTGGTGGCTGCCATCTCAGCCATGCTGCTCATTTTGGCCACCATGCTCCACGCCATGGTCACCGGTCGACTGGTGGCCGAGAGCAGCAAGGCCCATGAGCGGTCCGAGCAGTGGCTTACGACGGTGTCGGGAGACAGCCAGCTGTCAGGCGCCCTGGGCCTGACGCGCGGCGCCGCACGGCAATGGGAAACGTTCAATCGCGCGCACATCGTCAGTGCGTACTCGCTGGGCAAGCGTACGAGCTTGATCAAAGCGTTCGCGCGCACCGTCCGCATCGGATCGCAGATCGCTCTTTATGGAATCGGCGCATGGCTCGTGGTGCGTGGCGAGATGACGCCGGGCGCGCTCGTGGCATCCGCAATTCTGCTTGCCCGGGCACTGGCGCCCCTCGAACAGCTCGTCAGCGCCATCAGGGCTGCCCGCAGCGCTCAAGTCGCCTATCGCCGTCTGCGTGCGCTGCCGGCCGATGCTTCAGTGCCGAAAGTGGGCGCCGGAAGCGAAGCGCCCGCTGGCCGGATCACGCTCTCCGACGTCACGTTCTACCACGAAGGCCGAAAGCAACCGGCGCTGCGCTCGGTCAGCTTGTCGATCGCGCCCGGCGAATGCGTGGGCATCGTCGGTCCCAACGGCTCCGGCAAGTCGGCTCTGGCGGCAATCCTGGCAGGTGCGCACGTGCCCACGATGGGCAATGCCGATCTCGATGGCATCCCGATTTCCAAATGGCAGCGCGGCGAGGGCGAGCCACCCGTCGGCTATCTGACCGACGAACCTTGCCTGATCGAAGGGACCGTCCACCAGAACATCGCCCGCTTCGGCGAGGCCAGCCTGCTCGCAGTCGCAAAGGCCGCGACGCGAGCCGGCGTGCACGAAACCTTGAGCGGGCTGGCTTCGGGCTACGACACCGAGGTCGGTGTCGACGGAAGCGGCCTTTCGCTGCGGGAGCGGCGCGCAGTGGCCTTCGCGCGAGCCGTCCACGGAAGCCCGCGCTTGATCGTACTCGATGAGCCGGAACTTGGGCTCGACGGCGGTAGTCTGCGCCGCCTCATGACCACGCTCGATGAACTGAAACGAGAGCGCATCGCCCTCGTCATCGCCACGCAAGACCCGCGCCTCTTGGCGCTGACCGACAAGATGGTCGTATTGGCAGATGGCGCAGTGGAAGCCTCTGGTACACCGCGCGAACTCGCCCGGCGCTTCGAAAGCCACCCCGCCCGTTCCATGCCCGGCCAGCGCGCCGCGGCCGAGATGCATTGAAAGCGATGGCCATGGCATTCGATCGCGACCAACGAACTACCGGCCTCGTCGAACCGCGCAGACATCCGAAACTCGACGTGCGCTCGCCAATTGTGTGCGGGCTCGTCGTGGTCACGGCATTCTTCGGCCTCGGTCTTGGCGCAGCCGCGTATGCGCCCATTGACAAGGGCGTCGGCCTGCAGGGAACGATCATCGTCGAGAGCAAGGTAAAACCGGTACAGCACCAGCGCGGCGGTCAGGTGTCGAAGATCCACGTCACCGAGGGACAGGTGGTCAAGGCCGGTGATATTCTTGTTACACTCGACACCAGGGCGCTGGACGAGCAGATCAGTGCCATGCGCACGCAAGCGGAGCTCGCCAAGAGGCAGCTTGCCCTGGCCCGGGACGAAGCCGCGACCATGACCGATCTGATGGAGCGCAAGCTGGCCGCCCGCTCACGGATCTTGGCGCTAGAGCGGCAGGTCGCCGAACTCGAGAAGGAAGCCGCGGGTCTGGTGGCACGGATCGCGGTCGCAGCACAAGAACTCGAACGTGCAGAGATGAGAGCGCCGGTCGACGGCCGTGTTCTCAAGCTGAAGGTCGCCAGCGAAGGTGCTGTCGTGGCGCCCGGCGGTACCGTGCTCGACATCGTTCCGGTGGCCGACCGGCTGGTCGTCGAGGGCCGTCTGCAGCCCAATCAGATCGAGAACGTCAAACCCGGCATGCCCGCCAAGGTCTGGCTCACAGCGTTGAGCTGGCGCGAGCAGAGGCCGCTGCCCGCCAAGCTCGCCTGGGTGTCCGCCGACAGTATCGAGGACGCGAGGTCTGGCGGTGCGTTCTTCATCGCACGCGTCGAACTCGACGAGACGCCAGCCGAGCTGTCTCAGCGGCTGTCGCTGCATCCAGGAATGCGCGCCGAAATGATCCTTTTGACCGGGGAGCGCACGCTTCTCGACCAACTCATGGATCCCCTCATGCGCAACATCAACCGGGCCTTTCGAGGATAATTTTCAAGGACAATTTACATGAAGATCGACACAAACAAGCTCTTGTTCAACGCTGCTGGCATCCTGATCGGACTGTTCGCGGTTGGCTACGCGATCAGCGATCAATTCACCACGCAGAAGACGTCGGCGTGTGCAGCGCGCTATAGCGTTTCGTCGTTGCAACCGATCGCCAATGCCAGCGGCGATCTGTTGACACCGATCGAACTGCAGGCGATGTCCGGCGCGCGCGAATACGGAATGCTCGAACATGCCAAGATCATCCCGGTCAAGGGTGCACCCTCACCGGCTGTCTTGGAGGTTACAGTGCCAAAAGGCGACGGCAAGCCCGAGCGTGGTACAGCCGTGCCGCGGTCCGGAATTGGCATGCAATGGACGCCGTTCGATGCTGTTGGCGCCCAGTCGACGTGCCTATCCTATAGCATATACTTGCCTTCGGATTTCGACTTTGGCGACGGCGGCATGCTACCGGGCCTGTTCGGCGGCAGCCGTTTCGACGGCTTCGAAAAAGGTGAGAGCAAGCCTGGTTTTGCGGCGCGCGTGACGTGGCGCGAAAAGGGTGTCGGCGATGTCAGCGTCCAGATTCCGAAGCTCGGCGACAGGATCAGCTCCATTGGCCGAGACAAGTTCCAGCTCGCACGCGGACGCTGGATCTCCATCGAGCAGGAGTTGCAGCTCAACACGCCGAAGAAGCCTGACGGCAAGCTCAGGCTGTGGATCAATGGCGAATTGCGCTTCGAGCACGACAAGTTGCAGTGGCGCGACGAGGCATCGACCAGCGTCGAGGGCGTCGTGGGCAACGTCGGTTTCGGAACGGTGGAACGACCTGGCCAGGCGCCGCGCGAGTCCAAAATCCTGTTATCACCCTTTGAGTTGCGTTGGCAGCAACAAGTGAGCGCCAAGAAGTGATCTCCGTGCGAACGAGGGCGCATGGCGCGCGCGGACGGTCGCCGCGACGTCGATCGGGGTGAATAAATTTCGACGCTGAATATACAATTTTTGGAAAGTAATTTTATTCCCGAGGCTTGCCAATCGCCGGAGCAGCGACGTACTTTGAAGCATCGTGCTGTGGCACCGGCCTTATGACCCCCATTAGGAGCCACGCGATCGGCCCGCGGTCCCCCCCGACCGCGGGCTTGTTCCCCGTCGAAGGCAGCGACTGCACGTCAACGAAACTCATTTTGTACGGCAGCTTGCCGCCAAGTGGGCCCGAAGGCGCAACCACTCACGATTGTTCGATCGGCTTCCAGCCTGCGGCCTGAGCTTCGGCTTCGCTGCAGAACCAGCGCTCTCCCTTTGTGGCCCTGATCTTGATGCGATCGTATTGCGGCGCCCATGGCAGCACATAAACGCGACCGTCAGCACTCAGTTGCCCTTTGATCGGGCAGCCTTCCGGCGCGGCCCTTCGCGCCTCCTCCCACCGCTTGGCACGGTAGTCCGACGGACGATCCGCTTCACCGCGCCACAGACCAGCCTTCGCCGCCCGCGCCTCGGTCTCGAGCGCGGCATAGCGGCCGAACCAGCCGGGCTCCGCGAAAACATGGCCAGACTTGACCAGATCGGCGGCCAGATCGCTACCGTCGATGCGGCATACCCCGCGCGCGGTGCCAGCCGGTTTGGGCTCAGAAATGTCGCAGCGAACGGTCTTTGACTTGATGCGCGCAGCCATGGCTTGAGCCGCGGCGGTACCGCAGTCCCAGCGTTTTGTTCCGGCAAGAGCGCATTTCTGGTTTCGTTCCGGAGCCTCGATACCCGCCAGCCGGATGAACTTTCCAGCGATTCGCAATGTATCGCCCGCAACGGCGACCGCACGTCCTGAGACCGTCTCGGCCGGTGCCGACGACAGCGGGACGAGTCCGGCAAAATGGGTCCTGCCGCCATATCCGGCCCACAGGCCGGCCCCGATTGCCAGCCCAAGGGCCAAGGCGCCAGCGCCCAAGACCCGTGGTCCGACGTTGCGGACGCCATGCGGTATCGGAATGCTGCGGATCAACCGACCGACGTGGTCTTGGACCTCATTTAGAACGGCAAGCGCGCCAGCCGCTTGGGGCAATGCCAATCCGTGTGCCAAACCGGCCGCGACCAGGGCGGCGACGGCGATCGCGGCTGCGAACTTGACTTCGCTATCGAGCCCGAGGCTCGCGGCGCGGGCCGCTGCCCAAAAACCCGCAATCCCGGCCACAGCGAGCAAGATCTGCCGGATACGGGGGCGGCCACCGGCAACTAACCCTGCGCCGTCGCCTTTCAGTTTCGAAATTGGCCCCCACACGCTACCCAGCGCGTGCCGCATTGATGCCAGCACTGCGGATATGGTTCCGGTCGCCTTGTTCCAGTTCCAAAACGACAATGACGCCTTTTGTGCCGAGCGGGCGGCACTGTCGAGCCCCGCTTTGGCTGCTTGTCCGACCTTTTCCGCCCCTGCTACGCCCGCGCGCGCTCCCTTCTCGCCAGCTTCCTTGACCTTGTTGATGGCCGCTTCCCGTACCTCGTCAATCTTCTGTCGCCGTTTCTCGCGACGGACCAGAATGGTGGTCCGGACGTACTGACGCCACTCGAAACCGTCGTTTCGTTTCCGCCACCCGAACATGATGCCCCCTACACGTCGATTGACATGCGACTTATCTGGCCACCGTCCGCGTCACAACGCTCAAGAAGCACTTCTGTGACAATTGCCGGGCGTAACCTGACCAGGGCGTCAGTCCCCCATGACCTGTCGCCGACCATGGAGACGCTGCACTGTGGCCTCGAACCGATTCGATTGGTGAAATCTTGCGGTCGAATGATGGCGAGGCGTTGACCGGCAAAAACCCGCCGCCACGGACCATCAGATTCTGCGGCACCATGATAGACGCCGAAGGATCAACGCGTTAACATCCGATCTGAACAGATCGCACAGTTGCCGGTCTCCTCGAGACCAGCGGTTGCCGCCATGTTCGTCAATTTTACCCCTGATGGAAACGGGAGTTGCACGCATGCCGATGTTTCGCACTGCCCCTTGGCTTTGCCTTTCACTTGCCGCCACCCTCGTTTCACTCACCGCCGTGCCCGATCCAAGTCGGGCAGATGGCGATCCGCCAAAGCCGAAAATCGATTGCAGCAAGAAGGCCAACCAAACCAAGCCGCAATGCCGCCAGACCAGGCTCCTGCCATCCGGCCCGGCCATCGCAGCGACCGCAAAATCGGGATCTGACGAAGTCTACTTCGCGGCCTACTCTCTCGCCCGTTCCGGCCAGTACCACGCGGCGATCGACGTGCTGAAGCTCGGCGATCAGACTGACCCGCGGATTCTGACTTACACTGGTTTCGCAACCCGCAAACTCGGCCTCGTCGACGAAGCTCTCACGTACTATTCGCGCGCGCTGGCGATCGATCCGAACCACGTGCTCACCCGGGCTTATCTGGGTGAAGCCTTCCTCCAAAAGGGCGAACCGGCGCAGGCCCGCGCAGAGCTTGCCGAAATCGAACGGCGATGCAGCCGCGCCTGTGTCGAATACGTCGACCTTGCGATGCAGATCGAGGCCTATGATAAGGCCGTGCGGGGCGGGTAAGTCGACCCTTCGACAAGCCGCCGCGCCCGTCGACGACACTCGATCCGGAGACCACATGATTTCGAAAAGAGTGCTGATTTGTCGACGCAGTGGGCCGGCTGCCCTGTTAGTCGTGGCGGCAGTGCTTTCGCTGCCACTACTGATCGCGGCGGCTGCGGCCAAGGATACCGGGCCAATCGATCAGCGTTGTGACGGATTCGCCAAGGCAGGCCCCGAATGGACCCGCTGCGTCGAGAACCATGCGACGTCTGACAGTGAGTTGTTCTACGCAGGCTATTGGCTCGCCAAGTCCGGCGCCTATCGCGAGGCGCTGGCTCAACTGGAACGTGTCGCCAATCCCGACCCTCGCGTTCTCACATACATCGGCTTCTCTTGGCGCAAGCTCGACGATTACGACCGAGCCCTCACATACTATGGGCGTGCGCTCGCGGCCGATCCCGATTTTTCGGTTGCGCGTGCTTACTTGGGCGAGGCCTACCTCGCGTTGGACGACCCAGCCCGGGCGCACGTCGAACTCGGGGAAATCCGGTCTCGGTGTGGACCGGGTTGTATAGAATATGCCGAACTCGCCGGCCACATCCAAAGCTACAAGGCGCGCTCTAAACTTTAAACTCACGTCCGTGGTGCATTGTCCCCCAGGGCGTGGCACCACGGCCTTGTCATTCGTCGAGTAGGACCAACCGCCATGTCTCGTGTCGTCAGCCGCGTACCCGCAACTTTCATGGCGATTGCTGCTGTGCTTGGCGTCGTCGCATCGGCGCCGGCTTCGGCACAGACCGCAGGGACGACCGCCGCCAAGACGCCGGGAAGCGCGGCGGCACGCACAGTCGCGGGTCCCAGCGCTCCCGCTGAAGCCGTCCCGACCGCGGTGATAGTCGCTGAGGATCCCACCTTCGCCTATCCCCTGAAACTGCGACTTTCCGATCTAGAGGGCACCGCCAAGTCGCTGCTCGAACGCGACTTGGTGTCGAAACTGGCGTCCGCCTACGGCGAACGCGGCTTCCACCCGATGTGGGTCGACGGCAGAGGTTTGCTGCCGCGCGCCGTGGCGGTGATAGCTGAAATCGCGAAGGCGCAGGAGTGGGGCCTCGACAAAAGCGCTTTCCAGCTCCCGGCCGCCACCTTCAAATCGAGCGATGTGCACACTTTGGCCGGCGCGGAAGCACAGATTTCCTATGCAGTCGCAAAGTACGCGGCCCATGCCGGGGGTGGTCGCGTGGACCCGTCGCAGCTTTCCAAATGGCTCGACCAGAAGCCGCGTCTCGTTGATGTAAAGGCGCTGCTTTCGGAGATTTCGGGCGCCAACGATCCAGCCTCGATACTCACCGCAATGCACCCGAAGCATCCTGGCTTCCGCAACCTCTTGAAAGCCTATCTCAAGCTGATTGATCCCGCGCCAGCCAAGCCCGAGACCGGCTTCGTGACGTTGCCGCCGGGTCCGCGGATCGAACCCGGCACGCGCCATCCGGATGTCGCGATGGTGCGGCAGCGCCTCGGCATCCTTGCGACCGCCTATGAGGAGGATCTCTATGACGACCGGCTAGCGGCGGCTGTCACGAAATACATGAAGATCGGCCGACGGGTGAAGCTGGCGATCGACGCGAAGGTTCGCGACGCACTCAACAATCCGCCAGAGCTGTTGGCGAGAAAGGCCGACACGCCGACAGCCAAAAAACTACTGGTGAACCTCGAGCGTTGGCGCTGGCTTCCCAATGACCTCGGAGAGCTGCACATCTGGAACAGCCTGACCGAGTTCGAAACCCGCGTGACCAAGTCTGGCGACGTGATCCACGCCGAGCGGATCATCATCGGCAAGGCAGAAACCCAGACCCCGATCTTTTCCGACCGAATGGAGTACCTCGTATTTCAACCGGAATGGGGCGTACCCAACAGCATAAAGGTCAAGCAGCTGCTTCCCGCTCTACAAGAGGGCAATGATGGCATTCTCGATGAGCGCGGCATGAAGATCATCATCAACGGCAAGGAAAAAGAGCCCGGCGACTACAATTGGGACCAGACCGACATCCGATATGTGCCGGTCTACCAGCAGCCCGGACCAGACAACCCGCTCGGCCAAGTCAAGTTCATGTTCCCGAACAAGCATGACGTCTACATGCACGACACGCCGACCAAGAACCTGTTCGACGACCGCAAGCGCACCTACAGCCATGGCTGCATCCGGGTCCGCAACCCGCGCAAGTTGGCCGAGTTGATCATGGGGCTCGATCAGGGCTGGGGCGCTTCTGAAGTCGGCAATGTACTCGGCCGGAATTCCAAACCTTCCAACCGGATCGAGCTCACACGGCCGATCCCGGTGCACAACACCTACTTTACCGCCTTTGCCGACGAAGAAGGTAAGGTGAGAACGGTGCCTGACATCTATAGTCATGATCAGCGCATTTCAGACGCACTCGATGGCGTTCCCATTGCAGTCATTGCCGAGCGCGACCCGGCGCTCGTGCTCGAGCGCGAACTTGAAGAAATTGCGCCTACTGGAAAGTCCAACGTCGCCATACTCGAAAAGACAGACAGGCAAAAAGCGGCAGATCGGGCCCGTCGGTATTCCAACAATTACGACGAGGCGTCGCGTCGAAACGGGGCCTACGGACGGCCGAATTTCTCGGGCTACAGCGGGGTAGGCGCGTACTATGTGCCGCCACCGCCAAAGCCGACGTATTACTACAAGCCCTCCGGCGGCTCAGGCAGCAGTGGCTGGCGCGCCCCGTCATCGATGACAGAGGCGATCGTCGGCCGTCGCTGAGAAGCCAGGATCGTTCGATTGCGTGTGGGGGCGCTCGATGCGTAAACGTCATCGGCGCCCATTTTCCTTGTTCCGTTTAACGCGGAATAGGGGGTGGGATCGCCCCATTCCGAATTCAGGGTCGGCACGGGAAGCAACCGCCGAACCAATATCACTCCGTGCGCCGCTGCGGCAACGCAGCTGACCACAACCTGACGATGCCGTCATCGCCAGCTGCAGCGACCCGCTGGCCGTCGGGGGAAAACGCGACTGCTTTCACAGAACCGGAACGGGCGATCAACGTGCGTGCTGTCCGTCCACGCTTGAAATCCCAAAGCCGAACGGTGCCGTCGTCTCCAGCGGATGCCAGCGCCTCTCCGGAAGGCGAGAACGCCAAACCGGTGACGCGGCCCTTGTGGCCGGTGAGCGTGCGGAACAGGCGGTTCGATGACGTGGACCACAGCTTGATGCTGCCATCAAGGCACGCAGCCGCCAGCATCTTGCCGTCGGGCGAAAACGCCAGGGCGGTTACAAAATCCTTGTGCCCGCGATAGGTCCGTTCGAGATCGAGCGTTTCGAGATTCCACAGTTTAACGGTTCTGTCGGCGCTGCCCGATGCCAACAGCCGGCCCTTTGGCGCGTAGGCCACGGCTTGGGCGGCGCTCTCGTGTCCTTCGAAGACGTGCAAAGGGCCTGCCTTGGTGTTCGCGTCCCAAAGCGCGACCTTCCAGTCGTGCGAAGACGCCGCGAACCTGTTCGTCTCGCCCGTGAACGTCACCGCCCAGATGTTGGCTTCGTTGCGTTTGAAGCTCTGGGGCTTGTCGCCGCGATCCAAATCCCACAGCATCACGCGTCCGTCGGCATGGCCGGTGAGCGCGCGGGTGCCGTTGAGCGCGATCGCCGTGGCCGGACCATCTTCTAAGCTGAACGATCGCGACAGACCACCTGAAGCCGCACTCCATATCTTGAGTGTGCCGTCGTCGCCTGTGGTCACGATCGAGCGGCCATCGTCGGTGTAGGCCACAGTGCCCACGGCGCCGCGGTGCCCTTTGAGTTCGCCGATCGGAACAACGGCCTCGGATATGGACCCTGTCTGCGTGGTGTCCGTTTGGGTCGAGCCCGACGAGTTCGAGATCGCTTTCGAGGCGCCGTTCTTGGCGGATCCTGTGGTGCGCAATCGGCCCGCGTCGGTTTCAAACCTCGGCACTTTATCCTGCATGGCGACCGCGGCACTCGCAATTCCGGCACCGATGACGAGCTTGAACAACAGCGGTCGCATCCGCGGTGCCGACCACGATCGAGATGGCCGTGGTGGCGGACGCCGCTCCTGCGCCGCCGCGGGCTGGGCCACGGGCGCAGCCATGGCGATGGCCTTCGCCGGCGAGCTGGCCGCCGCCTTTTTTGCGTTGCCCTGCCCTTTGATCAGCGCGCGCGGCACCCCAGGCGGATCGACTTTCTCAGTCTCCTGCAAAGGCGTCCTCGGCTCAGACCGTGCCTCGGCTTTAGCAGCAGCGGCACCATCCTCCGCCGCCGGGCGCTTCAGCCTCTCGACGAAGTCGAGCAGCCCGCCTTGTGGGCCGGGCACGTCTGGCAGTGGCTGTGTGCCTATGGGCGCGGGAACGAGCAGGTCCTGCTCGTCCTTCTGGTTGCGGGCGCGCGAAAGCCAACCGGGCTTGGGTGGCTCCGGTGCCAGCAGATCACCGCGCCACGCCGCGACCGACTGCGGCCGCTGGCCGATGTTGAGCGTCAGCGCTTTGTCGATGGCACGCAGGAACCCAGGCCGATAGGAGCTGAGCGCGGCATCGCGCGCCGGGATCAGATCATCCTTGACCATTCGCGAGGGCGAGTCGGGCGGCCGCTTTCCTGTCACGGCATGATAGAGCGTGGCGGCGAGCGCGTAGATGTCGGTCCAGGGGCCCTGCTGGCTCGATCGCTCCGCATACTGTTCGTAGGGGCTGTAACCGGGCTTTACCAAGGCTGACACGGTCTTGGAATGGGCCGCGATCTCACCGCGTGCTGACCCGAAATCGATCAGAACTGGTTCGCCGTTCTTGCGGATGATGATATTGTCCGGAGCAATGTCGCGATGCAGGTAGTCGGACTTGTGGACGAGTTCGAGCGCTTCGAGAAGCGGCTCGACGATGCGATCGAGTTCGTTCTGGCGCGGCGCTCGACCAAGGCCCTTCAGCCAACCCTTGAGGCTCTGGCCCTCCTCGAAATGCAGCACCATGTAGCCGGTATTGTTCGACCGGAAGTAGCGGTAGACGCGGACGATGTTGGGATGGCTGAATCTCGCGAGCGTCTGCGCTTCCTCGATGAAGCGGTCGAGGCCCCAGCGGTAGTCGCCAGCGCAGTCCTGGGATCGCGGCGCGGCGTCGCGCTCGTTCGTGCGAGCGGCAAAGTCGGACGGGAAGTATTCCTTGATAGTCACGGCGCGGGCCAGCGCGATCTCGTCGGCGAGGTAGGTGATGCCGAATCCGCCAGCGCCCAAAACCCGCTCTATGCGGTAGTCGCCGACAAGCTCGGTTCCCGCTGGCAGCGCAATGAGGTTCGTCATGCCCCTCTAGCCCACTCCCGTTCCGGATCCTGCTCTGCCGACCCAGCGCCAGTGATCCGCGTGTTTGTCGCCCGGCAGCTCCCGTGGCCGAATGCGAAAGTCGAATCTTTAAAACGAGATCGAGCTTATCACGTAGGATTGTGGCGGCGGCGCGGGCAATGAATGCGCAATGAACAAATCGTCGGCGCGCCAACTTGCGGCCATGGTACTGCCGCGAAGCGTTTCGAGAGTGCTGGCGGAGACGATAAGGGGCCAGTGATGCGACGGCATGGGTATGGAACGTGGAGTATCCTGTGGGGGGCTGTTGGGCTGGCTGCGTCCGGCGCCGGCGTGTTGTGCTCGGCCACAGCCGCTGAAAACCTCATTGGACCAACGCCACTTACCGCAGCCGCCGGTGATTTGTCGGATATTGTTGACGCGATCGCTGCCACTGTCGAACAGGCTATGATGCTCGGGAAGCAGGGCCAAGCTTGGGCCTACCTCATCCATGAGAAGGCGCCCGCGCTGGCCATGGGGCTTGCGGCCATGCTGGTGCTTCTGCCGTTGACAGTCATCGGGCTCATCGCAAGGCGCTTGCGCTACTCGGAGATGACGCTCGCACACCGGCGCCGCCGCGCTGCTGATGGCACATCGGCCCATTGCGAAGACACCGCGAGGACTGGGTTCGGCAGACCGGCGGACGCCTGGGTCGAATTCGCGGGCCCGCTCAGCGGACGCCATTGGATCGGCCGCCGCATGGTCTGTATAGGCCGCGATGAAGACAACGAAATCCAATTGCCCATCGGCACCGTGCATCGGCACCATGCCGTGATCCATCATACCGGCGACTCCGAGTTCATTATCAAAGATCTCTCGAGCGCGGATGGCAACGGCGTGATGGTGAACGGGCGGCGCGTCGGCGAGGCGAGGCTCCGGAACGGCGACAAGGTCGCGCTCGGCGAGGCGATGATGACATTTCATTTGAAAACGGCGTGACGCGAACCACACGCGCGTTGAAGCCCGGAACGTTGCAGGAAATTGATCGGGGCAGTGGTTGTAGCAGTAGCGGTGACAGCGGCAGTGGAGAACGTGCAAATGGCGCAAGGTTCAGGTGGGCAGTCCGGTTCGCGATCGAGCGGGTTTCTTGGTTCGTTGAAGGATGCCCTGGTCGCGGCAAGCCGTGACGACCATCTTTCGGCTAAGGCAATCGATCCGGCCGCAGGAACGGCGCGCCCGTCGCCTCGAGAGTCCGGCCCGGCAATGAGCCCGCCGCCGGTTCCGCAGAAACCCGTCGCAGACGCCATGGCGAGCGACACGCGAAAATCAGACCCGGAGGCTACCCAACCCATGCGCAAAGATGTTCCCGTGACGCCGTCGGCAGCCGATGCCGCCCGTGATGTGAAGGCCCAGGCTTCGCTGAAGGACGCCTCACTCAAGGCGGTCGATCGTACTCCTGAGCGGCATTTGGAGACGAATGCCGCCCCGACCACGCGCGTGCTGAGGGCGGCCGCGGAAAAGCCGGCCGAAGACCCAGCCAAGACCCAGCTCGTTCGGGGACGCCAGGCGCTCAAGCGCGGCGAGTTCGCACTCGATCCGGTGGTTGGATGGCTCGTTGTCGTCGGTGGGCCAGGGCTCGGCTCCTACCGTCCGGTATTCGAAGGCAACAACACCGTCGGCCGTGCCCCCACCAATCGCGTGGCACTCGATTTCGGCGACGCCGCGATTTCGTCGGAAGAGCAGGCCTATATTCGCTACGATGCGGCCGACCGTTCGTTTCTGTTCGTGCCCAATATGTCGAAGACCAACGTGGTGTCGGTCAACGACAAGCGCCCCACCGGAGCGGTGGTGCTCGAAAACATGGATGTGATCGTGATGGGTCGCACTCAGCTCGTGTTCGTGCCATTCTGCGGGCCGGAATTCGATTGGTCAGAGATTGCTGAAAACAAGGCCTGATGCGCGCATTCGATCATGCCTGCCACGCCACCAAGGGCGCCAGGAACTATCAAGAAGACACGGCACTGGTCTGGTCGAGCGGCGTTCGGGGTGGAAGCGATCCGTTCGCGCCTCGCCCGGATGGCACGCTTGCGGTCAACGGCAACGTGATCGCGGTGCTTGCCGACGGCATGGGCGGGCACGCTGGCGGAGCGCTGGCCAGCAGAATGGCGTGCGAACGGTTCATTGCGGCCTATGCGGACCGCGACGGCGGCACCACGCAGGAGCGCCTCATCGACGCGCTGGCGGCGGCCAATGTGGCGATCGCAGAAAAGGTCGAGGCCGATCCGCTGTTGAGCGGCATGGGTTCGACGCTGGTCGGCGTGGTGTTCTCGGATGCCGGCGTCGAATGGGTCAGCGTCGGCGACAGCCCACTGTTGCTGTACAGGCGGGGTGAGATCGCGCTTTTGAACGAAGACCACTCGCTCGCCCCCGAGCTAGACCAGTTGGCGGCAGCTGGCGTCATGACGGTGGAGGATGCCCGCCGCGACCCGCGCCGCCACATGCTGCGCTCAGCTGTCACCGGCGACGAGCTGGATCTGGTGGACATCTCGCGCCACCCTCTGGTCATCGAGCCGGGCGACTACGTGATCCTCGCCAGCGACGGATTGCACACGCTCGAGACCGGCGAGATCGAACGCATCATAACGGCGTTTGCAGCCGATGGCTGCGAGGCTGTCGCGCGCGCACTGATCCGCGAAGTCGAGGCCATGCGCGACCCGCATCAGGACAACACGACTGTCGTCGCGGTCCGCGCTCGGGAATAGTCGCGTCGTCGCAGCACGCGAACCGACGTCGCAACTGATGCGCGCGGCACGGTTGTTCAAGCCTGCTGCTTGCTCCCGCCTGGATGATCCTCGACAATGACCGAGACATGATGTCGTGCCACGGCCGCGCGTATGCGACCCGCCACCTCTGGTGCGATCAACTCGAGCCGCTTGAAGTCTTCTTTGTAGAGCTTCAGGAGTCGGCAGCGACCGGCCGTCAAATAGGTGGCTGTGTGCTGGTCACCCTCGAGCATGCCGATGCCGCCGAACACCTCGCCCGAGCGGTAGCTGTGCACCGACGCAGCATTGCGCCGCCGGACGTGGCCGGAGGCGATGAAGTAGATCGCATTTCCCGCTGCACCCTCGGCGATCACCTCGACGTTGGGTGGAAGATTGTGGGCATGGAACAGCGGCAGCACGGTTGCGGCATCGCGGGCGTCGAGTTCGGCCAAGAGCGGGATCTTCGACATCATGGACCAGTTGACGACGAAGTCGCGCCGGTTCGCTTCCTGCGCAAAGCCGGTGGAGATAATGGCGACCGGCAGCGCCAGGATGCAGAGCCCGATGACCATCACGATGGCACCGAACAGCTTTCCGAGTGGCGTTTGCGGCGTCACGTCGCCGTAGCCGACCGTCGTCAGCGTCGCGACCGCCCACCATGCGGCCTCAGGTATCGAGCCGAACTTGTCGGGCTGTGCCTCGGCCTCCAAATAGTGGATGCCGGTCGACGCGAACAGAACCGCCGCCGCGAGCAGCAGCGCGGCGCCAGACAATGCACGTTGCTCGTTCGAAATGACCCTGATCAGCGTGTGCATGGCAGGCGAGTAGCGGGACAGCTTCAAAAGGCGTAACAACCTGAGTACGCGCAGCACCCTTAGATCGATGGCGAACATCTGCCCAAGGTAGAACGGCAATACCGCCGCAAGATCGATGAGCTGGGCCGGGCGCCGGGCGAAGCGCCACCGTGCGGAGAGCGCCGACAACCGCTTCAGGTAAGGGACTTCCACGGCGATCCACAACCGCGCCAGGTACTCGATCGTGAACACCACGACCGAGAACAGCTCGAAGGCGTGGAACTCTGCGCCATATGCGGCGCGAAGCCTGGGTACTGATTCGGCAACGAACGCCGCGATGTTGAGGCAGATCAGTAGTACCAAGGCACTGTCGAAGATGTGGCTGGCGCGGTCCTCGCCATGGCCCAACTCCACAACCTCATAAGTGCGCCGACGTGCACGTTTGATCCAGCTCATCGGCGCCGGATTGGCATCCGACAGGTCCTGGCTAGGCCGTTCGTTCGGCGTTCCGTGGGTCACGTTTCCAGGTCTCCCTCGCTCGAGTTCTACCTGTGAGCTGAACCTTCGACCCGCTCACCAAACCACGTCATTGCCGTGCTCGACACGGCCATCCGATGCCATAGTCACCGATCTCGCCAAGCAGCGCTGGATGGCCGGATGTCGCGGTGGAGCCGCGCCCACGGCTGTCCGGTTGAGTTGCGAACCGATCGAACACTACAGCTGGGCTTGCTCGACAATCTTGCGCCGGCTGTTTAGGTCGACACGAATCCCCTCTCCCCTT
>PEQZ01000005.1 GCA_002928395.1 Hyphomicrobium sp.
GTAAAGAGGCATGGCGCCGGCAATGCCACCGTGTCCGTCTTCGAGAATAAGATGCTGCGGTATCCAGCCGGCGTGCTCGCCGGTGGTGCCGGCATCCTCCAGCGCTTTGAGGAAGGCGTGGGTGACGAACGGATTGGACGCGGCAGGCGCCGGGTTGGCACAGGCGTCCCACGCGGCGGCGTCGATGTCCGCGATGCGCGGATAAACCTTCAGCGTCCTGGCCGGCTTGTCCTGCACCCTGTCATCCGTCACTGTCGTCTCACCGTCGATTGGCCCGTCTTCTTGCCGTCGGCCAGCGTACCTATATGGTACGCGGCCAGGGCGCGGGGGATCACTATCGTTGTGGCACCAGGGCCGGAACAGCAGTCGCGGGAGCATACCATGTCGCAGAGAAAAGCGTTTGTTGTGGCGGCGGCACTGGCGCTGATGGCGGCTGTGCCCGTACTTGCGCGCGAGCCCGACGACGGCGGCGTGAAAATCGGCCGCAAGTCGTACCTCGCCAAGCTGATCTCAGCCGAAAAGATCGAGCAGAGTTCCGCCCTCCAGTACGACCAGATGACCCGGCAGGCGTTCCAGAAGCGCGCACTCGTCGAGCCCGATCATCCGCAGGCGCAGCGCCTCAAGCGCATATTCAAGGATCTGGAGCCGCACACGCTCAAGTTCAACGAACGCGCGAAAGACTGGAAGTGGGAAGTCAGCTTGATCAATTCGCCCCAGATCAACGCTTTCTGCATGCCGGGCGGCAAGATCGCATTCTTTACGGGCATCCTCGAGAAATTGAAACTCACCGACGACGAGGCCGCCATGATCATGGGCCACGAGATGGGGCATGCGCTTTGGGAGCACGCACGCGAGCGGGCAGCGAAGACGAATATCACCAACATCGGCAGCCGGGTGGTTGGCGGGTTGCTGTTCGGCCAGGCGGGTGAAGTGATCGGAGCGGCGGGTGCGAGTCTTGCGACGTTGAAATTCTCGCGCAACGACGAGACCGAGGCCGATCTCATCGGGCTGGAACTCGCGGCCCGCGCCGGCTATGACCCGCGGGCCGGCATCACGCTGTGGGAAAAAATGAGTGCGGCGTCCAAAGGCGCGCCGCCGCAGTGGCTGTCGACGCATCCGTCCGGATCGAGCCGCATCGACACCATCAAGAAGAACCTGCCCGACGTCATGCCGCTCTACGAGAGGGCGAAGGCCAAACGAGCCGGCTGAAAAGCCGACGTCCAACGATAACGCGCTCACCTGCGGATGACTGGCAGGCGGGTGAACATGGAAGCCGAGGGTCCCGCCTTCACGCTGAGCACGTCTCCTGCTCGCCACAGTGGCCGAGGCCGTTCGTCCGTCGTCAGGTCTGGCCCGAGCCCGCTGGTGAGGGCGTGCGGCTCTTCTTCTTGTGGGCGTACCTCGAGGCCGGCTTGCCTGAACTGGGGTGGCGCGACTTGCCGTTGAGTTCTGCCGCGCGGGTGCCGAAAAACTTGCCACCGGGCTTGGCCGCGGCTTTGCCGCCCGTCTTGGCTCCGGAGCCTGCAAACGGCTTGCCGCTGGAACTGCCGCGCGTGTCGCGGTGGGCGCCGCCACTTGCGTTGCGGTCATTTCCGCTGCCGGAATGGCCTGGCGGTTTGACGCCGAGATCACCGCGTACCTTGGCGAACGGCTTGTCACCAGAGGCGCTGCGGGACTTTCCGAAGGGCTTACCGCCAGGCTTTCCGCCAGAATTGCCGTGCGGCTTTCCACCCGTCTTGCTGAACGGTTTGCTGCCCGGCCTGTCGAATGACTTGCCGCTGTGTGGCCGTGGCTCGTGTCCGGAGGGCGCTGCGGGCGGGCCGGCCGGTTGGTCCGGTGACACGGGCGCCGTTGCACGGTCGCGACGGGGTTTCGGCTCGCTTTGAACGTGCGTTGGGATCGAGACATGATCCGGCCTGCCTCCGCCTTTGCGATGCGGACGGACGGTGGACGTGTCGTTGTCACGGCGCTGCCACGGCTTGTTCTCGAACGAAGTTTTCTTGATCCATGGCTTGCGCGGGGTGTCCGCGCGATCGGCATTGGGCGCGGCGGCCCCTGCTGCTGGCAACATCGGCTGGGGATCGGGGTTCGTCGTGGCCGAGGGGGGCGCCGCTGCAACCGGAGAGGCCGCCGGCGTGGCAATCGCATCGATGGCTCCGACCGCTGCCGCCGTGTCGGCGGCCGAGTGCGCGCCGACCCGCGAGATATGCCCTTCCTTGTTCGGGCTGGTGCGGACCGTGTCGGCGAATTGCTCGGCGAATTCGGCAACGATCTGGAAGCGGGTGTCGCGATCGTAGATCTTGATCGCACCGATCTCGGCTTTCGACACATTGCCGGCGCGGCAGATCAGCGGCAGCAACCATCGCGGATCTGCGTTGCGGTCGCGGCCGATGTTCAAGCGGAACCAAACCATCTCGCGGGCGTCGTCGCGGTGTGCGCGTGGTGCCCGCGGCTCGCGGTCCGTTCCGATCGCCTCTCCGGCACCGGGCCGGCTGTCGCGCTTCCAGTGCTGGCGGGGCGGCGGCGAGTGAGCCAGGCCATCGGCGGCGTCGGCGCGGTTTCCGCGCTCGCGACCGCCCCGATCCGGCGCATTTCGATCGAAGCCCGGGCGATCCCGACGTACATAGTCGCGGCCGATACTCGTGCGATCCTCGCGGCGCGGCGGACCGCTGTCTTCGGCCAGGTCCTCAGGCGCGGGGAGCTGCGCTCGCTGCATCCTGACCAGCGCCAGTGTGATCTCGTCGGTTGACCGCGCCGCCTGCAGCCCTCGTGCGAGCGCGGCCTCGTCCTCGGTCGCGGGCTCTGTGAACAGCGGGTTCGCCAGGAACCGCTCCTGGTCGCGGGCGCGGATCTCGTCGGCGGTCGGTGCGGCCACCCATGTCACTTTCACTTTCGAGGACCCGAGCAGAACCTCGGCCTTGCGTCGCCTGTTGTAGGGCACGATCAGCATGCAAATGCCCTTTCTGCCGGCGCGTCCCGTGCGGCCCGAGCGATGCAGCAGCGTCTCGCCGTCATTTGGCAGATCGGCGTGGATGACCAGTGTGAGATCGGGCAGGTCGAGGCCGCGGGCAGCGACATCGGTTGCGACCAGCACGCGCGCCCGGCCGTCGCGAACGGCTTGGAGTGCATGCGTCCGTTCGCTTTGGCTGAGTTCGCCAGAAAGCGCGACGGCGGAAAACCCGCGCTCGGTGAGACGTCCATGCAGCCGCTTCACCGCCTCGCGCGTGGCGCAGAAGACGAGTGTGGCGCGCATCTCGTGATAGCGGAGCACGTTCACCACCGCGTGCTCGATGTCGTGGGGTGCAACGCGAAGCGCCTGATAGTCGATATCGGCGTGCTGCTCATCGCGCCGAATGGTCTCGATGCGCTTGGCGTCGCGCTGATAGCGCTGGGCCAAGGCTTCGATTTCTCGCGGCATGGTGGCGGAGAACAGCAGGGTCTGCCGGGTGGCGGGCGTGGCGTCGAGGATGACCTCGAGATCTTCGCGGAACCCCAGATCGAGCATCTCGTCGGCCTCGTCGAGTACGATGGTCTCGAGGCCCGCTAGCCGCAGTCTCCGCCGTTCGAGGTGGTCGCGCAGACGCCCCGGCGTGCCGACGACGATGTGTGCGCCCGTTTCGAGTTGGCGGGCCTCGGTGCGGGCATCCATGCCGCCGACGCAGGTGACGATGCGGGCGCCGGTCTCGGCGAACAGCCAAACCAGTTCCTGCTGCACTTGCATGGCGAGTTCGCGTGTCGGGGCGATGATCAGCGCCATCGGATCAGCCGCGCGCTCGAAGCGTTCCGACGTATCGAGCAGCGTGCGGGCAATGGCGAGACCGAAGGCGACGGTCTTGCCTGATCCGGTCTGGGCCGAGACCAACAGGTCGCGCGCCACGGACTCGGGCTCGAGTACGGCGAGTTGCACCGCGGTCGGCACCGAGTAGTCGCGCGCGGCGAGGGCGCGGCCGAGCGCGGGGTGGGGCGACGGAAATGGCATCGTGAGCTTGGCTTTCAACGGGCACCGCGTCTCGCGGGCTCCGGTATGGAGGCGGCGGCGTCGGTGGGCGACAGATCTTGATGGTGGCGCAATAGCGGGTTTCACGCAGCCAGACCAGATGACATGGCGTAGCGGGTTAATTGTGGCCACACCACCGGATCAAGTGGGGACGGTCATTCAGGCTGGCGGCCTTCGAAAATTGCGGCGTCCGCGTGGTCCTTGGCCGTGGCCCAGTCTTCTAGAGAGCGAACAGTCCACGTAAACAGCGGAATGTTCTGCACCTCGCGGACATAGCGCGTCACCGGCGTCGGCAGGTTCTTCACGCTGTAGGCAAAGAAATCCGGCTTGGCCGGGCCGCTTTCCAGAAGGTGCGACAGCCGGTCCTTGCGGGCCTGGGTCAATTGCCCGTCCCAGGCGCCGGTCGCCGGGTAGATGCCGGACACGATGCCGCGCGGAATCTTTGGCGCAAGTTCGGCGATCGCGGTCATCACGCCAGGATCGAACGACATCAGCGCCAGCGGTCCGCGATACGTTTTTGCGAAACTGGCGATCAGTCCGAGGAAGTCGACGTCGGGCGGAGCCCATTCACTTTTGATCTCGACCAGCAGCGGCACGCGGCCGCCGACGAGGTCGAGGAAATCGGAGAACGAAAGAATGGGCGTGTCCTGGCCTTTGTAGCGCAGGCGGGCGAGTTGCTCGGGCAAGAGGGTGGCCACGGGACCGGCGCCATCGACCAGTCGATCGAGCGTCTCGTCATGGAACACGATGGGCCAGCCGCCGGCCGCCGGCCGCAAGTCACACTCGATGCCGACGCCGAGACGCAGGGCGGCATCGAACGCCGGACCGGTGTTCTCGATCACACCGTTGGCAGCGTCGTGCAGGCCGCGATGGGCCATGGAACGGACGAATTGTGCGCGATCGAGCCTGGACATCCCTCACCCCCTGATGCGCATGACGGCATCGACCTCGACGGCGGCGTTCATCGGCAGGCTCGGTACCCCGACCGCCACGCGCGTGTGTTTGCCGGCGTCGGCCAGAACGCTGCCGATGAGATCGGATGCGCCGTTGACAACCTTGGGATGTTCCGTGAAGTCCGCCGTAGCCGCGACGAACCCGTTGAGCCGCAGCACCTGGCCGATGCGACCGAGATCACCAAGCGCCGCCTTGGCCTGCGCCAGGATGTTGAGCGCGGACAGCTGCGCAGCCTTGTAGCCGTCCTCGACTGCGAGCCCGGCACCGGGACCGCTGCCAAGCCGGCCGGTAATCATGGAGCCGTCAGCCGCTTTCGAAAGTTGCCCGGAAACATAGAGCAGATCGCCCGAGACCACATAGGGCACATAGTTGGCCACGGCAGGCGGCGCCGGCGGCAGCTCATAGCCGAGTGATTTCAGTTGCGCCTCGATTTCGCCGCCCATGAATGGTCCTCCTGTTGCCGCTAGCGATGCGCGGGTCCATACTTTGCGCTCTGCTTTCCGTTTTGACCGGAGAGTTGTGCCGCGTACTCAGCAGCTTTGCAACGCCACAGGCTCGACGTACAATCAGCGCTGGACGGTCTATGCTCTGGGGTCTCCAGAGTTAGCAATTGAAAGAACAACAGAAATCAATGTCGAACACCTCCAAGCGCATCAGTGCTGCGTTCACTCTCTTGGCAGCGGCTGGCGTGCTGCCCTTGGCCGCGGCGGCTCAGGCCGTGACGCTTGCTCCGCACCGCGCCGTCTACGACGTGACGCTGGATCGCTCGTCGCCGGCTTCAGGCGTCGCGGAGATGACCGGCCGCATGGTCTATGAGCTCACAGGGAGCGCCTGCGAAGGTTACACCCAGAACATGCGCTTCGTGACCCGCTCGTCCGGGTCGGAAGGCGCGAGCCGGATCAACGACCTCAGAACGTCGAGCTGGGAGGAGACCGGCGGCAAGCGGCTGCGCTTCTCCACGACCCAGTACCAGGACGACGTTTTGGCCGAAACCTCTCAGGGTGACGCGGGCCGCGATGGCAAGGGCATCAAAGTCGAACTGTCGAAGCCTACGGAAAAGGCGCTGAAGTTGCCGGGCGATGTGTATTTCCCGATCCAGCATTCCATCGCCCTGATCGAAGCGGCGCGCGCCAGGAAACTGCAGTTCGCGGCCGACCTCTACGACGGCTCGGAGAAGGGTGAGAAGGTTTACACCACAAACTCGGTGATCGGCCGGCCCTTCGCGCCAGGTGCTGCAAAAGTGCCGGCGAGCGTGAAGAATGCGGAGAAGCTCGATGCGTTGCCGTCATGGCCGATTGCGATCAGTTACTTCGAGCCCGGCGCCGAGAAAAAGGATGCGGTGCCTGCCTATGAGCTTGGTTTCCGGTTTTTCGACAACGGCGTGAGCACGGGCCTCCGGATCGACTACGGCGAGTTCGCAATCCGGGGCGAAATCAAGGAATTGGTGTTCCTCGAAGCCTCGAAGTGCGCGCCCTGACCCTGGCTTGACCCTGGCCTGACCCTGGCCTGACCCTGGCCCTAGCCTGACCTTGGCGCCAGCTCATGTCCCCCCGTCGACTGGCCACAACCGGGCGGCGCCACGGACCCCGGATGCGTCGCCCCATCTGGGCGGCACCACGCGAACGAACGGTTCGGCGGCGAAGACGAATGGAGCCATGCGTCGAGGCAACTCGGCGTAAAGGTAGTCGAGCTTCGACAGCCCGCCCCCGAGCACGATGATCTCCGGATCGAACAGGTTGACCACATGTGCCAGGCCTCGGGCCAGCCGCGACGCGTGACGGTCCAGTGAGGCGCGCGCGAGGCCATCTCCGCGTGCGGCACGTTCGGCAATCGATGCGGCGTCGACGTACAAACCGGTCGCGAGGGCATGATCCTCGGCCAGTGCCGGGCCCGACACCCAGGTCTCCATGCAGCCGAAGCGGCCGCACCAGCATCGCCGGCCTGGGTGCTCCCCGGTGTCGGCCCAGGGCAGCGGATTGTGACCCCACTCACCGCCGATGCCGCGCGGGCCGTCGATCAACCGGCCGTCAACGACCAGACCGCCGCCGCATCCTGTGCCGAGGATTACGCCAAACACCGAACGGGCGCCCTGTGCGGCGCCGTCCGTCACTTCCGACAATGTGAAGCAGTTGGCATCGTTGGCGAGCCGTACCGGACGGCGCAAGGCGGTCTCGATGTCCCGGCCGAAGGGCTTGCCGTTGAGCCATGTGGAATTGGCGTTCTGAACCGTTTCAGTTCCTGGTGCCAGTGAGCCCGGCATGCCAATCCCGAGACCGGGCGTGACGTTGCAGCCAGCATCGCGATCGAGGTTTTGCACCATTGCCGCAATGGCTTCGATGGTTGCGTCATAGTCGCCCCGTGGGGATTGCACCCGCCGTCTCGCACGCTCCTCCCCGGCCGAATCGAGAACGACTCCCTCGATCTTGGTGCCGCCCAGGTCGATGCCCATGCGGGCCGCTGAAACGGCGGCGGCGCCGAGGTTCGGAGTGGTGAGGTGATCGGGGCTCAATCGTCGCCCCGCAGGTGCTGCTCTCGGGCCAGCAGCGCGTGGGCATAGCCGATCTGCTGCGGCTGCAAGCCGGCTTGGGCGGAGAACACAAGTAGCAAACTCTCATCCGAGAGCAGGTGGTCGAGTACGGCGGCTTGCATTCCGGCGGTTGCGGCACCCGCTGCCAATTCGGAGGGGCCGATGCCGGTCAGCGCAAGAAAGCGGCCGAGACGCGGCATGTCCTCGGCCAGGAACGTCAGGGCCTTGAGCGCGATGGTCTCTGCGCCCTCGAGATCGAGAACGGGTGCCTTGCGCGTCATCTTGGCCCTCCGGCGATTGCTCAGTCTAGACCACATCTTAAACAGTTGGTTACGCCTTCTGGCGCAAAGTGTGCTCCGGCAAACCCCCAGAATCGGTGCACAACGGGAGGGGGATGCATGGCGGGTTGATCGGATGACCTATCAGGATATCAAGACGGTCGTCGAGGACCAATCGGTCGCCGTTCGGCTGCGGACCAAGACGGTGCTGATCGTGGAAGACAACGAGCTCAACATGAAGTTGTTTCATGATCTGCTCGATGCCCACGGATACCGCACGATACAAACCAGGAATGGTCTCGATGCCTTGCCGCTGGCCCGCGAGCATCGGCCCTCGCTGATCCTGATGGACATCCAGTTGCCCGAGGTTTCCGGCCTCGAGGTAACGAAGTGGCTGAAGGAAGACGACGAACTGCGTGGAATTCCGGTGGTTGCCGTAACCGCGTTCGCCATGAAGGGCGACGAGGAGCGGATCCGGTCTGGCGGCTGCGAGGCCTACATCTCCAAACCGATATCGGTGATGACGTTTCTCGATACGGTCAGAAGGTATGCGGGCGGAGCCTGAAGCGGCGCCAATGTTGAAACATCGAGCCTAGGTTTGAAAGTCGAGCAATGACAGCCCGCGTTCTCGTGGTTGACGATATCTTGGCGAACGTCAAGCTTCTGGAGGCTCGGCTGGCGGCCGAGTACTTCGAGGTGCTGACTGCCTACAGTGGCAAAGAGGCGCTCGAAATCCTCGCTCGCGAGCGCGTCGATGTCGTCCTGCTCGATGTCATGATGCCGGGCATGGATGGCTACGAGGCGTGCCGGCGGATCAAGAGCAACCCGAAGACGCACCACGTCCCCGTGATCATGGTGACGGCCCTGGACCAGCCGTCGGATCGGGTGCAGGGGCTCGAAAACGGCGCCGATGATTTTCTGACAAAGCCCGTCGACGACATCGCGCTCATAACGCGGGTGAAGAACCTCACCCGTCTCAAGATGCTGAACGACGAGATGCTGATGCGGGCCACGACCGGCCGGCAGATGGGCATGGCTGAAAATGCGGCCTTGGAAAAGGCGCTGTCGGGCCGGTCGGGACGCATCCTGGTGGTTGACGATCATCCGCGCTCGGCGACGCGATTGCTCGAGGCTCTCGCCAAGACGCACGAAGCGTTCGTCGAGCCCGATCTCCATGCGGCGCTGGTCCGGCTGGCGGAACAGAATTTCGACCTGTTGATCGTCAGTTTAAGCCTGACGAATGCCGATGGCATGAGGCTCTGCTCACAGGTGCGCTCGCTGGAGCGGACACGGCACTTGCCGATCATCATCCTGGTCGAGCCCGGTGACGATGCGCGCCTGCTGCGCGGTCTCGACATGGGCGTCAACGACTACCTCATGCGTCCGATCGAACGGCACGAGATGCTGGCGCGGGTGAAAACCCAGATCAAGCGCAAGCGCCACTCCGACTATTTGCGCAATCGGCTCGAGGAGAGCGTCGAGCTTTCGATCATCGATCCGCTGACCGGGCTGCACAACCGGCGATACATGGAAGGCCACTTGAAGACGCTGGTTGCGGAGGCGCTCCACTCCGGGCGCGCGCTGTCGATTCTGGTTGCCGACATCGATCACTTCAAGAAGGTCAACGACACCTTCGGCCACGATGGTGGAGATTTTGTCCTGAAGGAATTCTCGCAGCGGTTCCAGCGCAATACGCGCGGGATCGATCTGGCCTGCCGGCTCGGTGGGGAGGAATTCCTGATCATCATGCCGGACACCGACATTGCCCGGGCCTACCAGGTGGGGGAGCGGTTGAGGGCGTGTGTTGCCGCTGATCCGTTCACAATCAACTCGGAGACGCGCATTCGCGTGACTGCGAGTGTGGGCTTGGCGACCATCGAGCGGGCCGATGATACGCCGGAATCCGTGTTCAAGCGGGCGGACAATGCCCTCTATGCCGCAAAGCGGCGGGGTCGCAATCGGGTTGTGGCCGACGCGGCGTAGGCAATCCGAAAAAAGCCAAGCCGCGATCGCTCGATTCGCGGTTTCCGGGAACAAAAAAGTCATACAACCCAAAATTGCTTCTAGAGCAACCGTAGTCAATTGTCGCAGCAACGTCACATCGGGGTCTTCATCGGGCCGTGATGTTAACGTTGACTAAAAATCGAGCTGTGGCTGGACAACAATAGGTCAAGCCCAATCGTTGCTAAATGATGTGTGATCTGCCAAATTGGTACGTCAACAGGAGGGGGCACTATATTCAGTCATACGGACAGCCGGACCATCCGCACGAGCATGGTCGGCATCGTATGGCAACAGGTTTCCTGCACATCATCGGGTTATCCGCATCTCTCGATGACGAGCGGGAAAATGTGACCGGTCCAGGCGGCTTAGAGTGGCCTCCTCGATACAGCTGCAGGTGATCGGTCACAACACCAAGTGGTTCGTCAACGCCCTCTTTGACGGATTGTTTGGTTACAGGCCAGGGCGCGCGACTCGATCGGAAACGTTACCCCGCTGCCGATATGAGTTGCGAGCCCTGGCCAAGTCTTTTCGAGCCCACATGGGACGCGCGTGCGCATGCCAAAGAGCTGCAGAGGTTCGCACCGCAAACCCGCATTACAATCAACGTCTTATCCGAAAAACTGAGCGCCTGGCGTGCGCATTCACACAGCGACATGAAGGCCTGCCGCCAGGTGCACGTGCGCACGGCCCCAATCGCGGCGTCTGCGAGACGCTTACTTGATCTTGGTCTCTTTGAACTCGACGTGCTTGCGGACGACCGGATCGTACTTCTTGAACACGATCTTCTCGGTCGAGGTGCGCGGGTTCTTCTTGGTGACGTAGAAGAAGCCGGTCCCGGCGGTCGACAAAAGCTTGATCTTCTGGGTGGCTGGCTTGGCCATGGATTTTAGTCTCGCTCAATGGCCCGCGGGATCACATGGCAAATTCACCATAATTACCGGCAGGATGAAATGGGAAGCCGCACCATACTGTCGCGCGCTTCCGTGTCAAGGCGCGACTGCCGTCGGCGGCCGCTGACTGGGCCGAGGCGCTGACCGGGTCTCACGCCGTAATCAGCTCGCGGTGGAAGGAGCCGTTGCGGAAGAAGTAGAATGGCACAGGCTGGGCCACCGGCGGCTCGCGGGTCGTCAGCCGGTCGGATAGGTCTTCGAGGACAGCGCGCGTGATCGAGGGCAGGTCGAGCGAACGGGCCTCGTCGAGCGAGAACCAGTCGAGGCTTTTGAGTTCGTTGTCGGGAGGATCCACGCGCAGGGCGATCTCGGTCGCGGGTGTGGTGAAAAAGCGCGTGTCGTATCGGCGTTTCCGGCCGGGTGGCGTGATCGCTCGAGCGAAGAGCCGTAACGTTCCGATCCTGGGCCGCATGCCGTGATCGAGGAACCGTTGCCAGGATGGCGATGTGCGCTCGGCCGCAGCTGGCATCGACGCACGCTCGATCGGCGATCCGATCAAAAGGCCCGCTTCCTCGAAGGTCTCGCGCACGGCCGCCAGCGCCAGAGCGCGCGCCCGGTCACGGCTCGGCGTGCCCTTCATATCGACCAGCAGCTTCCGCTCTTCCGCGGCATCCAGAACGTCCAGGCACGGTGCGAGGCGGTCTGAACGGTCGACACGGCCGCCGGGGAAGACATACTTGTTCGGCATGAACACCAGATCTGGCCGGCGGCGGCCCATCAGGATTCGCGCTTCGCCCGTCGAGTGGTCCAGGATGACCAAGGTTGCCGCGTCGCGTGGCCGGAGTGCGCGAGGCTTCGTCTCCGTCGTGCCGGCGTCGGATTGTTTGTCGGACGCGTTCACGTCGGGGCTCCCGTAGAAACTTCGGCTATCGGCAGGTCAACGGTGCGCAGGGTCGATGTCGATCGCCGCCGGGTCCGCCGAATCGGGTCCGCCGAAACCGTGCATCCGCAGCGCCCACTGCAGGCCGATCATCGCGCCCTTGACCCGCGGCAACAGAGCAAGGCTCAGCCCCAGGATGAGTGGTGTCCATAAGAGGGCATGGACCCACAACTCGGGCGCGTAGGCCTTCTCAACGTACATCACTCCCGCAACGACGATGTGGCCGACGATGAACATGGTGAAATAGGCGGGCGCGTCGTCGGCGCGCTGGTGGTGTAGGTCTTCCGAGCATGACGGGCAGTTGTCCGCCACTTTCAAATAGCTCGTGAACAGATGGCCGTCCCCGCAGGCCGGGCAGCGCAACGCCAAGCCACGCAACATTGCCTGCTGGGTCGGGCGGGGCGACAATGACGGGGTATCCGCGGATGTGATGATCTCGATGGGCATGGACTTGAGTAGCAGAGGTTGGGGGCACTGGGTATGGCGCAAAATGTCGTGGGTGGTACTCACTCGCGCAGACCACGTTCGTCCGTGCGGAGCGATGCTCACGGCTGTCCGGTTCAACTCTGAGGCATGATGCGAACGAGCAGAAAGGAAAGAAATCGCCGCTCCCCTCGCGGCGGAGCCGCGCTGCGTACGGACGGGAGCGCCGGGACAATTCCGCAGCGACATTCAAGGTGTTCGAGCAATCACTGCGACGGCTGCAAACGAAGCCGGACAGCTACGAAGGAAGGGGGCGATGTGTCTCAGGGGCATCATCGTCCGCGTGTTCAGCGGTCGATGCCGCCGACGATCTGACAACTTAAGATTTGGGTAAGCATGCCGACCGTACGCTCAAGGCTCCAGGACATCCAATTTTTCAAAACTGCGAGCTGGCCATGAGTCACGACCGGACATTTCCGTTTGCTGCGATCATGTCGCGCGGCCGCATCGACGACCAGGACGTGATCCGCCTCAAACGATTGTTCGGGCCGGAAGGCGCCGTCGCCGCCAGCGAGGCCGAGGCGCTGTGTGCGCTGAACGAGACGTGCGGTGGCCAAGGCCCGGCGTGGTCGCCGTTCTTCGTCGACGCCGTCACCGAATACATCGTCCATCACGCCGCACCAGAAGGCTATCTGACGGCGTCGAACGCAGAGTGGCTGAGAGACCGAATCTGCACCGAAGGACACATCGCGACCAAGACCGGAATCGCTTTGTTGCTCAATGTCCTTGGTACGGCGCGTTGGGCGCCTGCCAGTTTATCGCAACTCGCGCTCGTCCAGGTTCAGGCCGCGGTTACCAGTGGCACGGGCCCGTTGCGCGCCGAATGCCCCGCCGATGCCGGCACGATCACGGACGGTGAGGTGGATCTCGTGCGCCGCGTGCTCTACGCATTCGGCAGCGGCGGACACGTCGCGCTGGCCCGCGCGGAGGCCGAAGTGCTGTTGGATATTCACGACGCGATCACGGTGCCCAATGCCGCGTGGACCGAGCTCATTGTGAAAGTGGTGGCCCATCTCGCGATGACCGCCTCCGGCCATGCGATCCCGACCCGCGAACACGCCTTCGCGCCGTCGACCGCGATCGACTTTGCCGGCCACCTGCCGCCAGCCGTGCTGCTTACAAAATTGACGATGCGATGTTCGGGCGTTATCGCAGCCTATCGGGCAGAAGCGGTGGAAGAGCAGGCGCTGTCGCGCCTCGAACGGCAGCGGATCGCGATCATCACCCACGAGCCGATACTCGAGGTGGACGCCCCGTGGCTCGCCGCCCGGTTGGCCCGGGGGCAGCCCGACCGGCTCGGTGAGGCGGCGCTGTTGGCCCACATCACGGCGCTCGGCCAAAGGGTGCATCCGGGTCTGGAAGCGGAGCTGCCGCGGCTGCGGGCTTGATCGGTTTCTGACAACTTGGCACGCGTCCGCAGGCTGACCAACGAGTGGGCCAGCGACCAAGGCGGCGTTGGGATCGCGCGTGTGCACGTCGCGGACCGCGCATTCTGTTGTTCCAACAAAGATCTGCACCTCCGTGGTTTTGCACCATTTTTCCTCTACTCCGTAGCGACAATCGTCGGCAGACGGCATAAGGCTGCCGATCGGGCCGGTTGCCTGGGCCTTCGAACCGGCGTTCCCGGGGCCGTTGGCTGATCGCACGAGGATGAAGACCATGGAACGCGACGGAATGAATTCACGGGTGCGGGAACTGGCAATGATTGCCGGGCCAGCCTTGCTCGTGTGCCTGGGCGCGGTTTGGCTGGCCTTTCAGTTCGTGGAGCCGGCTCCGCCCAAGGTGGTCAAGATGACGACCGGCAGTGAAACGGGCGGCTACTTCAAGTTCGGCCAGCGTTACGCCGAACTGATGAAGGCACAGGGCATCACGCTCGAGATCGCGACGTCGGCGGGATCGATCGAGAACATCAAGCGGCTCAACGATTCGGCATCGGGCTTCAAGCTCGGACTGGTGCAGGGCGGGATCTCGAACAGCGAGCTGTCGCCCGACCTCGTCTCCATCGGCCGGGTGTTCCTCGAACCGCTGTGGGTATTCCATCGGGCAGCGGACAGGGTCGAGCGTTTGTCGGACCTCAAGGGCCGGCGGCTGGCCGTCGGCGCCGAGGGCAGCGGCACCCGGCAACTCGCCGAGACGCTGTTGAAGTCCAATCAGGTCACAATCGAGAACACCAGGCTGGCGCCGCTTGCGGGCCAGAACGCCGTCGACGCGCTGCTCGAGAGCGAGGTCGATGCGATCTTCCTGGCCTTCGCACCCGAAGCACCCTTGATCCAGCAACTGCTGCGGGACGACAGGCTGCGACTGATGAACTTCGTGCAGTCCGAGGCCTACACGCGGCTGTTCCCCTATCTGACCCGGGTCGTGCTGCCGCAGGGCGTTGTCGATCTCGAAAAGAACATCCCGCCGCAGGACGTCTCGTTGGTGGCAGCACAAGCGGCGCTCGTGGCCCGGAAAGACCTGCATCCCGCGCTCGCCGAGCTGTTGGTCGATGCGGCGACGGCGGTGCATTCCAAAGGCAGCGTGTTCCAGCGGTTGAAAGACTACCCCAAGGGCATCGATCCCGAGTACCCGATGTCGGAGGACGCCGAACGCATCTACAAGAGTGGCCAGCCGTTCTTTCGGCGCTTCCTGCCGTTCTGGCTCGCCAACTTCGTCGAGCGCATGATCGTGCTGGTGGTGCCGCTGGCGACGATCTTCATCCCGGTATTCAAGCTGGTGCCGTGGCTCTATCAATGGCGCATCAACCAGCGGCTGCTCTACTGGTACGGGCAACTCAAGGCGCTGGAGAAGCGCACCGGTGCAGGCCGGTCGGCGCAGATCATGGCCGAGCATCACCACGAGATCGACCGGATCGAAGAGGCCGTCAGCCAAATTCCGGTGCCGCTCAGGTACTCCGACAAGCTCTATGAATTGCGCGGCGCCATCGATCTCGTTCGCAGCCGACTGACGAGCCAATTGGCTGCTTGAGGCGGGTTGCCAGAACCCGAGGTTTGAACGGGACGAAGCGCAGGCCAGCTGCGTCGTGCGCCTTTGGTCGTGTAATAGCAGAGTTGTCGCCGCCGCAGCCCCCGTCTAGAACACGCGATGGGCTGAATTCGCCCAACCCCTCCGACACGGGACCCCAGCACGCGATGTTCAAGAAGATCCTGATTGCGAACCGCGGTGAGATTGCCTGCCGCGTGATGAAGACCGCCCGCAAGATGGGCATCAAGACGGTGGCCGTCTATTCCGACGCCGACCGCGACGCCATGCACGTGGAGATGGCCGACGAGGCCATCCACCTTGGCCCCCCGCCCGCCGCGCAGTCCTATCTCATCATCGAGAAGATCGTCGATGCGTGCTTGAAATCCGGAGCGGAAGCGGTGCATCCCGGCTACGGCTTCCTGTCGGAGCGCGAGGCGTTTCCGATTGCGCTGGAAAAGGCAGGGATCGTGTTCATCGGGCCGAACCCCAAGGCCATCGCCGCCATGGGCGACAAGATCGAATCGAAAAAGGCCGCGGCACTCGCAAATGTATCGACCGTGCCGGGCTATTTGGGCGAGATCGCTGACGCCAAGCATGCTGTGAAAATCGCCGACGAAATCGGCTATCCGGTTATGATCAAGGCCTCGGCCGGCGGCGGTGGCAAGGGCATGCGCATCGCGTGGAGCAAGGACGAGGTCGCCGAAGGTTTTTCATCGTCGCGCAACGAGGCCAAGGCGTCGTTCGGAGACGACCGCATGTTCATCGAGAAGTTCATCGTCAATCCGCGCCACATCGAGATCCAGCTGATCGGCGACAAGCATGGCAACATCGTCTATTTGGGCGAGCGCGAGTGCTCGATCCAGCGCCGCAACCAGAAGGTGATCGAGGAAGCGCCGTCGCCCCTGCTCGACGAGAAGACCCGAAAGGCCATGGGCGAGCAAGCAGTCGCATTGGCCCGTGCCGTCGGCTACGACAGCGCCGGCACCGTCGAGTTCGTGGCCGGGCAGGATCGTAATTTCTTTTTCCTCGAGATGAACACGCGGCTGCAGGTCGAACATCCGGTGACCGAGATGATAACCGGTGTCGACCTTGTCGAGCAGATGATCAGGGTGGCGGCAGGAGAGAAGCTGCCGTGGAAGCAGTCCGACATCAAATTGAGCGGTTGGGCGGTGGAAAGCCGCATCTATGCCGAGGACCCCTATCGCAACTTCCTTCCGTCGATCGGGCGGCTTGTGAAGTATCGCCCGCCGGTCGAGGGCTCGGCCGATGGCTTCACGGTGCGTAACGACACGGGCGTGACGGAGGGCGGTGAGATCTCGATGTATTACGACCCGATGATCGCCAAGCTGGTGACCCACGCACCAACGCGGGAAGCGGCAATCGATCTGCAAGCCGAGGCGCTGGATGCGTTCTACATCGACGGTATTCAGCACAACATCCCGTTCCTGAGCGCGCTGATGCAGCATCCGCGGTGGCGCTCCGGCAAGATTTCAACGGGCTTCATCAAAGAGGAGTTCCCGGACGGATTCTCTCCGAGGGTGCCTGCCGGGGACGAACTCAAGGTGCTGGCGGCTGTGGCCGCCACGGTCGATCACATGAACAACGCGCGCCGCCGCGAAATCACGCATCAGATGGACGGCAAGGCAGTGCGCTTCGCCAGCCGCCGCGTCGTCGAACTGGGCAAGGTGCGCCAGCGCGTTCATGTCGAGGGCGTGGGCGTTGGCCCCGAGGCGCCGGTCAAAGTGACGCTGTTGGATGATGCCGGCCAGCCAGGGGACGTGCTCGAGCTGGTCTCGAAGTGGTGGCCGGGCGATCCGGTGTGGTCGGGGCTGGTACGTGATCTCAACGTGTCGGTGCAGGTGCGGCAGATCCTCAACGGCTACAACCTCGCCTATCGCGGCATCGCGACGGCAGCACGCGTCTATACCGAGCGCGAGGCGGCGTTGGCTTCGCTGATGCCGGAGAAGGTCGCGGCCGACATGTCGAAATACCTTCTCTGCCCGATGCCGGGGCTGATCAAGTCGGTGGCTGTGACGGAAGGTCAGGACGTTAAAGCTGGCGATACGCTGGCGATCGTCGAAGCCATGAAGATGGAGAACATCCTCAAGGCTGAGCGCGACGGCAAGGTGAAGAAGGTGAACGCGGCGGCCGGCGACAGCTTGGCGGTGGACGCGGTGATCCTCGAATTTGCTTGATATTGTGCGGCCTGGGGACTTAACCGGGCATCAACCACGATCGACGAATTGGGATGGGACGCCGCGGACTCTGGTGTCCGCGGCAAGCGTTTTTGAACCGTGTTGCGGGCAGTTTGGACCCCTGCGATGGAGAGGTTCAAGCGATGGCGGCGGTTTGGGATGTTCTCGGGATACTCGACCCGCGTGGACGACTGAGCCGCAAAGGGCTGTTGGCGGTGGCGGGCTGGCTGCTGGCTGCTGATGTCGCCATGGTGGTCTTGATCTGGCTGACGGGCATTGGCTTGGCCGGCGAGGTCGCGCTGGCCTTCAAGCTCGCAAGCGTTTGGATCGCGACCGTGGCGGTGGCCCGGCGGCTGCATGACCTCGACCTCAGCGCCTGGTGGATCGCCAAGGCCATGGCCGCGTTCATCGGCTGGTCGATTGTCGTGTCGGTCGTGTTGCTGACGGCGTTTCACGCCGCCGACGCGCTGAACCCTCGGCACATAGCGTTCTGGCTGAACGTGACGGCGACGTGCCTGCCGGTGCTGGGCGCGATCTTGTGGGTGCACATCGCCAAGGGGACGCCGGGCGCGAACCGATATGGCCCAGAGCCGGGTGCGAAAGGGTTCGCGGCGTCCGATGAGGATGTGCACTCGGAGAGTGCGGAACAGCCGGCGTAGGCCTCGCGAAGGGCGGAGCTGATGCGGCCAGTGGATCAGCCGAGCTTGGCCGCCTCGCGCCTCAGACCGGCAAGAATCGGCGCATAGGCCTCTTCATCGCGCGCTTCCGGATAAACCATGAACACGGGGTAGTTGAATTTGCGGGCGCGCTTGGGCTGCTTCAATCGGCCCCGCGCGATGAGCGTCTTCACCATTCGCAAGGGAAAGTAGGCCGACGCTGGATTGGCCAAAAGGTAGTCGATGCCGATCGAGCCGAGATCGAGGTTGAGGCCGGGGTTCGACAGCTCAGGATACTCGGCCGCATGGTCCTCTTGAAAATCCGAGCCCCAGTCGATGAACACATAGTCACTTGCCCCCCGCCCCAGAGCGGTCCTGGCGCTGGTCACCAGCACGAATTCCTCATCGAACAGATGCTCGATCGTCAACCCGGGCGGCTGCGTCGGCCGGTACATGAGCGCGAGATCGAGGGTGCCTTCGATCAGCCGCTGGGTCAGCACGGAGGACAGCCCGGAGCTGGCCGAGACCGAGATGTCGGGGATGTTCGAACGCATCCACGAGACCCACTTGAGCAAAAAACCGTCCCACAAACTGCCCGGCGCGCCGACCGAAAGATGGTCGCGATGCAGGGCCGAGAGGTTGATTTCGAGTTGCGCGTGCTGCCAGACGCGGATCAGTGCGAGCGCGTGCTTTTGGAACTGGTTGCCAGCGCCGGTCAGCTCCGCGCCGAACTTCGAGCGCTCGAACAGCGGACGTCCGAGTATGTCCTCGAGCCCCTTGATGCGGGCGGAAACGGTCGATTGAGTGATGTTCATCTTGCGGGCGGCATCGATAAAGCTGCCGGTTTCGGCGACCATCAGGAAGGTGCGTGCGAGGTTGATATCCATGGATTTGCCCGGTAGGCTCAACGCATACGAGGCTATCTATCGAAATCTTCGATAGTAGTCACCGGAAAATTCCGTTTGTGGATGGGCTTGAATCTCACCAAATTCTCGTTGGCCCGATCGAGTCGGGTTTAAATCGGTCCGGGTTTACCGGACTACCAATGGAAGGACCAAGCACCATGAAGGCACCTGCAAAGAAGCCCGCCGCGAAGAAGCCCGCCGCCAAGGCCGCACCCGCCAAGAAGCCAGCTGCCAAGAAGAAGAAGTAACCAGTTTAGCCAACGGGCCTAGGAGCAGCCGCAATGTCCAGAGTGATCTCGGCGGCTGGTTTGTTCACAGCCCTTCTGTGGGCCTCGACCGCCGATGCGGTCTCGGTGACGAACCGCGATGACAAGGACGTCAAGCTCACTGTCATCGAGGGGGAGGCCAGGGGAGATCATATCCTGAGGCCATCCCAGGAGCTTAAAGAGGTCTGTCAGAAGGGCTGCATCATCCGCCTCAACGACAGCGAGAACGACGAGTACGAGCTAGAAGGCTCGGAAGTCGTATCGATTGAGGAGGGTTATCTCTATTACGACGGGCCAGACGTGCCTGCAGAGTCGGAATCCGGCGCTGCTGGCCAGCCCTCCGAGCCCAGGAAGCAGTAGAGAAACACCCATATCCGTTGGCGCTAGTTCATGCACCCGTTCCACGAGTTGGAGCGGGTGCTCTTTGTTTGGGTGCTCTCTTTCTTTGGGTGCGCAGAGTGAGATCACGGGTATCGATCAGTTTCGCCCCGACGCCGGCGTGACGGCCAAGGCGTCGCTTTTCGTGCACTGGAGTGGGCACGGAGCGTCGACCAACGTACCGAAGACGTCATCGAATGCCGCCCGCAGGGCCAGATCCACAGCTTCCATCGATGCCGTGCGACCGAGATCGGCGAGGCTGGTGACGCCATGACCGGCGATGCCACAGGGCACGATACCGGCGAAATGATCGAGATCTGGTGCGACGTTGATCGACAGGCCATGCAGGCTGACCCACGACTTCAGTCTGACGCCGATGGCCGCGATCTTGTCCTCGCGCGCGTCGGGGTGGTTGGGCGCACCGGGTCGCCGAACCCAGACGCCGACTCGACCCTCGCGGGTCTCACCGTCGACGCCGAGCCGGGCCAAGGCCCCAATGACGCAATCCTCGATCGCGCCGACGAAGCTGCGGACATCGCGGCCGCGCATGCCGACGTCGAGCATCAGGTAGGCAACGCGTTGTCCAGGGCCATGGTAGGTGAACTGTCCGCCGCGGCGGGTCTCGTGAACCGGAAACCGGTCCGGCATGAGCAAGTCCGCGCGTCGCGAACTGCTGCCCGCGGTGTAGAGCGCAGGGTGCTCGACCAGCCAGACCAGTTCGGAAGCGTCACCGCGCCGGATGGCCGCCGCGCGCGCTTCCATGAATTCGACGGCCTCGACGTAGCCGACCGGAACGCCGGTCCGCGCCCAGGCGATTGTGGCATCGGGATCGCGGTGCAACAGGCGACGCGGATGAGCTTGAATGAGCGGCATGGACGGAATGTGATGGTTTGATGGGCGCATGTCGAGCTTCCAGCTTGCCAGGGATCGAGGGCTCTGTTAGTTGAGCCGACCTCGGGGTGGCGCTTGTTCGCTGTTCCGAGGTTCGCTATATCAGTGAACAGTTCGCCTGGGACTTGCGGTCGTGGCGGAATTGGTAGACGCACTACCTTGAGGTGGTAGCGCTGGAAACGGCGTGGAAGTTCGAGTCTTCTCGTCCGCACCAGTCCCTGGTTGCATACAGCATACGCCCCCGCTCTTGCTGGGCGCGCGCTCCTGATGAAAGCAAGGCGGGCCGCGAGGTCCGCCTTTTTCAGTTGGGCGATCAGCTGGTCCGGCAGATGATTGCCGCCCGTGGATCACCTGGACTGCGTTCGGTTCGGATGGGATCGCCGTCGCCACGTACGTGCGCTCCAAAACGCCTTGTTCCAGTGTCGGAGCGACGCTCGCGATGAATGTGTGCCACATCCAACTCGACTGATCGGGCGCTCGGGCATGAGGGTCGGCCTCGGATCGCACTTGCTCTTGCGAGGTGCCCTTGGCTTCCAGCCGACTGGGGCCATTACTCGTCGATGCGGTTGCGGAGGGTCGGCTTTACCCGTGTCGACCAGCCGCCGTTGTGGGGCGTTGCGCTGGCGTTCGACTGAGGCAGCCGCCGACTGGCACGCTCGCGCGGCTTTCGGTCGGGATCGGGTGACGACGCGGAGGCAATGCGCGGCCGCGGTGGAGGCGCCAGCACCGTAACCTGGATTTGCGCCGCCGCATCCGGACCGCGACCGGCAACCACGACCGCGCGTGCAGCGCCTGCCGGGGCGGCTGTTGCAGCGCCCGAAACGGTGGCCGGAGCAGTCGCTGGTTCTCCGGCAATCTCGCCTGTTTTCTGTGGTCCCGTCGTTCCATAGAAGGGCACCAAGGTCGGTTTACCCTCGGTGGGCGCCACCGACTTGGCCATCAGCGGCGTCAGCGTACTTGCAAACTCGGCGACCGGGACAAGGGGCGACTTCGACTGCAAGTGCACGACCTTGTACCCGCGCGACTTGAGCTCAGCGAGGATCTGCGGAAGGGCTTTTGCCGTAGCGGCCTTGATGTCGTGGAACAGCACGATCCCGCCCTGGCGCGCCTCGATGCGGTCGAGGGTCAGGCGGGCTAGGCGAGAGGGATCGCCAATGTAGCTGTCGTTGGAGACGACATCGACCGTGAAAGTTGCGATGCCGCGCGACTGCAGGTGGGCGAGCAGCGTTGGGTTGTCGCTCAGCCCCGGAAAGCGGAAAAACGGAGCGATCGGCTCCCCGGCCGCCAGCGCGATCGCCGCGAACCCTCGCTCGATCTCGTCCAAGGCGCGTTCGGGCTTCAGTCGTGCGATGTTGAGCGGGTGGGTGTGGGTGTGCCCGCCGAGCGTATGGCCGCGGGCGAGTACGTCTTTGACCGAGGCCGGGTAGGCCAGCGCCATCTTGCCGACCGAGAAGAACGTCGCCTTGGTGCAGTGGCGGTCGAGCGTATCGAGGATCGATTTCGTGATCCACGGCAGCGGGCCGTCGTCGAATGTCAGAACGACCTCTTTGGGGCCCAGGAAGGTGTCCTCCTTGGCGTACTTGGTGATGTCGCCGTAGAGCGGTCCGGATGCCGCATCGATTTCGACGATGCGCGCAACCCCGAGCGCGGCCGATGCCGACGGGCAGCCGCCGTTTGGCCGCGTCAGCGCCTCCTGGGTGGCCTGGGCCATCGCCGCGGTGGTGCCTGGAGCGGCTCCGAGAAGTGTTGCGATGGCGGCGACCGCAGCCCGCATGACGACGTGCATGGGCCCGTCCCGTAGTTGGTTGTTCGTTGTTCGTCAGAGTATTGACGGACCATCGGCGAATTCGGCGACCGTTGCAACAGCGTGCCGGTGTGGAACGCAATTTCGCGGGAAGGCGTGGCGCGCGGGCAAGGGCTGGCGAGCCCATCGAGATCCATCAATCTGCACCGGAGTGCGGCTCAGTAGTCGCGGAACATCTTGGTCGCCCAGTCGTCGTCCGGCGCGCGCCATTTCGAACGCGGCGGTGCGGCGGCGGGCGGCGTCGGCGGCGGCCCGGGTTGTGTGATGGCCTGCGGCGGCGGATTGCCCTGCGCGGCGGTTGCTCCGGACGAGGGCGCAAGTGCCGGTGGCACCCGCAGAGCCGCAGGCCGCGTGTCGGCGCGTCCGGCCTGCGTGGCATCGCCCGGTGACACCGGCCAGACGATGGCGCGGTTGGCGAGCGGCGACTTGGCAGCGGCCAGTTGCTTGCGCGAAAGCTCCTTGTCGGCCAGCGCGTCATACTCAGGCAGCGTCGTAGCCGGCGTTTTGCTGATCATGTGCACGACCTTGAAGCCGCGCTTTTTCAGCTCGCCGAGGAGGCCAGCGAGCGCACCGGCGGTCGAAGGCTGAATGTCGTGGAACAGAAGGATACCCTTCCGCTTCTGGGCAAGTTGCTTGAGGATCGTGGTGTGCACCTCGGCCGGGTCCTTGGTGCGGTAGTCGACGCTGTCGACGTCGATCGAAAAGATGCCGTTGTCGCGCGTCCCGAGGTGCGCGATCATCGCCCGGCTGTCGGCCAGGAATGGAAAGCGGAAAAACGGCGCCGTGGGCTGTCCCGCGGCTTTGCGCACGGCGCTGATGGCGAGTTCGACCTCGCCCTTGGCCATGCTGCCCGCCGTGCGCATGTTCCGGTGCGACCAGGTGTGCGTGCCGATGGTGTGGCCGCGGCGCGCGGTCTCGCTTACGAGTTCGGGGTCGGCGACCGCCATCCGGCCGACGATGAAGAAGGTGGCCTTGGTGCACTGGGCGTCGAGCGCGTTGAGCACGGGCACCGTATAGGGGCGGAGCGGGCCGTCGTCGAAGGTGAGCACGACTTCGCCGTCGGCGAGGAAATCGTTGTCGCGGTACTGCTGCTGGCCGAACTGCTGTCCGCCAGCGGTGTTGATCTCGACCACGCGGGAGACGCCGAGCACATCGGTGCGGCCGGCGCATTTGTCGGTCCGGGACGCGGCTTTGTCTCCGCGGGACGCAGCGGTGGATGCGGGCGCGGTGGTGGCCGGGGGCGCGGCCGTGACTGCGGTCTCCTGCGCGATCGCGTTGCCGCCAGTAACCGCTGGCATCACCAGACCAGGTATCGCCAGCAGAACAGCCGCCGAAAGTAAAAGCGCTGAGCGCATCAGATAGCCATTCCCCGTTCCCAGGCGCAATGAATGCGCGAACGTATACCGGCGTGGTGCCCGTATACTCGATCGCGGCAGTGTACCCGACACGGCGTTTCCGACAAAATGGCGGCGAAACCGCGCACCGGTATCGCGTTGTGACAATTGCGCATCGGGTGTTGCCATCGCAGGTCATGTGTTAAGGCCAAGACGTTAGGCGGATTCGAGGCGACGTCGGCCCGGCATCATCCGGCGAGATCCGCAATACGACGCTCGGGAGCGTTTTTCGTGACGTTAGAACCCACCCTCAACGTAGATCTCGAAGACCGCCAGGCGCTCAGCGCTTCCGAACTCGTGCCGCAGGTTTCGGCCGCACTCGATGCCGGGGACGCCGCACGCGCTCGCACGCTGACCGCCGATCTCAAGACACCGATCTCGCCGACGTCATCGAGCTGTGTCGCCCGACGACCGGGTGGCGTTGATCCAGGCGCTGGGCGCGGCATTCGACTACGAGGTGTTCTCCGAGCTCGACGAGACGGTCCGCGACCAGCTCTCGGAGGCGCTGCCCAACGAGTTCCTCGCCAAGGCCGCCACCGAGCTCGACACCGACGACGCCGCCTATCTGATCGAAGGCCTCGATGCCGACGACCGGCAGGCGGTGCTCGCCCAGTTGCCGACCAGCGACCGCGAGGCGCTCGAGCGCAACTTCGAATACCCAGAAGAGACCGCTGGCCGGCTTATGCAGGCCGATTTCGTCGCGGTGGCGCCGTTCTGGACCGTCGGGCAGGTGATCGACCACATGCGCGACACCGAGGACCTGCCGGATCAGTTCACGGAAATCTTTGTCGTCGATCCGACATTCCGGGTGCTCGGCAGCGTCGAGCTGTCGCGACTGCTCAGGACCAAGCGGCAGGTGCGGGTCGATACCATCATGAACGAGGACCGGCACGTGGTGCTGGCGAGCGCCGACCAGGAGGGCGTGGCCCGCCAGTTCGAGCGCTATGGCTTGATGTCGGCACCGGTCGTCGATGCCGAGAAGCGGCTGGTCGGTGTGGTGATGTTCGATGACGTGGTCGATGTCATCAAGGAAGAGGCCGAGGAGGACATGAAGAAGCTCGCCGGCGTGGGTGACGAAAGCCTCGCCGACAGCGTGTACGAGACCGCCAAGAGCCGGGTGCCGTGGCTGGTCGTCAACCTTGGAACCGCGATGCTCGGATCGCTGGTCATTCAACAGTTCGACGCGACCATCGAACAGATGGTGGCGCTGGCCGTACTGATGCCGGTGGTGGCGTCGATGGGTGGCAATGCCGGCACGCAGACCATGACGGTGACGGTGCGCGCGCTCGCCACCAACAAGCTCGGACCGGTGAATGCGCCGCGGGTGATCACGCGCGAAGCCTTGGTCGGCCTCGTCAACGGGCTCATTCTGTCGACGATCATCGCGGTCGTGGTGTTCCTGTGGTTTGGCTCATCCAAGCTCGGCGCGGTGATCGGAGCTGCGATGATCGTCAACCTGTTCGCGGCCGCCGTAGCCGGCATCCTGATCCCGCTGGTGCTCGACCATTTCGATCTCGACCCGGCGCCTGCCTCGGGCGTGTTCGTCACTTTCGTGACCGACGTGGTCGGCTTCTTCGCGTTCCTTGGGCTTGCGGCATGGTTGTTGTTCTAGGGGGTGTGCTCACACGCGCGAGTGTTCCCAATGGGACCCTTCTCCCACCACCCGCGTTCCCGGCCAAGCGCGGCCACCAGCCCTGGGGGCAGCGCGACACTCACAATTCCGCGCGCGAGCCGGGATCTTTACCTGGTCGCATCGGGCACCGGCACGACATCGTCGATCAGATCGCGCCACGTCGCGCGTGGAGCAAGTCTCCAACGTGTCGAAGCCAGCCCCCTCACCCTGCTCTCCCCAAGGGGAGAGGGGACCATCACGTCCCGCAGAAGGTGGCGCGGACGACTTGGTCGGGGGTGGGCGGAAGGGCGTAGCGGGCGGACTCTGGCTGATCGTCGTAGGGCCGCGAGAGCACCTGAAGCAGCCTTTCAAAGGCTCTGAAATCGTCGTTCTCGACCGCCTCGGCAATGGCTTCGGCAACCAGGTGATTGCGCGGAATGAACGCCGGGTTCGACCGTCGCATGATGGCCGCACGTGCCTCGGGCGTGGAGGCTTCCTGTGCGATACGGGCCAGCCAGCGGGAAATCCAGAGGTCGATTGCCGTCGTGTCGCCGAACAGCTTTCGCAGGTCGTCCAGCTTCTCGGACGCCGAGGTGTCGGTCGCGAGTTCCGCGAGCCGCCGGAATGTCTGCGTGAAATCCGCGCCGGCTGCGGCCATGGCGTCCAACAGGTCTTGCGCCAGCGCCGGGTCGTCCGCGTGCGGCTCGACCAGACCGAGCTTCTGACGCAGACCCGCAAGATAGGCCTCCTCGTAGCGCCGCACATACGCTCCGAGGGACACCTCCGCGCTGGTGATCGCCACGGCCTTGTCGTCCGCCAACAGCGGCAATAGTGCTTCCGCCAGTCGCGACAGGTTCCAAAGCCCGATCGCCGGCTGATTGGAGAGTGCGTAACGCCCGCGCTCGTCGATGGAGCTGAATACCTTGTCGGGCTCGTAGTGGTCGACAAAGGCGCAGGGGCCGAAGTCGATGGTTTCGCCGCAAATTGCCATGTTGTCGGTGTTCATGACGCCATGGATGAAGCCGATGTTCATCCAGCGGGCGATGAGCGCGGACTGTCGGGCGATCACGCCATCGAGCATGGCGAGGTAGGGGTTGGGCGCGGCTGCCGCTTCAGGATAGTGCCGCGCAATGACATGATCGGCCAGGGCGCGGACGGCGTCGACGTCGCTGCGGGCGGCGAAATACTGAAATGTGCCGACGCGGATGTGGCTTTGAGCAACGCGCGTCAGTACCGCGCCCGGCAAGGCGCGCTCGCGGAGCACGACTTCACCCGTCGAGACCGCTGCGAGCGCGCGGGTGGACGGAACGCCCAAGGATGCGAATGCCTCGCTCAGGATGTATTCGCGCAGGACGGGACCGAGTGCCGCCCGGCCGTCGCCACGGCGCGAGTAATGCGTAGGGCCAGACCCTTTCAGCTGAATGTCGCGCCGGATGCCGTGGGCGTCCACCACCTCGCCCAGCAGTATCGCGCGTCCGTCACCAAGAGACGGATTGAACCCGCCAAACTGGTGGCCGGCATAGGCCGTTGCGATGGGCTCACTGCCGAGCGCCACAGTGTTGCCGGCAAGGATTGCGATGCCTGCGAGAGACGTGAGCGAGACGGGATCCAGTCGCAGCTCGCGGGCCAGATTTTCATTCAACCGGATCAGCCGGGGCGCCGCAACCGCTGTTGGCCGCGTACGCGTGAAGAAGCGGTCCGGCAGCCGGGCATAGCTGTTGTCGAACGGGAACGTGGGGGCGTGATCCGGACTTTGATCGGGACTTTGATCTTGGGTCGATGTCATGCGATATCCGGGTCCACACCGCGTTTCCACGCCGCGTTGCCATGCTAACACATAAGTCCCTCGTATACATACGAGCGCGGGCGACTCCGTGGGGACTCCGTGGGGACTCCGTGGGACTGGTCGATGTCGAGCGGTGCGCCTATAGTAAAGCAATCCGCAACAGGTGCAGGAGCCGGCGATGGTGGCGTTCAAGGATTTGTGGCGGGGTCATCCGATAAACGAGAGTGTGATGACGCCTTGCATCGCGCCGGCCGATCTCATCAATCTCGAGGGCAAGAAGATCGGGCTCGGCTACCCGGTTTTTTCTAACCAATGCGCCATTCGCATGAGTATCGCGCTACGGCGCGCGGGCGTCAGTGCGAGCCAGCTGGCGGGCTGCGCGCACTGCGCGGTGCACTCCCGTGAATCGATGCATTTCATCAATGCCAACCAGTTGGCCAACGCGATCGCACGCGCCAACCTTCCGGGCGTCGGTCCGATCGAGAAATATTCAGGCGCAGAAGCCGCCACGTTCTATCCGAAGATATTCGGACGCACCGGCATCATCTACGTCCAAGACTACTGGCGCCGGTCGAGCGACACCGGCAAAGCGACCGGGGACCACATCGATGTGTGGAACGGCTATAGGTCAAGTGCCAAGTGGCTTATGGAGTGGTTCTCCTGGGTTGGTTACTATTCGAATTATGCCGAGGCTGGCGAGATCTGGTTCTGGCCGGTCGAATAGCCGTCGGATGGGTGACAAACTGCCGGTCGGGGGAGAGATGCGCTACGTCGTCGCCATGCTGTTCGCCATTGCGGTTGCCGCATTGGCGATGCTGTTCGTCAGCGGTCCGATCGCAAGCTGGACCGTGGCCAAGTTCGCCTTCGACAACCCTGATCAGGTGGGCGATATGCACACCGGAGTATTCATGGCGGTCAATTTTCTGATGCTCGTGGCCGGCTGGCTGATCGGTTGGGCGCTGGGCGGCACCCTTGTCAAGGACGGCGACGGAGCCTGACGGGGCCGTCGTAGCTCCGTTGCTGGCCATCAGCCATGACGGCAGGGCATCCAGTCCCCGACCCGGACGTCTTCGGCCATTCATCACGTGCTGGCCTCGGCCGTGGTCCGGCGCTATACGCTCTATTCCACAGTTCTCGGGTGCGGCCGAGCGCAGCGGCGTCACATGGCGCCTGGATGTGATGAGATCGAGGGCTTACGATGAAACTGCTGCTGCTTGCGTCGGCTGGCGGCGCGATCGGCGCGGGCGCGCGCTACCTGGTCAATACGCATTTCGAAGGCCGTGGGCTCACCGCCTTTCCGTGGTCGACGTTCACGGTGAATGTGGTTGGCGGATTCCTCATGGGTATCGTTGTCGTATTCTTGCAGCAGCGGCTCGGTGATTCGCCAGAATGGCGGACGTTCCTCGCAACGGGTATTCTCGGCGGCCTGACCACGTTCTCGGCGTTCTCGCTCGATACATTGCGTCTCATCGAAAGCGCCGACCATTCCATGAGCCTGCGGCTCTTCGCCTACGTCGGCGGCTCCGTCGTGCTTTCCTTCCTAGCCCTTTTGGCCGGCGCTTGGCTGGCCCGGACCGCATTGACATGACCACTCTTGCAGACAGCCCCAAGCCGAACCCCAAGGTCGAGACGATCGAGGTCAAGAAGGACGAGGGGGGCCTCAGGCTCGACCGCTGGTTCCGCATGCACTTTCCTGAAGTTGGCCAGGGCTACCTGCAAAAGCTGTTGCGCTCCGGCCAGGTCCGCGTCGATTCAAAGCGGGCCCAGGCCAATGACCGGCTGGAGGCAGGCGCCCAGATTCGCGTGCCGGCCATCGTGCGCACGCCCAAGACCGCAGTGCCCTCGCTCAAGGCGCCGCCGGGCGTGTCGAAGGGCGACCGCGACTTCATCGAGCGCATGATCCTCTACGAGGACGACCATGTGCTGGTGCTGAACAAGCCCTTCGGCATCGCCGTGCAAGGCGGCACGGGTACGAAGCGCCACATCGACGGCATTCTCGCCGGCATGGAGGATCGCTTCGGCGACCGGCCGCGGCTGGTCCACCGGCTTGATCGCGATACCACCGGCGTGTTGCTGGTCGCCAAGACGCGCGATGCGGCGGCGAAGCTCGGCCGCACCTTCCAGACCCGCTCGGCGGCCAAGACCTATTGGGCGCTGGTCTGCGGCGTGCCGCATCCACTGCAGGGCAAGATCGAGGCGGCGCTGGTCAAGGCTTCAGGTCCGGACGGTGACCGCGTGCGCAAGTCCCGGCCCGGCGAGCAGGACATCGCGATGCACGCCACGACCCACTACTCGGTGATCGACCGAGTGGCCCACAAGGCGGCCTGGGTCAGCCTCAAACCCGTGACCGGCCGCCAGCACCAGCTGCGTGCGCACATGGCGCTGATCGGCCACCCCATCGCGGGCGACAACAAGTACGAGGGCGACAAGTCGATGCCCGCCGAGAACATGGCCGTAGCGCTGCACCTGCACGCCCGCCGCCTGATCATTCCGCATCCCGCCACTGGCCAGAAGGTCGACGTCACCGCGCCGATGCCGGACCACATGCTCAAGACCTGGGATCTGCTGGGGTTGGACCCGAACCGTTTCGAGGCGTCAGAGGAATGAAGCTCGTCATCTTCGATTGCGACGGTACCATCGTCGACAGCCAGAATGGGATCTATGAAGCCATGGTTCACGCCTATGGCGTGCTCGGCATCGAGCCGCCGAAGCGCTTCGAGACCATTGCCATCATCGGTCTTTCGCTGCCGGAAGCGTTCGCGGTGCTCGCCTCCAGCGAGAGCGATGCCACCCGTCGCGAATTGGCCCGGCACTACAAGAACGCGTTCATGGACATGAAGCGAGACCCCGCGCACCACGAGCCGCTGTTTCCAGGCGCCGCGCACGTGATCGAGAGTCTTGCCGCGCGTGAGGATATCCGGCTCGGGATTGCCACGGGCAAGTCGCAGCGCGGCGTCGTGCGGCTGTTCGATCGCGAGGGCTGGCACCCCCACTTCGTCACCGTGCAGACCGCCGACGACCATCCCTCCAAACCGCACCCGTCGATGATCCTGGCGGCCATGGCGGACGCCGGCGTCGGGCCGTCGCGCACGGTCATGATCGGCGATACCACCTACGACATCGAGATGGCGCGTGCGGCCGGCGTGGGTGCAGTGGGCGTGACGTGGGGTTACCATGCGCCGCCGCTGCTCGATGGTGCCGGTGCGCATGTGCTGGTCGATGAGTATTCGCAGCTACCCGCCGTGATCGACCGGCTGATCGAGGAACTCGAGGCTGCGGCATGAGCGACCGCGACAAGCCCGGCGCGGAACGCGACAAACCTGGCGCGGAACGCGACAAGCCCGGCGGCGGAGAACCCGCTTCCGCGTCGGCCGACGCGCCAGCCAAAGTCCTCGGCCGTGAGCCGCTGCGCCCGCCGTTGATCAAGCGCTTCTACACGTTGGCCGAGGTCACAGCCGACGACGGGCCACCCCATCGCGTGTTGCTCGACGGCCGCCCGGTGCGCACGCCCAAGAAGCAGTTGCTCGCCATGCCGAGCCGCGACCTGGCCGAGGCCGTGGCCGCCGAGTGGGCGGCGCAGGGCGTCGAGATCAATCCTGCCTCGATGCCGCTCACACGCATGGTCAACACCACGCTCGATGGTGTTTTGGGGAACGAGGACGCGCTGCGCGACGACATCGCAGCGTTCGCCATGAGCGATCTTCTCTGCTACCGCGCCGAGGGTCCGTCGGATCTCGTCGCGCGGCAAGCCGAGGCGTGGGGCCCGGTCATTGCGTGGGCGGAAGCGGCGCTCGGCTGCCGCTTCGTGCTGGGCGCCGGCCTGATGCCGGTGGCGCAGCCTGAGCCGAACCAGGGGAAGGTGCTCGCCGCACTCGCTCGCTACGATGCGTTCCGGCTGACCCCCTTGCACGTGATGACGACGCTGACGGGGTCCGCGCTGTTGGCATTGGCCACCGCGGAACGCGCGCTGACCGTGGATGCGGCCTGGGCCGCCGCCCACGTCGACGAGGATTTCCAGATCGGCCAGTGGGGCGAGGACGAGGAGGCGATCACCAGGCGGGCGCGGCGGTACGCCGAGATGTCCGCCGCCGCACGATTACTCGCGCTGGTCGGCTGACGAACGATGCGCATGGCCGCGATCGACGCGCTTCCGGCCAAACCTTAACCCGCGTTAACGGTTTGTTTCCCTGTGCGCTGTCTACTGATTCCACTAACAGAATCAGGATCAGACCGATGTTGCTCAGCCCGCGCCTTCCAGAGCTCAACCAGCGTGACCGCTTCATCAAGCGGGCCGCCGCGAGCCGCATGATCTACGCGGTCTCCGGCGAAGAAGGCCTCGGGCGGGTTCCGTCGCAACGCCATCGCGGTCGAGAGGTGACGTTGTTATGGACCAATCGCAAGGCAGCGGAGCGCTGGGCCGACGTGATCGCGCGACAGCCGCAGATAAAGGTGATCACGCTCGACGCGCTGCTGTGCGAGGTGCTACCGGCGCTCAGCCGTCTCAATCGTCTCGCTGGGCCAGACTGGGGCTCGGACCCGATCGAACCTGAACTCGACGCCGCCGACCTCGCCGAGCGGTTGAAGCGCGAAATTGTCGATGGGTTCGTGGAGCGCGTGGCGGCCTCTCGAAAAGTCTATATGCTCGAAGATACCTCGGGTCCCGCACTTCTGGTCTCAGCCGCGCAATCCGGCCGCCTCTTGCTGCCGTGCTGGTCGGATCGCGCGTTTGCCGAAGCCCGAATCGGGGGCCCCTGGGCTGACATGATGTCGGTCGAAGTGCCGCTGCAGAGTTTCGCCCATAAGACGCTGCGCTGGCTGGAGGATCGCGGCTGGCTGGTCGGGCCCGACCATATGGTCGGGCCGGACGCGATTGAGATTGCGCCCGCGGTGCTCGGGTCCCGATTCAAGGTTTGAAACCGGCGCGGCGGTGACGGCGGTTGGGACACGCGCACACGTTGCGATCGGTCCAGGCGATATCCGATGCTGAGGCCGTAAAATGTCACTGATCGCAGATATCCTGTTCCTCGCCGTCGTCCTCGGGTTGTTCATCCTGATTTTCTGGAGGTTGCTGGGCGGCCGACGTAGAGGACGGAGCCGGGGCACCGACGCGGCTGATCGCGAGGCTGCCACGGACTATGCAGCAGCCCAGCCCCATCAAGGCCGCCGCAGCGGGCAACGCGACGGCCACGGTGCCGACGACGGTGGTGGCGGCGATGGCGGTGGCGATTGAACCGCGTCGGCGCCGCATCCGGCCGGCTCCCCAGAGAATGTGGGGTGCGGCCCAATCCGGTAACGGGCACAAACCGCTCCACAACAATACGCCGCATCCGGCCGGCTCCCCGCAGGGGAGTCGGATGCGGCAACCAAAGCTCCACCCTTCGTTCCGTTTGCGCGGGCACTGTCACGTGTTATCTCACCCGACCGGATCAGCTGTAATCTCGACAGGGTGGGCGACATGAAGGACGTGATCGATGAACTCGAGCGCAGACGCGACGAAGCCCGCCTCGGCGGCGGGCAAGCGCGCATCGACGCCCAGCACAAGCGCGGCAAGCTGACGGCACGCGAGCGTATCGAACTCCTGATGGACGAGGGCTCCTTCGAGGAGTTCGACACCTTCGTCGAGCACCGCTGCGCCGAGTTCGGCATGGATAAGCAGAAGGTGCCGGGCGACGGCGTCGTCATCGGCTGGGGCACGGTCAATGGCCGCGTGGTCTACGTGTTTGCCAAGGACTTCACGGTGTTCGGCGGGTCGCTCAGCCAGGCACACGCCCAGAAGATCATGAAAATCCAGGATATGGCGCTCAAGAACCGCGCGCCCATCGTCGGGCTGTTCGATGCCGGCGGCGCTCGCATCCAGGAGGGCGTCGACGCGCTCGGCGGATATGGCGAGGTGTTCCTGCGCAACGTACTTTCATCGGGCGTTGTCCCGCAGATCTCGGTGATCATGGGGCCATGCGCGGGCGGCGACGTCTACTCGCCGGCGATGACCGACTTCATCTTCATGGTGAAGGACACGAGCTACATGTTCGTCACTGGCCCCGACGTCGTGAAGACCGTCACCAACGAAACAGTGACCGCTGAGGAACTGGGCGGCGCCAGGGTCCACACGACCAAGTCATCGATAGCCGACCGCGCCTACGACAACGACGTGGAGGCGCTGCTCCAGATGCGCCGGCTGATGGACTTCCTGCCGTCCAACAACATGGATGGCGTGCCGGAATTGCCGACGCGCGACCGCGCCGACCGCATCGATCATTCGCTCGACACCCTGATCCCCGACAATCCGAACAAGCCCTACGACATCAAAGAGTTGATTCTGAAGGTCGTCGACGAGGCGGATTTCTTCGAGATCCAGGACCAATTTGCGAAGAACATCGTCACCGGTTTCGCGCGCATGGAAGGCCGCACGGTCGGCGTCGTCGCCAACCAACCGATGGTGTTGGCCGGCGTGCTCGACAGCGACGCCTCGCGCAAGGCCGCCCGCTTCGTCCGCTTCTGCGATTGCTTCGAGATCCCGCTTCTCACCTTCGTCGACGTGCCGGGGTTCCTGCCGGGCACTGCGCAGGAATACGGCGGGCTCATCAAGCATGGCGCGAAGCTGCTGTTCGCTTATGCCGAGGCGACGGTGCCGAAAATCACGGTCATCACGCGCAAAGCCTATGGCGGCGCCTACGACGTGATGAGCTCGAAACATATCCGCGGCGACGTGAACTACGCATGGCCGACGGCCGAGATCGCGGTCATGGGTGCGAAGGGCGCGGCTGAGATCCTCTATCGCTCGGAGCTTTCAGATCCTGACAAGATCAAGGCCCGTATCGACGAGTATCAGAAGCGGTTCGCCAACCCGTTCGTGGCGGCCGAGCGCGGTTACATCGACGAGGTAATCCTACCGTCGGGCACGCGCCAGCGCATCTGCCGCGCACTGAACATGCTGAGAAACAAGACGCTCGATAACCCATGGAAAAAACACGATAATATACCTCTTTGAAGGGGAGGCTTGCCGTCTTCTCGTGCTGGAGCCGTGACGCCCGACTTAGCTCCTCGACGCACTCAATATTGTTGTCGAGAGTGGTTTCGAGCAACAGCCAAGTGCTGCCGACGCCGGTCAATGACGTTGCCTGTCGCACGTGTGACCATCAGCACCTCAATCCGGTGGACCGTGTCACCCCCAACAACAAAAAAGGCCAGAGCGGTGTTGCTCTGGCCTTCGGGCATCTCCGCGCCGGGACGTTCAGCGCCCTAACGCGCAGACAGTGGCTTGGCCCTTGAAGCTCGGCTTCGAGCGGTAGACCATGTTGATCTGCTTGATAAATCGCTTGCCACCCTTGAGGTCGATCCAGCGCGTTTCGCCGCCGGCCTTGATAATCGATCGCACCGCCAGGTCATCCGGGTTGCCGTTGCCGTAGACGACCTTGAGATCGAGCACTTCGATTTCGTTCTCTTTGACCTCGAGCTTGATCGCCGAGAAGCGCCCGTCCTGCTTGCCAACCTCGATCACGTCTCGGTCGGTCAGAAATCCGACCTTGCGGCAGCCGAGAAGTTCGGCCGCGGAAGCAGTCGAGGCCGTGACAGCGCAGCCAGCGGCCACGATCGCGAGGCCGACCATGCGAGTTGCAGACATCTTTGAACTCCTGCGAATTGTTCGAGACTTGTGCGAGGCAGCGGCACATCCGCCGACTTGGTCCCAATAGACGGCACATTGCGACGTCGTTGTGTCGACTGCATTTTTTGGAATGTCTACTGACAACCAAGCGCCGGATTTCATGATGCGATCTTGGGATCGAGAGGCTGCGACCGCGTCAAGACGATGACACGCGCAGGGCGGCCAGGGACAGGGCCGGAGTCGTGGGGTTCTCAACCCGACACCGAATCTGACGGATTTCCATAAACAACGTTCAGTAACTGTTCAGGGGAACACTGGCATTGTCCGTGGTGTCGATGCGGTCGGGCCGACGAGTTCGCCCGCCGGAGCAACCAGGGAGGAACCCATGACGAAGCTGACGAACTCGCTTACCGCGAAGGTGGCCACGACTGTCGCCGCACTCACGTTGCTTGCTGCGCCACTCAAGGCGGATCGCTGGCACTACATGATCGACGATCGCCTGGCCGAGCACGAGCGCATCCTGTTCGACGGCGTGAAAAACGGCTCGATCAGTTACGCGGAATTGCAGGACCTGCGACGCGGCTTCCGTTTCATCGTCAAGCAAGTGAGCAAAGCCAAGCGTGACGGAGAACTGAGTGTGGCCGAGCGGGATCGTATTCGGCGCTTGCAGGACCAGTTTGCCACCGCCTTGTTTCAGGAGCGCAACGACGGTCAGCGCCGCTGGTGAAGTCACGGGCGCCGCTGGCCGCCAAGGGCTACCGGAATGAACGGCAGATGAAATCAGCGTTCAGTTTGAGTTCAAGGCTCTGGTTGCATGTTGGGCTCATCAGATCACGACCGCCTCGCCGATCACCGGTGACGCACAACCGCAAGAGAGAGATACTTCGATGAAAGCACTCAAAACAACCGTTCTTATTGCTACCCTGACGCTGGTCGCGTCGACCGGTTTTGCCGCCGCCCACTCGACGAAACAGATCGACCGCAATCAAGCTTTGCAGTTCGAGAAGATCGAGGACGCGCGTCTCCGCGGCGATCTGACCAAGCGCGAGTACCGGCAGCTTCTGGAAGAGCAGAACCGCATCGCCGACCTCGAGCGGGCGGCCAAGGCCGACGGTCGGGTAACGGGCCGCGAGGTCCGCGAGTTGAAGTCCGCCCAGAGCGAAGCTCGCGAGAACATATCGAGCGAGGAACAGGACGGCCAGAAGGCTTGGCTGCGCCGGTTCCTTTACAAGACGCGCTGATCGCCGGTAGCGATGTCGAACGACAGAGGCCGTCCTGGAAGGGCGGCCTTTTTACGTATGTGTGCCAGGCGGGGCGCTGGTTCAGGGGGGCGAGCGTCAAGGTCCGGGCGGCTGTGATCAGAGTGTTGACGAGGCTTCCGGACAGATTTCCTTGGCGCGAACCATCGCCAGATCGCGGTTCCCGAACTCTCCATCGACGACGCCACGGGGGGCGCGGGTCCGAATAAAGTTGTTCGTCATGAATTGCTCGAAACCCGGGACTACCGACAGCACGATCAACTCGACCGCGACAGACGAAGACGAGCGGATCAGGACGGTTTGCGTGCCGCCATAACTCGCCATCAGAATGCGGCAACTGCCATGGGCGTTCTTGGCCTCGGCGACGACCTGGGCGGCTGCGAAGGGTGCTGCCGCCGCCGCGAACGCAATCGTCGCGCCTTGCTGCAGAGCCTCAGGCTGCACGGGGGGGCGCGGCTCGGGAGGCGAGGGCTTGGAGATCAACGCAGTAGGGGATGACGGACCGATGCCAATCGGTCCGACCACCGACTTTGACGGTTGCGCTGAGGTGCTGGCCGCGACGGCGGCCTCGATGCGGGCATCGCCGGCTGCTTGAGCCTGGGGCCTCGGGCCATTGAACGGTTCATTGAACGGTTCCGGGCGCACGATCCGTCGTGGCGGCATGTCTCCGTCGACGGCGCGTGTCCATACGGTCGTGACGGCAGATCCCGGTGCTGGCGTTGGGGCTGCCGCTTTCCGCGCCGCGGGATTGCCAACGATTGGGTCGGCTGCGGCAAGAGGCGCGATCGCCGTGCGCACCAGCCGAGGCTCGCCGCCGAGAGCTGAGCGTGGTGCCGTATTCGGACCTGTCGTGGCGTCGATCGCCGCCCGGCCCGCACAATGGCCTTGCCGATAACGCTCGGCCACCCCTTCGATCGAGCGGCCGTACTTCGGGTCGACAGCCCAACGTCGTGCAAGATCAGCGAAGCGGACGGGCCGCCGAAGTTTCGAGGAGGCGGAAACGATGTCGTCCTGCTTCAATTGCGTGCGCGCACCGACAGGGTTTGGCACCCGTTCGCCGGAATAGGCGACGAGGTGCTGGATCTGGGCGAGCACGCCGGTCGAAATACTTGGATAACTGTCGCCGGGTACGCCGCCACCGGTGGTTCCGAGGCCGGCGAAGTTGTTCTGGCTCGGCCGCACATCGCCCGTGAAGGTGAGGTTTCCTGTCTCGATCAACATTTGGAAGAAGGCGTAGTCCCAGCGGACGTTCCAGCGCTCGCCGTGGGTCTTGTATAGTTTGGCCAAATCCTTGTAGCGCGGGTCGAGCCGGCCGTTACTTTCTTGCAGGAACGCCATCAGCCGATCGGGCGTGACACATTGCGGGACCGCGTTGGCGCTATTCGTGCGGATCTCGGTTGCGTCCGCGCTTGGTCCGGCAAGCACGAGGCCTGCGACCACGACTGCGACTGCCTGCAGGAGCGCGGCCAACGGGCGCGGAATCCGCCGCGGCAACGCCAAACGGTGCGGCCACCGCCGCGCCAACGCCAACGGGTGCGGCCACCGCCGCGCCAACGCCAACGGGTGCGGCCACCGCCGCGCCAACGCCAACGGGTGCGGCCACCGCCGCGCCAACGCCAAATGGTGCGGCCTCCGCCGCTGGGGCGAATGCCGACCACATTGGGCCACGACGATCATGGGGGGCTCCGGGGACGCGATACGGAAACGGACGGGCGTTTCGTGGGCGGTGTCGGAAGTCTCGCGCTCAGCCTTCGGGGCAGAGTTCGAACGCCTTGTCCAGGGCCTGGGTCGAACTGCCGTACTCGCCGACTGTTTGCCCACCTCTGGCATAAGCCGCGATGAAGGCTTCGGCCTCGCGCGCTTCGGCACCCTCGTTGACGTCGAGGACCGTGTAGTTGGTCTCTGGGCCACTGCTGGCTTTGATGATGACCGCCTTGGCGCCGCCGTAACTCGCCTGCCAGACCCGGCACCCCGTTGGGCCTCCCGGCTGAGGCGTAACGGCCGCGGTCGCCGGAGGTTTGCCGTTGGCCGGGACGGCGGCGGATTTGGTGTCCTTGCCCTTGGATTTTGCTGCGGGGTCCTTGTCCACGGCCGGCTTGGTATCGCGCGCTGGCTTGTTTGTCTGGGCCAGCGGTTCGATGGCGCTTGCTCCGATGTCTGCCTTATCCGATTTCTCGGTCTCGCCAGCCTCTTTCGGTGCGTTCAGGATGGTGATGGCGGGCTGCGGCTTGGCTGCCGCCGCAAGGCCAGCTGCGCCCAGGCCGGAGCGGCTGCCTTCGCCACTAGCGCGCGCTTCGCTCACCGCCTGGCGGGCGAGTTCAGTGCCGGAAATCCGTTCGTTGTCCTCGACGGATTTGGCGGTCGGAGCGACGGCTGCAACCTTGACGACGCCACCCGCGCCGCGGGCTTCCTGCACGAGTTCGGGCCGTGGATCGTCACCCTTGCAGGCGCCGTTGGCAAAGGCTTCAGCGACCGAGGCGATGTCGTCGGAGTAGCGGCGATCCTTGGGCGACCACTTCCGCGTAAGGTGCGCGAACGTCATCGGCCCCTTGATGCTCTTCTGCCAGGAGGTGAGAATGCCCCACTCCTGCACCTTGCGGGTCCGCTCGGCCGTTGGATTGTCGAGCTTGGCGCCCGAGTACATCAGCACGTGCTCGAGGTGCGCTTGCGCTCCGGTCGAGATGTCCTTGAAGCTCTCCCCCGGTTCGCCGCCGCCGGTCGCGCCGAGCCCCGCGAAATTGTTCTGCTTGGGTTTGACGTCGCCCGTGAAGCCGAGGTTTCCAGTTTCGACCAGCATCTGGAAAAAGGCATAGTCCCAACGGATGCCGAGCGCCTCGCCATGCCGCATGTATTCGGTCGCGAGGCCATCGAACTGCGATTGGAGCTTGGTATTGCGCGCCTTCACGAAGGCCATCAAGCGGCCGGGGGTGACGCAGGCTGGGACGGCGTTGTCCTTACTGGCCTTGATCGCAGGCAATTCGGCGGCGGCGGCCGGAAACGAAGCGACGAGTGTGAATGCGGCGAAGGATGCGGCGCGATAAAGCATGGGAACGATCCGACTCTGTACTGACGCGGCAAGGGCGTGTGGCGGCGCCCCGATCCAGCAGTCGTGTTTAGATGCTTAACGTTAATGATCGGTTTACGCCTGACGTTGCGCGATCTCCATCAAGGCCCATCTTTGGGGCGCGAATGGGAGCCGACCTCGGGTGAAATTGTGGCAGCGAGGAGTGTCGGCGGCCGGAACAGGTCAGGTCAGGTCAGGTGCTGGCCGCTGTCGAGCGCGATCATCTGGCCGGTCATGGCAGGGGCGCCGAGAATAAATCGGACCGCCGACGCGATCTCTTCAGCGGTTGGCCCGCGCTTCAAGAGTGTGGATTGCCATTCGTCGGCGAACTCCTGGTCGGTCTGGTGGATGCTGCGCAGCACCGGTCCTGGCCCGATGGCGTTGACACGAATGCGCGGGGCCAGCGCCTGGGCCAGCGTGCGGGTTGCCGTCCACAGACCAGCTTTTGAAATCGTGTACGAGAAGAAGTCTGGCGTCAGTTTCCACACGCGCTGGTCGATGATGTTGATGATGTTGCCGCCGGCATCGGGAGGCAGTCGCTCGACCATGGCTTGGGCAAGGAACACCGGTGCTTTCAGGTTGATGTCGAGGTGGAGGTCCCACAGCTCGGGTCGCAACGAACCTATGGTGTCGAGGTGGAACTCGGACGCATTGTTGATGAGGCAGGTCGGCGCGCTAAGCACCTCGGTGCAGTTCCGGACAAGTCGCCTGATCGCATCGAGGCTGCCGAGATCGGCTTCGAGAGCATGAGCCCGTCCGCCGGTGGCTACGATTTCGGCCACCACGGCATCGGCTTCAGCCCGCGAGTTGCGATAATGGACGGCGACCCTCCAGCCGTCGCGGGCCAATGAAATTGCGATCTCGCGCCCGATGCGCCTGGCCGCTCCAGTGACGAGGGCGACTTTGGGGGCGGGTGGCAAAGCGGGGGTGATGGTCATGGTGCGGGATTTCGGCCTGGCCTGCGGGGCGCTCGAAACAATTCACGGAACGCCCTGTATACGCTCGATAGCCCCCCTTCGACCCACAGCGCAATCCGCTATACCGAAAACCTCGGGTGAACCCGTGTCACGTAAACGCCAAGCGGATTGCGTCGGCGGCTGCCCAATTTCTAATCAATCGTGCCAAATATTCATGCAAGCAGTCGCCAAGACATGCTGCCTCCCTGTGCTGACATTGTGCAACAAACAATCAATAGATCCAGTTCGTGACGCAACGGATACACAGGGGTTGCTGCAATGGCTCGAATGTCGCTTTAGGCTTGAGATTTTGCGAGCCAAGTCGTTCTTAAGCCTCACGTCTTGCGGGCGATTCTGTGGTGCGACCGTCGCAACCAGGAAAGCGCCCAGGTTCAACGGATGAAATGGCAGGGGGACGAGAACATGATGAAGTTGGTTCGTTCGACGGTTCAGGGGGCTGCGGTCGCGGGCATTGCACTGGCCGCTTTGGCCGCTCCGGCGTTCGCCGGCAGTTTGAAGGATGAAGCGCCAGCCGAGGAAGGCCGCAAGCTGACCTGGTCGTTCAACATCGCGGGCACCTCGGACTACGTGTTCCGCGGGCATCTCGCAGACCGACAATGACGGGACCCTGCAGGGCGCCATCGATATTGGCTACGGCATCTTCTACGCGGGTATCTGGGGCTCCGGTCTGGACTTCCAGGCTGCCTTCAACGACGCACAGCTCGAAATCGATCTCTATGCCGGCATCAAGCCCGTGTGGGGCCCGGCGACGTTCGACTTCGGCGTGATTTACTACGTCTATCCGGGCGCAGACTTTATCGCCCCGATCGTTGGACCTGATCTCGACTATTTCGAGTTCAAGGCTGGTGTGAGCGGAGAAGTCATCAAGAACTTGTCCGCAGGTGCAACGGTGTTCTACTCGCCGGATTATTTCGGTGAGACAGGCAGCGCTTGGACGGTCGAAGAAACATTGGCCTAGACGCTCCCTGCGATCGGCAAGATCGTTCCCTCCGTCAGCGGTCTGATCGGCTACCAGGATGGCAGTGATGCTGATTATCTCGCCTTCAACGGCTTTGATAATTACGTTTACTGGAACGTTGGTGTCGGCGTCGCGCTCGACAAGTTGACCCTCGACTTCCGCTACCACGGGACCGACGCAGAGAACGCGACCTCGGTCGGTCTCAGCTGCATCAACAACTACTGCGATGACCGCTTCGTCTTCACCGCTAAGGTCACGCTGCCCTGATCCTGCGGGTTCTCTCTCGCACTTCAGTAGAAAAAGCCGGGGCTCACGCCTCGGCTTTTTCTTTTTGCGTTGCGGCCGCAGGGAAACGAGGGGGGACGATGCACCTCCCCCGTTCCCGGTCAGGAATTGTCGCCGTCGAACACGCCGCCGATCGGGCCGAGGAGTGAACCCTCGCCCTTGCCGCCCATCGGCCCGGCGTTGGCGATGATGCGGCCAGCGAGCCGCGAGAAGGGCAGGCTCTGGATCCACACTGTACCGGGGCCGCGCAGCCGGGCGAAAAACACGCCTTCACCACCGAAGATCATCGATTTCACCGAGCCCGCGCGCACGATGTCGAAGTCGATGGTTGCCGTCATGGCGGCCACGCAGCCGGTATCGACGTGCAACTCCTCGCCGGCCGCGAGTACCCGCTCGATCACCGCGCCGCCGACGTGAACGAACGCCATGCCGTCACCCTCGAGCTTTTGCATGATGAAGCCTTCACCGCCGAACAGCCCGGTCATGATCTTTTTCTGGAAGAAGATCCCGACAGATACCCCCTTGGCCGCGCAGAGGAATGCGTCCTTCTGGGCAACCAGCGTGCCGCCCATCTGCGCGAGATCAAAGGCGAGGATCGAGCCGGGATAAGGCGCTGCGAACGCCACGCGCGCCTTGCCCTGACCTTCATGGGTGAAGACGGTCATGAACAGGCTCTCGCCGGTCAGCAACCGTTTGCCGGCGCTGGCGAGCTTGCCAAAAAAGCCACCCGACGCCTTGCTGCCATCGCCGAACACCGTGTCCATGTGGACTGTCGGATCCTTGAACATCATCGAACCGGCTTCCGCGATGGCGCTTTCGCCGGGATCGAGTTCGATTTCCACGAACTGCATCTCCTGGCCCTTGATCTCGAAATCGATCTCGTGTGCCGTGCCGTGGCCGCGACGGGGCAGGTTTTTGATCGTCGGGACGGAGCCGTGCTCGTTCATGGCGGGTGGTTTCCTGGGACAGCGTGGATTGGCGCGAAGCACCAGAAGAATGGCCCAATTGCAGACGTTTTGAAACTACGCCCGTGACGCGAAACCGTGCGGACACGGTCCGCCGCAGGAAGCGGCCAGATGTCATTGATGTGTCAAGCGGTTGTCACATCCAGAGACTAACGTCAAAAAGTGAATTTTCAGGTTGGCTGTGTTTCATCGGTGCTCCCGCAAGCACGGAAACGGGCCAATGGGTGGGTGTGCCGGTTGGCCCTCTCTCTGGCGCACACACCCTGACTGAGAGGCCAGCTTCGCGATATGCCGAAGCTTACCCCGCTGCCGTCATAGCCGGGAGCTGGCCTCAATTTGCCGACCTTTCCTGACTCCGCCTAGAGGCTCCACTATTCGGATCGGTCGTCCACTCGCAGTGGCACCTCGGGGAAAGAGCCCGACGGCCAGCCACGGCGGTTTTGGACCGAGCGATGCCACGGGGGGAGGCGCCCGTTCCGGCACCGGCAACGGAGAACGTTCGCGGGCTTTGCTGTTTTTCCCCAACCTTTCGACCGATGTTGTTGCCGAGCCGCCGGCCAGACCTCTACAACGGACGCCAAGCTCAAGCCGAGGCGCAGGCGGCCATGCTGTTCATCGTTGCCATATTTGTCGTCATCACAGTTGCCGTGGCCTTCGTCTGGTTCGCGCCGACGATCACCACGCCACGCATCATCTTCGACGTACGTCCCGACCGCCCCGCGCCCTTTGGCTACAAGATGGGCTGGATCGCGGTCCGCTCAATCGATACCATTGCGGTCGTTGAAGCTCTCGGCCTGGTCGGGCCTGTGATATCCAATTGGGATTCGGGGATAGGCACCGTCTACGACGACCAGTTGGGTGAGCGCCGGTTGTTCGTATCGCCACCCGTCGACGGCTGGACGTTCGTCGTCGGGCTGGCATTGCCGCATCCCATGTCACCGGCCTTCATCGACAAATGGACGCCGATGCTCGATGGGCTCGCGGCCCGCTTCAAGGACGTGCAGTACTACTTTTCGTATCCGCTGATCGATTTTTATGCCTGGGCCAAATACACCGACGGCAAGTTGGTTCGCGCCTTCGCAACCAGTGACGCTGGAACCGTGCTGAGCCGGGGCAAGCCGACGCGCGAGGAAAAGGCTCTTGGCCTCAAGCTGTTCGAGCTGCGTGGTGTGCGCGAGCGACGCGGGGACGCGGGCGGCGAGATCATTCTCCACCCGACCGAGGACCATGTCATGCGGCTCGCCGCGAAGTGGAGCATAGATCCGACCACATTCGGGCCCGCGAGCGCATCGCAGGCTTTGGGGTGGATTGCCGAAGCGCCCGCGCACTGGCGGCCGGAGCGGTTGCGCAAGTCGGCTTGACACCCCCCCTACCGACGGACGTCCGTTCGGTCAAACCACGGCAAACGCGCCGCATTTGGACCCCAAATGGGCCGAGTTCCCTTGCTATCACAATTCGATGGCCGAGGCAGCGCGGCCTCGTCGGATGCCGCTCGATGGCTCTTTGAACGTCCACACTCTTCGCGCCGGCATCAGCTACAAGTTCCGAGGGATGCTGTCCTGATACAAAAAAGACCGGACCATTCGCGGGCCGGCCCTTTTTTGTCTTGCAGTGTGTGAGGCGATCAGGCGGCTCGTGCAAGCACGAGGACCGGCTGGTGCCTTGCAGAACGTTTGAACTGGACAACTTTGGCTTTTCGGGCCGCGTTCTTTTGCCGGCGAGCGGCATTGACGAGGGCGGCTTTGGTCTCAACGGCCGACCGACGCAACGCGCCGCTCGCAACCTTCTTTGTGCTCTTCGATCTGCGGGCGGCATCAGGACGCCGCGACGTACCTTGACGCCGACGGGGTCTGTTGACTGTCGCAGAAACACCGAGCCTCACCGACCTCGACACGCCGACTTCTGACGGATCGGGCGACTGTGCATCAGCGATTGGAAGTGCGGCCGGAGGGAGGATCCGCACTTCGATTTTGACGGGCGTAAGGGAGACCGGCCGGCAAACGGAAGCGGCTGAGGTCGTAGAGGTGATCGGGCGAGCCGATCCGAGGAGTGGCAATAGCCAGCCTACAAGTTTCTTCAGATACTTGGTCATCATGACCTACCCCACATGTTACTTCAGACACGCAGAAGGTTGACATGGGGGCAGTTAATGCGGCCCTAAAAGGCTGGTCAGAATGGCATATTCGGGGCAGATGAAACGTCCAAAAAAACCTTAGGTTGCAATAAGTTGCAAGAGATCAACCCTAGGCTGCTGTCCGTTCGATAATTGCGGCCATCTGCATGGCGATCATGCGATCGAGAAAACCCTCGAAAGGGACGGTGAACGTGGTCAAGCCGCGGCTGTCGTCACTCCAATCGGCCAGTGCGCCGGCAAAGCCTAGCGGGAGATCGCCGGTGCCATCAGGATACTCGACTGTGGCAAGAAAGGCCCTCTCGGTCATAGGCAGGAACGGAATGGTCACGAGGTCTATGGCACCACAGGGAAGGCGGCGAGGGGCCCCCGACACGCCGCAGCAGATGATCCGCTCGCGATCCGCAAACGACAGGATCGCGCCCACCACGACTCGCGATCCCTCAAATCCGGCCGGTGCCCGGTAAGTCCACTTTTGTCCTGTTGCCAGCTGGCTCATGTGTTTCCTGCCAATCGCCCCGATCGGTTTGCTGCGCGCTGCCGCGATCGACCAGAACACAACCCCGCCAATCGGACGCAAATCGGGCCGAGATCGAACCATCGACGAGAGCTGTGGATAAGCCGCTGGCCCTGTACCGTTGGTGCCGAGCCCGTCAGTTGTCGCCCTGGGCCAGCTTGTCGACGGAAGCCGCCCATCCGGCCACAGCACCGCGATCGATCGTGAGCCGGTCACCACGTCCACCACTTGCGACCAGCCGGAGCGGCAGGACATCAGGTTCGCACGATGCAACCGATGTGATGCTGGACTGCCGATCGAGGACTATGGCCGAGCATTGGCGACGCCGCTCATGTTGTGCGGTCGATGCCGAGACCGGTTCGTCTGCGGTCGCCGAAAGTTTCGATGATCGCTTCGGGTCATGGACCAACCGCTCGACCTGTTCCACAAGTTCGAACGTGGTCGAGGCTGCCGGGTTCTTCAACACGATGGTTGTGATAAAAGTCCAGAATCCGATGGCATGCCAAACCAACATCCCAAGCAGAAAGCCACCACCGCCCCACAGCATCCGCGCGCGCTTGCGTGCCGTTGCGCTACGACCAGGTATGGTCAGGGGCGGAGCCCTCAATCCGACTTCGATCGACGACATGAAGACATTCCCTTTGACGAGAACGCGCAACGAGAATTGCAGGAATCGTTGGCAACCACGTTGATGGGCAGGCCCGCCCAATGCAAGGTTCCAGGCGTGTCGAAATGTGGCCGACATGCCCATGTCCACAACCGCAGTGTGGTCATCGGGACCAAGTTTCTGTGATGTGCCGGTTTGCCGATTCGAAGGGGCGGTTCCCTGTTGGTCGACGACAGCCCGCTCAGGCGGCCATTGAGCTTGACGAGGTTGTGGGCAATCTCAGGTGCGAAAGTGTTTGCTCGTGCCCATTGGGCAACCGACACATCGGATAGGCACCTAGTTGAGGGTTTTCGCGGCGGCAATCTCGCAGAGTTTGGCCGCCGACTGAGCTGGATCGGTCGGGAAATCGGCGCCGATCCACCATGCCTCGAACGTGGCCAAGATGCGCCCGACGTCGGGACCCGCCGTGATGCCGAGTGCCAGCACGTCGCGACCCGAGACCGGAAGCACGGGCGGGGGGAAGCGCTCGGCCAGCTCCAGACGCGCGTGCCACCGAGGGTGGTCAGCGGGGTCTCCCGAGCGCGCCCAGTGTAGCAAAGTCGCAGCAACGAACGCCTTGGTGCCGTGGCGGTAGATGTGCGCTTTCGCCAGGAGTTCCGCAGATGCCGCATGGAGCGCCGTGTCGCGCGTGTCGGCCGAAGCCAGAACCGTGCGCTCCGCCCCCGACAACTTGAGGCGATCGGCTATGCCGGTTTCCGTTTCCCAGGCGGCCCACGGTGAGACCAGCGCTGCCAGCCGCAGCAGTGGATCTGGGCTACGGCCGGTCGCGGCTTCGATCTCAGCGAGCCGCGTGAACGTACCGACGTCGGGGTTGCCGCCCAGGGCGCGCGCGAGGACGCCCGCCCTTGCCATCGCTGCGGTCGTGGGTACCGCACCGGGGGCGATCAGCAGCTTGAGAATCTCGGCACGAATACGTTCGCCCGAGAGGGCGTCCATTCCGGCTTGCTCGCGAATGCAGGCCGCCAGCCCCTCAGCGTCGGGTTCGCCGTCAGCGTATTCGGCGGTGAAGCGGAAAAACCGCAGAATGCGCAGGTAATCCTCGCGGATTCGATCGACTGCGCTGCCGATGAAGCGGATGCGACGGGCGTGAAGATCGCGATATCCACCCAGCGGATCGTGGATCGTGCCGTCGGCTGAGCAATAGAGCGCGTTGATCGTGAAATCGCGGCGCCTCGCATCGTCCACCCAGTCGGTCGTGTACGTCACCCGCGCGCGACGGCCGAAGGTTTCCACGTCACGCCTCAGCGTCGTCACTTCGAAGGGTACGTGGTTCGAGACAACGGTGATCGTGCCGTGTTCGATGCCCGTGGGGATTGCCGCAAGCCCGGCTGAGGCGACCGCCCGCATCGCCTCTTCGGGGGTCGCTGTGATCGCGAGATCGACATCTCGCACGGGCTGCCCAAGAAGCGCGTTTCGGACGGCGCCGCCGACGACTCGGGCTTCGTAGCCGCCGGCCGCCAGTGCCCCGAACACCTTGACCAGGGCAGGGCTGCGGAGCCATGTCGCCGATGCCAAGGACGGGATCTCGAAGGGGGCGGTCGCAGCTTGAGCCGGGTCTCGCGCCATCGCCTATTTGATGCGGCCGGGCTCGATCCGGCCGTCCTTGTCGATGCTCGGCGCCTGGTACGATTGGCCTGGTAGTCCACCCGAACTCGAGCTGAACAAAACGAGCGTCGTCAGCACGAGCGCCGCGCCTGCTACGAACAGCCAGATCAAAGGGGCGTCATCCAGTGCTTGCGCCCCGTCCTTTGCGTCGGCACGTGTGAAATAAGTGTAGACTAGGTAGCAGATGGTCGGCACGAGGAAGAGCAGGATGTTTTCGATGACGATGCGGATCATGATCCATAGAGCCTTTTGTGCATATTTCTGATCATGCCAGCAGTCGCGCCCCAGATGAAGCGTTCTCGATAAGGCATCGCATAGAAGTGTCGCTCGCGCCCGTTCCAAAATCGTGAATGCCGCTGGTGGTTGGCCACGTCCATCAGGAACGGTAGCGGCACCTCGAATACGTCTGCCACCTCACCCGGATTGGGTCTGATCTCGAAGCCCGGCGTCACCAGCGCGACCACGGGCTGGATCTGGAAGCCCGTTCCCGTCCGATAGCCGTCGAGATAGCCGATCGGCTCGATAAACCGCGCCTCTATGCCGATCTCTTCGTGGACTTCGCGCAGTGCAGTCGCAACCGCGTCGTGGTCTGCCGGGTCGATCTTGCCGCCGGGGAAGGAAATCTGGCCCGGATGGCTCTTCAGGTGCGCGGTGCGCTCGGTGAGCAGCACGGTCAGGGCATCGCCACGCAGTACGATCGGCACCAGTACGGCAGCCGGCGTCGGCGGGGTGCCCGCCAGAATGTCGGCGACAAGTTCAGGATTGAGGTCGAAATCGCTGCCGCCGAACGTAGCCGATGGCGGTGCATGCCGATGCAAGCCGATTCCCGCCTGCGCCCGGAAGGCCTCCGGGGAAAATGCGTTCTCGATGGTGTTGATCGCCGCAGTCATGACGGCAGCATAGCACTAGGCCGTCGCGTGGCCACGCTTCCCGATCGTTCCACAATCCGGCCCACAATCCGGCGTACCGGGTGCGGATACACTATTTAACCGGCTCAATGTGCGGAGTGTTCGGCGATCATCAGCAGGAACGGCAATGGCGGCTCGTTGCTGTCGAGGATCAGCGAACCCATCGCGGTGACGACCCGGCGCTCGCGGTTTTTCATCACGCTGTTCATTTCCCAGTCCGAGCTGTGCTTCAGGAT
>PEQZ01000006.1 GCA_002928395.1 Hyphomicrobium sp.
CTGTTGTCGATCGGTAAAGGTTGCATGCTCACCTATGCCTACGTCGGACCGCCTCCCCATCAGCATCGATCAGAACCCTGCATACTGCAACCCTGGATCGCAATCCATTGGAGCACAACCCGTGCTATTGCTTTCGGATGGTCCTCGGTTGCTCGAGTTGACACGCTGACCGAAGCCCTGGGCTGTTCAACCAGATTGGATCGACATGGCACCGGCCATCAATCTCAATGCCGACATGGGCGAAAGCACCGATAGCGCAGACATCGCGCGCGACCTCGCCCTGCTCGAACATGTCACTTCCGCCAGCATCGCTTGCGGCTTTCACGCCGGCGATCCCGAGGTCATGCATCGCGTTGTCGTGGCCGCCGCCGCGCGGGGCGTGAGCATCGGCGCGCATCCTGGCTTCCACGACCTTGAAGGCTTCGGCCGCCGCGAAATCCGAATGTCCCCGGCAGGCATCGAACACATGGTGGCCTATCAGATCGGGGCTCTTGACGGCATTGCACGTCACGCGGCCTCGACCATCACCCACGTCAAGCCGCACGGCGCGCTTTACAATATGGCGGCCACCGACAGCGGCTATGCAATGGCCATCGCCCGCGCCATTCATGCCCTCGACCCGGCGTTGATTTTCATCGTTCCTCCGGGCAGCGCTATGGAGCGGGCCGGGCGCGATCTCGGTCTCGCCATCGCTCGCGAAGGCTTCCCTGACAGGGCCTATGACGACAATGGCCACCTCGTCCCTCGCGGCGTGCCTGGAGCGGTGATCGCAAACCCCGACGCAATCGCCGAACGCGCCCTTCGGATGGCCTGTGACGGCGAAATCGTCGCGGCCAGCGGCAAGCGGCTCAAACTCGCGGTCGACACCCTATGCATCCATGGTGACGAGCCGTGCGCGGTTGACAATGCCCGTGCCGTGCGGGCGGCTCTCGATGCTTCGGCGTGGACCACGGTTTCGTTGCCCACACTTCTTCGTTGAGCGGGCGCGTCAGTGCGACCCCTTGCGGAACAACGTCGATCCCAGCATCCCGGCGCCCACCGCCAGCGCCACGCACAACAAGCCGTAGAGCAGCGGCTGCGACTTGGACATCGTGTGGAGGTAGCGATCCAGCCCCTGGCGCGTCAGCGCGACCGTAACATCCGCCGTGCTCAGCATTGCACCGGACCGGAACAGATAGACACGCGCTGTGACCGGACCAACGGGAATGTTGGCGGGCAGTCCGATCGCCGCCCGGAACAGCGATCGCCCGATGAATGCCACGCTGTAGTCTTCGCTGATGTACAAGCCGTCTTTCCGCTTCAACCGCACCACGGATTCCTGGAACGCCGTCAACTCGGACTGGGACAGGCCCGAGCTGAAACCCTTGGACGCGACCTGCATCGGCACGTGGCTGAACCCGATGCGGTGCACGTTGCGAACGTCAGCATCCGCGATCTCGTCGATCGGGCGGGTCGAAGCGATCGCGTAATAGGACGGCAAGCTGCCGAACCGGATCGACGCGGTGTTGATCCACAGCCCCCCGACACTGCTCTTCCTGCGGGCCACCACTGGCGACATGACGCCTTCGACGACGATGACGACGTCGTAGTAGCCGGACTCCGGGCTGTCCTGGCGACTGTTGGCGACCGAACCAAAGACGACGAGTTCGGTGCCGTTGAAACCGGACGTGACGGCGACGCTGCGCGACGACACGTCGACCTCCACCTGCTCAGTCGCCACCGTGCCTTCGAGGGCCGCGTGCGCGACCGGCGTGGCGATGCCAAGCACGAGAACGGCGACTGCCGACACGGCCGCTCGGATCCAGCCCATCAGTGGCCACCCGTCAGCGACGATATCGAATAGAGTTCGCTCGGCTCGACGACGAGATCCCACGCAAGGCGCAGACATACCATCAGTACCAGGGCCGCCAGCAGAAAGCGCAATTGCTCGCCCTTGAGCTTCTCGCCCGCGACCGCGCCGAACTGGGCGCCGATCACGCCGCCCGTCATCAACAGCAGCGCCAGCACGATATCGACCGTGTAATTCTGCGTCGCGTGCAGCACGGTTGTCATCCCCGTCACGAACACGATCTGGAACAGTGACGTGCCCACCACCACGTTGGTTGGTACACGCAACAGATAGATCATGGCCGGGATCATGATGAACCCGCCGCCAACGCCCATCAGCGCGGCAAGAAAACCCACGAACGCGCCGATCACGAACGGGGGAATGGCGCTGATATAGAGCTTCGAACGATTGAACCGCATCTTCAGCGGCAACCCGTGGATCCAGCTGTGCTGGCCCGATCGCCGGGACGCGACGTGTCCGGCGCGCGACTTGCGGATCGTGTTCAGGCTCTCGATCAGCATCAATGTGCCGATGGCGCCGAGGAAGGTCACGTAAGCGAGCGAAATCACAAGATCGAACTGGCCGATGCGGCGCAGGATCTTGACCACCTCGACGCCGATGATCGAGCCGAGAATACCGCCGACCAGCAGCACCACGCCGAGCTTCACGTCGACGTTCTTGCGCCTGTACTGAGCGATGGCGCCCGATACCGAGGATGCAACGATTTGCGCGGCCTCGGTTCCGACCGCGACCGCCGACGGGATGCCTGAGAAAATCAGCAGCGGCGTCATCAGGAACCCGCCGCCGACGCCGAACATGCCCGATAGGAAGCCCACAGCCGCACCCATCCCGAGGAACACGAATATGTTCACCGACAACTCGGCAATGGGCAGATAGAAATTCATGATCCTGTCCCTGAAAGCCCCGTGGGCTCGCGGCGCGGGTCACCTTGGCATCTGATGACGTGGGTGGATTGTCATGTCCGGACGACCTAGTCTTGGTCTCGGATGACGTCTTACTCTACTAGGACCTTGGACGAATTCAGCCGAATTTGTCGTAACGGATCGAACGGGCGGGGATACGGGCGTCTTTCAGCAACACTCTTATCGCCCCGTCGACCATGGGCGGCGGACCTGCGACAAAGCCCAGCGCGGTTTCCGTCCCCGCCTCGAGCCCCCGCGCCGCAGCCTCGTGCACGAATCCGGTGTCGAGCCTGATCTCTGGGAACTCCGGATGAGTATCCCGCAGGGGGGTCTCGTGCGAGAGCACCAAGCTGATTGTCAGCGCCCCTTTGGCCGCAATAGAAAACCGTGAAAGCTCAGAGAGATAGAACCCATCGGCGAGCGTCCTCACTCCGAAGTAGACGCGACCGCGATGCCGCTCGAAGTGCCCTGCCGCGATCGCGCAGTCGAGGATCGACATCATGCCGGCGATGCCCGAGCCTCCGGCGACAATGACCAGATCGTTGGCTTCGACCGCCGGGCGGAAAGTCGCCTTGCCCACGGCGCCGAACACGCTGAGCCGGCTGCCTTGCAACGCGCCGCCGAACATCCACTGCGAGAAGCCTCCGCCCGGCTTCTTCTTGACCACGAACGACAGCCGATCGGTCTCTGGCGCATAGTTGACCATCGAATAGGCCCGCCCGCCCGCCATGCCGGGCGCCGCGAGCACCACGAACTGACCAGCATCGAACGGCATCCGAGCGTCGAGCGCGACGTCGAAATGGACGACGTCGTGGGTCAGCAACCGCGTTTTCGTGATCTCGCCCGAGAACTGCCGTGGCCGCGGCCGCTCGGAGATACCAACATCTGACGGAATTCGGAGCACGCAGTCGCCCTTCGTGTGCGCCTGACACATCAGAATGTCACCCTTGTCGCGCTTCAACCGGGCGAACCCTGGTGCTGCGTCCCAAACGATATCTACCGTCCCGCTCATCACCCGCGCCCGGCAGGTCCCGCAGGTGCCGGTGGCGCACTCGTAGGGCAAGGTCAGGCCCTGAGCGAGCCCGCTGAAAAGGATGTTCCCGTTGGAGATTCCCGCGAGTTCGAACTCGCCCGACTTGGTCTCGATCCTGATCGTCACGTGGCGCCCCTCAACCTCAGTGATCGCAGGTGCCCGACTGCGGGATGGAAGTCGGGTCGAGGCACCGGAGTGCCCCGCCCTCGTCTCTGTTGTCGTCGAAGTCGGCTCGTCTCGACGTCAGCTCTTGTTGAAGAACGCGTCGTCGTCCATGTCGTCGTCCTTCTCGAAGTCGTAGAGGATTTCCTTGTCGACGCGCGCGAACACGTCGCCACCCTCCTGCTTGACCTCGTAGACCTGAAGCGGCCGTTCGGTTTCACCCTGCATTTCGAGCGTCTGGAGATTCCAGGCCCAGAGATGCTTGGTGCAGGTCAGGATGCAGTTGGCGACCACGCCCGAGTCTTCCAGCGGCTCTTCCATGTGCGGGCACACCGGCGGCATCGCGCGGAAGCCGCTGCCGTAGTTGACGATAAGCATCGGGATACCGCCCGCCACCCAGAATTTCTTGGCGGTGTTTGCAGGTACCTCGGCGGCGGCACAAACTCGGATCCAGCTCATGATACCTCTGCGTCGGGAATGTATGCTAGGCGATCGAAGCGCGTGCGCCAAACGGCCGGACCATGACTCGTTTCGTCAGATCGGCCAGTGCGATCCCTTGTCCAGCCGCCGGTTCTCGAGGCGGACTTCGCGGGCGATGAATCGCGCCTTGCCGTCTTCGATGGTCAGCTTGTCGATGTACTTGCCGACCAGGAACAGCCGGCTCTCGCCTGCATCGATGTGGGCATTCACGCCGTCGAGCATGTTCTGGTAGACGACGAACGAACTGACTGCCGACGCCGTCTTGCCGTCGGGCGCGACATCCACCGTGTAGACCGACGTGTGCCGCGACAGCGGCGAATGATCCGTGTTGTGCTTGGGCAAGAGGCGCATCATCGTCAACATCTCTTTGCGCGAGCCTTGCAGGTAGATCATGTCGTAATTGATCTCGGGGCTGAACGACTTGATGGCGTAATGAAAGCTCTCGTCGCAGAGACCGAGCCAATCCTCCCATTTCTGGGCATCGAGATACATGGTCGCCCGATAGATGGTATCGCGCACCGCGTCCGCAGCATTCACGCCGTTCATCGCCATTGCCTATCTCCGTTCCGGGGCGAACGGGCTGGCCGTCTGATCGGTCAGACAACCAAACCGCGATCCCGGCACCCGAGAACCCGCCAAACTCTTGTCGGACCGCGTTGCCGATCGGGGCTCCGGTCCAAACTCCTGATCTCGAGGCTACTCCGCCGCGGCGACCGCCGGCTGCGCTTCCGCCCGCGCGGCCCAGGGCTGCTCGGGGTCGTTCGGCAGACGGTTCATCCAGCGGCCCCACTCGTCGTAGTAGTGGCGCATGCCGTTCTCGTCATGAATTGTCTGGTTTTCCTGACGTCCATGCAGCACGCGGCGCGGCTCGGTGCCGGGACGCATCGTCGTCCCCTGTCCTGTGACGCCGATCAGATCCTCGTGCAGGTTGCGGCCGAACGGCCCCCAGATCGAGTTGTGGTGGTTGATGCGGGTCTGCCGCTCTTCCGGCGTGTCGCGCTTGAGGCCAAGCCCGCGGAACTCGATCATCACCTTGTTCGGTCCGAGCGGCGTGACGATATCGCAGCGCAGCGCCGACCCGCGCAGGTTGAAGTTGAACCCGGGGAACAGGTCGATCATGTACCACTGGTTGGGCGGCAGATGCGGGAACGACAAACCGGCCCGGCTCTCGAAGCCCTCGTAGTTCTGGTAGTTGACCTCGAACGTGCCGACCACCACGTGGCCATGCTCGAACGACTCGTTCTTGCGCGCGAAGTAGGCATCGTTGAAGCCCGTCACGCGGTTATGGTAGTGCATGAAATCGTGATAGAATTCGCTGTTGGTGTCGTGCCACAGCTTGTAATTCGTCTCGATGATCGCCTTGTGGTAGTGGAACACTTCCATCGGCTCGGCTTCGAGCGTCTTGCGCAAGCATTCGAACGGCTTGCCGGCCCAGTCTTCGAGACCCACCGCCGGATTGTCGTCGAGCGTCACCCAGACGAAACCACCGAATTTGACCTCACAGCGCAGCCGCCTGAGGCCGACGTCCTCTTTGCACAGCCGGTCCTGGTAGCCTTCCTTCTCGCGCGCGACGTAGACGCAGTTGCCCTTCAAGTCGAACTGCCAGGCGTGGAACATGCAGGTGATGCGCTTCGGATTGCCCGACGGTTGGCCTTCCAGGAAGCTGCCCGACGGCCGCCGCTCGATCAGCATGCCGCGATGCGGGCACACGTTGAGGAACGCGCGCACCTGATTGTCGGGACCGCGGGTCACGAGGATAGGCTCATTGGCGATCGAGAACGTGCGGAAGTCATAGGGCTTGGACAGCTCTGATTCGTGGCAGACCGGCACCCAGACCTTCTTGAAGATCCGCTCGAGTTCGTCGTCGAACACCGCCTGGTCGGAATAGATCCGGCTGTCGATCCACTCGTCGCCCTTCAGCGGCGGCGTGGCGGTCCACTGGGCGTGATTGCGTGCTGGCATCGTCGTCTCCCTGTCGAACCAATCAGTCGGACCTGAACCGTCCTACTTTCTCGGCAGCCTGTTCGAGGAAAACAGTATCGAACCCTCGATCTCGATATTGAAACGTCCGGCCCGTCGGCAGGGTCGGAAACTGCGTCCGGGACGCTCGGTCGATGTGGCGCTCGCAACCGCGTAGCCCATCCGATATCGCGCGACTTGCCCGACGCCGACGGCAATCCAACACATCGCGCGGCGATACTTTTAGCAGAAGTCGCACGCAATCCACCAGACCGCGGATATGAAAGCTAACTATCACATGATCGAGATTGCAAATGAAACGTCATGCCGGACCGACGCCTCGCCCCGTAGATCCTGAAAGCCCGTCGAGCGGACAGCTCGCCATGCGATAGGCGCAGCATATCAATCGATCCAGGCGAACGATTTTACACGATGCCACTGTCCATTGTGGCATAGTGACTAAGTCGAGATGTCGCAGTCGTCGGGCCTTGCCTGGCACGCAATCGAGGCCGGAAACCGAGTGCGACTTTGAATTCGCCGAGACACGATGGCGAGAAAACTCGCCGTTGGCTTTTGAAGACTGCGAAACCCGGCACTCGTCCGGGATCGGGAGGTGCAGCGCAACAAAACAATGCCGCTGGAACTGAGCAGATGCAATAACAAAAAACAAAAAAGCGTCTCAATGCCTGCCGTCAACCAGGTCCCCGTTCTGGGAGGAACGCATGTCGAACAATAGACAGAACATCACGTTTGCATCGTGTCTTGTGCTTGGTGTGCTGGCGATGTCGCCGGCGGCCGAGGCCACAGTCGATTTCGGCAAGAAGGGCGAGCCCGTGAAGCTCGTCATCGGATATCAGCCCTACTACACGGAATCTTGGTCGGGCGTGGTCGTCAACGGCAAGGAACTTTGGAAGAAGCATCTCCCGGCCGGCTCCACTGCCGAGTTCCAGGTCGGCCTGCAGGGCGCCATCATCGTCAACGCGATGACCGGCGAAAAACAGCACATCGGCTATGTCGGCGACATGCCGGGCATCGTCGCGACGTTCCGCAATCTTCCCGATCGCGGGGCCACCGACATCCGCATCGTGGCGGCACTCGGCACATCCAAGCAGCAGTGCAACATCTTCCTCGTCCGTAACGACGCCCCCCAGTTCGCAAGTGGCCAGGAAGCGGTGAAATGGATGGCGGGCAAGGATACGTCGTCGCCGCACGGATCATGCACCGACCGGTTCGCCCGGCTCGCCTTCAAGAAGGCCGGCATCGAACCCAAGAGCTATCTCAATCAGAATATCGAGGTCATCACCACCAACTTCCGTGCCGGCAAGCTCGACGCGGCGGTGATCTGGGAGCCGACCGCGACCAAGATCGTGCAATCGGGCCTGGCCCGACGCGCGGCCAGCGGTGAAGACTTCGACGCGCTCGACGGCGGCCTGCTGATCATGCTCAACGACCTGATCCAGCAACGCCCCGACGTCCAGCGCGGCTGGCTCGAAGCCGAACTCGACGCGCAGCTGTTCCTCGCCGACCTCAAGAACGCGACAGAAGTCTCGCAAATGGCCGAAAAGCAGACCGAGCAGATCGATCGCAAGGTGCTGTGGGCCGCGCTTTATGGCGAGAACTCGAAGTCGGCCGGCGGTGGCGATGTGCGGGTACAGCTCGACTTCATCGTCAACGAGCGCGTCCAGGGGCTACTCGACGACGCCACCGCGTTCCTCAACGGTCTTCCGAACAAGCCGGCGGCGGCACCGAAAATCCGCGAGGGCGGCGTCGACGACAAGATGGCCCGCGAAGTGCTCACCGCCCGCAAATTGACGAGCCCGGTTGGCGTCATCAAGGCCCAGCCGCTGGCCAACTTCAAGTGAGCCGGCGAGGCTGACCGGAGGCGGGCGGCGACGACATCGGGTCCGAGCCGTCCGCCAAGACTTGGTTACGCTGTTGGGACGCAACGTGCCCGCAAGCGCATTCGCCTGCGACGGATGCGAGCTCGAAAGCGACATCGAACCACGACGGCATCACTCGAACCACGACGGGATCAGACGCAATGGCTACGATGGCAACGCCGGGTTCCGGGACGACGCCAGCCAGTGATTTGCCGACCCGGCTTCGAACCAAGCCGACAGGGTTCGCGCTATTCTGGCATCAGACGAAGACGTCGCTCGCGTCGCCGACGCCCTACCTGACGGCGTTCGGCATCTTCTTGTGGTTTTTTACCTACTGGCTGCTCTGTGAAGGTCTGCAGCTGCCGCGCTTCGTCAAGATCCCCGGCCCTGTCACGATCTTCTCCGAATGGTTCTCCATGAACCCGACGCAGGGCATCTCGATCTTCACCGCCGAGTACTATCACCACATCGCGGTCAGCTGCCGGCGCATCGCGATCGCCTTCTTCCTCGCCACCGCCATCGGCGTGCCCCTCGGCCTGCTGATGGGCTGGTCGAAAAAATTCCACGACTATTCGTTCCCGATCCTGGAGACCTTGCGGCCAATCCCGATCCTCGCCTGGGTACCGCTCGCCATCCTGATGTTCAAGGGTTACGAGACCCCGGTAATCTTCCTCGCCACGCTGGCGTCGCTTTTCGTCACGACGCTGAACACGATGCTCGGCGTGCAGTCGATCGACGAGGCGTACTTCCGCGCGGCGGGCTGTCTGGGCGCAAAGAAGTGGGACGTTTTCCGCCACGTCGTCGTACCCGGCGCGCTGCCCTACATTTTCACCGGCCTGCAGATCTCGATCGGAGTGGCATGGTTCTCGCTGGTTGCCGCCGAAATGGTCTCGGGCGACTTCGGCCTCGGCTACCTGATCCTCAGCTCATACGTCAACGGCGTCACGGTACCGATGGTCATCGGCATGCTGACGCTCGGTTTCGTCGGCTGGTTCACGTCGATCATCGTCCGCATGATCGGCAATCGCCTGATGCAATGGCATGTGCGCGCACTCGCGCTGCAAGGCCGATGAGCCACACTTTCGGGAGTTCACGCCGATGAATATCGCTGTCCCAAGAATGCCAGGCCCAGGCCGTGAGGGTCAGCCGGGTGCCAACGCGACTGGCGGGCCGACGCGGGGCCAGATCAGCATCCGCAACGTGACCAAGATCTACGACCCCGAGGGCGTCAACGTGATGGCCGTCGACAATTGTTCGATGGAGATCGCAGCTGGCGAGGTCTGCATGATCGTCGGTCCGTCCGGCTGCGGCAAGACCACGCTGCTCAACGCCATCGCCGGCTTTCACTCGATCACGTCCGGCGAAATCTATCTCGACGGAGAGCTGCTTTGCGGTCCCGGCAAACCGAAGGCTGAGCAGGGCGCCGATCGCATCGTCGTTTTCCAGCACGGTGCACTGTTCCCGTGGATGACGCTGGCCGAGAATGTCGCTTACGGCCCCATGGTTCAGGGCAAGCTCAGGAAGCGGGAGGCGATCGAGAAGGCGTTTCACATGCTCGCCGAGGCGGGCCTCGGTGATTTCGGCGGCAAGTATCCGGGCGAAGTGTCCTCGGGCATGGCGCGGCGTACCGAAATTGTCCGCGCCTTGATCAACAACCCGAAAGTGCTGCTACTCGACGAGCCCTATCGCGCGATGGATGCGCTGACCAAGTCGATCATGCACGAAAGCCTGCTCGAGGTTTACGACCGCACGAAAGTGACGATCTTCTTCATCACCCATGATCTCGACGAAGCGATTTTCCTGGGCGACCGCGTTCACGTCGTGACCACACGTCCCTGTAAGCTCAAGAAGACGGTCGACGTGACGCTGTCGCGGCCTCGCAACTACCAGGCGCTGTCGTCGGAAGAGTTCCGCCTGCTGGTCGAGGAAATCAACGGCGCCGTGCACGAGGAGGCGATCAAGGCCTTCCAATCCGGCGAGCGCGAAATGGCATAGCCGGAATTGAATACTGCATTTGAATTGGGGACGATCAGAATATGGCCGATATCGCCCACGTCGAGAACCGCATCATGCCCGAAAGGGTCAAGCGCTCGCGCATGAGCAAGGTTCTCGGCAACGCGGAGTTCTGGCGCGGTCTGCTTGCGCTCGTCGTGTTCGTCCTATTGTGGGAAGTCGGTGCCCGCTGGAAAGAGTTCTTCGGCTACTCGCTCCCCTATGTCGGACTGCTTCCGCCGCCGTCGGATGTCGCCGTGGCCTGGACCAAGGTGCTGCCCAAGTGGGGCTACTGGGAAAGCTGGTACCAGAGCTTCAAGCGCGTGCTCAGCGGCTTCATCGCCGCAATGATCATCGGCATTCCGTTCGGCCTGATGCTGGCGGTCAACCGCTACTTCCGCGACATCTTCTTCCCGCCCTTCGAAGTCCTTCGCCCGATCCCGCCGCTGGCCTGGGTGCCCGCCTCGCTCATCTTCTGGCCGACCAACGAGATGTCGATCGCCTTCGTCACTTTCCTAGGCGCGTTCTTTACCATCGTGATCAACGTTCTCGGCGGCGCGCGCTCGATCGACGTGCGCTATCTGCGCGCTGCGCAATCGATGGGCGCGACGCAGTGGGACCTGTTCTGGAAAATCATCCTTCCCGGCACGCTGCCGTCGATCTTCACGGGGGCGGCGGTCGGCATGGGCATCACGTGGGAGGTCGTCCTTGCAGCCGAGATGATTTCGGGCGGCGGCACCCAGGGTAGCGGAGGCTTGGGCTTCTTCATCTGGAACTCGTACATGGGCGGCTCATTGCCCCAGATCGTGGTCGGCATGATCTCGATCGGCATCGCCGGCTACATCTCCAGCAGCTTGATCCGGATGATCGGCACCCACTTCATGCCGTGGCGCCGGATGTTCTAAAGCGCCGTCGAGATACTATTCGGGATAAACTCGGTCGAGGATCGAACGATGCAGAAGGCAGTCGAAGCGACAATGAACCCGAACCCTCCGAACGCGTTCCGACCGGGAGACCACGCCATCCAAAGCGGTATCCAGCTCAAGGGCGTCTGCAAATCTTACGGCGACGAATGGGAGCGGCAGGATGTCATCGTCGAACTCACCGCCGAGATCACGCCGGGCGAGCTTACCGTCATCGTTGGTCCATCGGGCTGCGGAAAGTCGACGCTGGTTAATCTGATCGCGGGCTTCGAGAAGCCCGACCGCGGCGAGATCCTGCTCAATGGCAAGCCGGTGACCGGCCCCGGCCGCGACCGCATGGTCGTGTTCCAAGAGACCGCGCTCATCCCGTGGCAGACGACCTATCAGAACATCGTGTTCGGCCCCAACCTGCGCGGCGACTTGAAGGGCGCAGCTTTGCACGATGAGGCCGTGCGGTTGTTGCGCAAGGTCGGTCTCGGCGAGTTCATGCACAAATACCCGTTGCAGCTGTCGGGCGGCATGCAGCGCCGCGCCGAGTTGGCCCGCGCCTTGATCAACCAGCCGGAACTGATGATCATGGATGAGCCGTTCCGCGGCCTCGACGCCATGTCGCGCGGTCTGATGCAGGAATTCTTCCTCAAGCTGTTCGAAGAGAACCGGCGCACCAACCTGTTCGTCACCTCCGAGATCGACGAGGCGATCTTCCTCGCAGACCGGCTGATCCTCCTCGCCAACCGGCCATCGCACGTCCGCGCCGTCATCGACGTCAAGCTGCCGCGCCCGCGCCATTACGCCATGCTGAGTTCGCCCGAGGCCTACGCCTACAAGCGCGAGGCGATGGCCATTCTGCACGAGGAGGCGATGAAGAGCTTCAAGGCGACGGCCACGTCGCAGGATTTCATCGACGCCTTTTCGCGCCGCACCGACTGAGCGCTCGTGTGGACCTCGTCTTGATCGTGACCCAGCGCTGGCTGGTGGTGGGCATGGCTATACTCGGCGCAATTCTGGTCATGGCGGCCAGTGGACTCGCGAGCCGTCGCGGCCGCGGCCACCCGCCGCCCGCCGGCGCACGCATTCTCTCAAATCTTGGCTACGGCCTAACGTTCGCTAGCATCGCGCTGTTCATCGTGGCAGGATTTCTTTCCGGCCGTTGAATGGTCACGGCGGATGGGTGGACCAACGTGCGGCAAGACACGGTGCTGATCGAGGCGCGAGGCCTGACCAAGCGATTTGGCAACCGAACCGCCGTCGACGCCCTCTCGTTCACGGCATCTGCCGGCACCATCACCGGTCTGCTCGGAGCCAACGGCGCCGGCAAGACGACGACAATGCGGCTTCTGACCGGCGGGCTCCGTCCCGACGGCGGCCAGGCCGTGATTGCAGGTCACGACATCGAAGGCGCTCCCCGCGCCGCACGCGCCGCGACTGGCTATCTGCCAGAGGCCGCCGCAGGCTTTCACCACCTCACGCCGTTCGAGCTGCTCCTCCTCGTCGCCGAAGCACGCGGGCTCGACCGCGACGCGGCTCACGCCGAAATCATGCGCACGCTCGCGATTCTCAATCTCGGCCCCGTCGTGCGGCAAACGCTCGGTACGCTGTCCAAAGGCTGGCGGCAGCGGTCGTGGTTGGCGCAGGCGCTGATCGGCGATCCGCCGGTCTTGATCCTTGACGAGCCGACCGACGGCCTCGACCCGAACCAGAAATCGGCATTGCGCGATTTGCTGCGGCGCCTCGCACGCGACAAGGCCATCCTGATGTCGACGCATATTCTGGAGGAGGCCGAAGCGCTGTGCGACCGCGTCATCGTGATGACCGGAGGCCGCATCGTCGCCGACGCCGCAACGGCTGACCTCGTCGATGGGCGCGGCAGGCTCGACGCGGCGTTCGCCCGGCTCACCCTCGATGCGGCGATCCCCACATGACGGCACCGGCACTAGCCCCGACCGACGGCGGACGCTGGCGCGCGGGCTTCCTCGCCGTTTTCCGCCACGAGTGGCGCATGCTCGCATACGCTGGCATGACGCCGGTCTTCATTGGCGGATTCCTGTTGACGCTATCGGCCACCGTTTTCCTCGCCGGTGACTTCTATTCCAACGATCACACCGCCGCCGACCTGCTGTGGACTTTCCTGCCGTGGGTCGCCGTGGTGTTCGTTCCAGCCCTTGCCATGGGCGCTTTCTCCGACGAGCCGGGCAATCGCAGCCTCGAACTCATGCTCGCCTTGCCTTTGCCACCAGGCGCAGTGGTCGCTGGCAAATGGGCGGCTGGGTCCGCGATCCTGCTCGTCACGCTCGCTGGCACACTCCCGTTCGTCGCGACGCTCGCCTATCTCGGTCAACCCGATTGGGGCGCACTCATCCTCGGCTACCTCAGCGCGATGCTCTTGCTCGCTGGTTTCTATGCGCTCGCAACTCTCGCCTCGGCACTAACCCGAGACATGGCCGGCGGCTACGTGCTGGGGCTCGTAGCGCTGCTTGCGATCCTGCTGGCCGGGTGGGACGCCACGCTTCGCTCCACGCAAGGAACGACGGTGGCGCCCGTCCTCGCATTCCTGTCTTCGCTCAGCCCCAAGCTTTGGCTCGATCGCATGGCAGCCGGGCAACTCGAGGCTGGCGCGCTCGCCGCGTTCGCAAGCCTCTCTGGACTTGCACTCGCCTGCACGCACTGGGCCATCGCCGCGCGCCGTGCCGGCACTCTTCGTTCGAGCCTCTCGCTCCAGGCCATTCTGTCGGGCCTCGCCCTCATCACCGGCGCCGTCGCCGTCACGGCGCTGTCCGCCAGGCTGCCGCTGCTCGCTGATCTGACCGCGGCAAGCGAGTTCACCCTCCATCCCGAGACGATCGCGGTGGCGCGCGGCGTCCCCGAGGGCACCTCGATCGATTTCTACTGGAGTCAGGACGACGCGCGGGTGCCGTCACCAATCAGGGCCCACGCACGCCGTACCCGTGCGCTCATGCTGTCGCTGGCCGCGCGGTCCGGCGGACGCCTGTCGTTCACCGAGCACGACCCGCGCGCCGAGAGCGAGGTGGAAGAGGCCGCGCAATCGGCGGGCATTGCGCGCGTGCCCATGTCGTCGGGCGACAGCTTCTATCTCGGAGCAAGCATCACCTCCGGGGCGCGGAAGACGGCGGTGGCATACTTCGACATCCGGCGTGCGGCCCTGCTCGAGTACGACGTGGCGCAGGCGCTGGCGGGTCTCGGCCGGGCGCGCACGCCGAAGGTCGGTTTGATCTCGCCGCTGCTCCTCCCCCGCAACGTCAGCGAGCCCCGCGAAGGGCTCGCCGTACTGGAAGAGATCAAGCGCGCCTACGACGTCGCGATCGTGCCGCATTTCGCCGACGCGCTGCCCGAGGGGCTCGACGTTGTCGTCGTCTTCGGCGCCACCATCCTGAAACGCGACATGCTCTACGCGCTCGACCAGCACGTCATGGGCGGCAAGGGCCTCATCGTGCTCGTCGATCCCTATGCCCGTTTCGGCGCGGCGACCGAGATCGTCGTCCCGGAGCCATCCGACGACATCAACGACATCTCCGATCTGTTGCTGCGCTATGGCGTACGCTTCCACCCTGAAGCTGTCATCGGCGACGCCGAACTTGCTTCGCCTGTCATGGGAACAGCCAATCGGCAGATCAGTTATCCGTTCTGGCTGCGGCTCAGGCGCGACCAGTTGTCGAGTGCCCACAGCGTGACCGCGAACCTCAACGAGATCATGCTGGCCGAAGCGGGTGCCTTGACCATCGAACGCACCGACGCCGCGACCGCGCTCATCACGACCACCGGCCCGGCGACCGGCGGCCTGCTCCGCTCCGCCGCTGCAGGAAAGACCGCTGACGCCTTGGCCACGCTGTTCAAGCCGGATGGTGGGGCGCGGATCTTGGCCACCGCTCTCGCCGGGCCTTTCGAAAGCGCCTTCAAGAACCCGCCCGAAACCGCACTCGCGCGAGCCCACAAGACGCGCTCGGCGGAGCCGTCGGCGGTGTTCGCCGTGGCTGACATGGATTTCATTTTTGATCCCTTGTCGCTGCAGGAAATCGCAGCGGGAGACGCGATAGCGGCGCGCCCTCTGAACGACAACATCGCATTTCTGCTCAACATGATTGAATACGCGTCCGGCGATCCACGACTGCTTGCCATTCGTTCGCGCAGCACCGTTTCGCGGCCATTCACGCGTGTCGCGGATCTCCTCGCGCAAGCGCAGCGCCGCCATCGCGATGAAGAAGCTCGGCTGCTCGCGGCCATCGGCAAGGTCGAGGGCGACGTGCGGAAAGTGCTTGATGTCGCTGGTGTGAAAGAGGTCACGGCATTACCCGCGCCGGTCCAGAGCCGCATTGGCGCCCTTCTCGGCGAGTTGAAGCCATTCCGGCAGCAATTGCGGAAGATCCGTCTCGGCATTCGCGAGGATGTGGAACGCCTGGGCTTCCGCCTCACTTTTTTGAACCTTGCGTCCGCTCCCCTATTCGCATTGGCGTTCGCATATCTCATGCATTGGACCCGCCATCGCCGCGTCCTCACCGCAACTGCGAAATAGCCTCGCTCTATTGTCGGATAGTGGACATCCCATTGCCGCCGCCCCGAATGCCGCCCTATCATTTCCACAAGGTCGGCCTGTTGATTGAAGCAGTGACCTCAGCGCTGAGCCGCAACGAAAACACGCTTCGGCAAAGTCCGAACAACGCCACATGAGCGCGTGACGGCCCGACATTTCTCGGGTCTGCCTATTTGATCTACGGATGACCATACCCGGCCTCTGCGACCGGCCTGCAGCCGTTCACTCGGGCGCGGCAGAAGACCAACTGCACCCGAAGTTCTGGCGACAGACCGCCGGACACCAGATGTTCCGCGACGCCACGTCCACCACCAGTCCGTCTCAAAAAAAGAAATGAACCCGGGAGGATGACCTGAATGTCGACCAAGGATATGCACCAGAGACCGCGATCATCGACTCGTTCGCCCTCTGACGACGCCGACGAATTCGAAAGCCGGCGGCAATTCCTGCGCAGCGGTTTAGCTGTTGCTGGCGCTGCGGTCGCCACTGGTGCCGGCATGGGCGCGGCCCAAGCCCAGAAAATCGAGGTTCCGCCCTCCAACAAGGAGATGGGGCGGATTATCGACCCCAAGGTCTACGGCATGCCGTCGAAGTACGAGGCGCACGTCAAGCGCAACAGAACCGACGTTTTCGTCAACAAGCAGAACTGGTCGGACTGGAGCATGACCCCACTCCACCAGCAGCCCGGCATCATCACGCCCAATGGCCTGTTCTTCGAACGCCACCATGCCGGCATCCCGGATATCGATCCTGCCAAGCACGTGGTCGCCATCCACGGCATGGTCAAGCAGCCGATGAAGTTCACGATGGACAATCTGCTCCGCTATCCATCGATGTCGCGCTTCCACTTCCTCGAGTGCTCCGGCAACGGCCTCACCGACTGGAAGAAGGCCGCGTCCAGCACCGTGCAACAAACACACGGTCTACTCTCATGCGCGCAGTGGACCGGCATTCCGGCCTCCTGGCTGCTCGACGCCGCGGGCTTCGACGAGAAGAACGCCAAGTGGGTGCTGTTCGAAGGCGCCGACGGATCGGCGCACGCCCGTTCGATCCCGATCGAGAAGGTGATGAAGGATGCGATGATCGTCTATGCCATGAACGGCGAGATGCTGCGACCCGAGAACGGCTACCCGGTGCGGCTCTTCATTCCTGGCTGGGAAGGTAACGTGTCGATCAAATGGCTCCGGCGCATCAAGGTCTCCGACCAGCCGTGGCACCTGCGCAGCGAGACGGCGCGCTACACCGACCCGATGCCCAACGGCAAGTGGCGGCAGTTCAGCTTCGCAATGGAATGCAAGTCCGTCATCACGCGGCCATCAGGCGGTATGAAGATGGCCGGCAAGGGCCACTATGAGATCGAGGGCTTTGCCTGGTCCGGCAACGGAACCGTAACGGCCGTCGACGTCACCACCGATGGCGGCAAGACATGGCAGGAAGCCGCACTCGAAGCGCCGGTTCTCGACAAGTGCCTCACGCGATTCCGCATGCCGTGGGTATGGGACGGGGCGCCTGCCAAAATCGCGAGCCGCGCCGTCGACAACACCGGCTACGTGCAGCCGACAGTCGCCGACATCGACAAGGTCCGCGCCATTGTCGGCTTCGTGCAGCACCACAACGGCATATTCCCCTGGTCCATCAGCCCAGAAGGCGAGGTCAAAAATGCGATCGCTTGATATCTCCTGCGCCCTGCTCGGCGGTGCTGGCGCGCTTCTCCTATCGACAGCCGTAATCGCCCAATCGAAGCCGCCCGTGCACTATGGCGCATCGATTTCCGAGGCCGACGTGGCGGCTCTCGACATCGACATCCGCGGACCCGACGGCAAAGGATTGCCTCCCGGCAAGGGAACCGTTGCCGACGGCGAGAAAATCTACAACGAGCAGTGCGTCGCTTGCCACGGCGAGAAGGCCAAGGGCGGTTCCGTGTTCGGCGCCATGGTCGGTGGCATCGGCTCGTTCACCACCGACAAGCGCGTTCTGACACCAGGCAGTATGTATCCTTATGCGCCGATCCTGTTCGACTACACGCGTCGCGCCATGCCCATGAACGCGCCGCAGAGCCTCACCAATGACCAAGTGTACGCGCTGTCCGCCTACATCCTCCATCTCAATGGCCTGGTGCCTGCCGACGTGGTGATGGACGCCGCCACGCTCACCAAGATCGAGATGCCGAACCGCAACGGCTTCATCGTCGACGACCGCCCCGACACCAAGGCGACGCGGTGCCAGAAGAACTGCCCTTGAACTGTCCCTGGCTGCATACGTGAACCTGAGAGCCCGGCGTCACCACGCCGGGCTCTTCGCCTGTTCAGTGCCCTGAGTTCGCCGCCGCGAAAGATCGCATCAATCGCCCAATAGATTTGCGAATTGCGACGGATCAAGTTGCTCTTGGCCTCTGTATGCGAACCTTAACGGACCGACCAGCGCCAACCGCACAATCGTCCGTTGCATCAGGGGCCGAAGCGCATGACCGACAGTTCCTCCCGGAAGATCGACAGGCCCGCCTGCCAGGCCGCGGATCCGAGTCGATGCAGTGAGTGCACGATGGCGTATGACTGCAGCCGCGCGCGCAGCGGTCGGGCCTATAACTGGGGCCTTGTCGCGCTCGCCGTTATCGCGGCCCTCGCGCTGCTGTCGCGCGCGGCGACCGGGGTCTGATCCGTCGCACCGCAAACTCCGTCGCACAACAGTCGCCCAAAGACTGTGGCCCGATCTCGCATCACCGAGACCGGGCCACGCATCGTTTCACGTTGACTGAGCGTCGCGCTTCAGGGCGCCTTCGACTTTGTGGCGCCACCGGCTGCCTTGCCGATTTCCTCGAGCTTGCGCTCCCACTTCATGTCCTTGGCGAACACCTTGAGTTCTTCAGGGTCCATCAGCACTGTTTCCTTCGGCCCCGGGTAATCGCGCGTCACCACATCCTTCATGTAGCGCGTGATCACGTCTTCCATTATCGGAATGAGATCGGTGTAGATGCGCGAATGCTTCGGTACGTGCTCTTCCCACAGATGGAACAAGTCCGATGAGATGATGTGCACGCCATCAGCCCGGCAACCCGCACCAAGACTGATGACCGGGATCGGCATCGTCTCCGCCAGATACTCGGCGACTTCGGAGGTCGTCACTTCGCACAGGATAGAGAAGCAGCCCGCGTCATAGAACGCCTTGGCGTCGTCGATCATTTCCTTGGCGCGCTTGGCCGATTTGCCTTGCGCCACGAACCCGCCCAGCTGCGGCATCCGCATGGGCGTGATGCCGATGTGGCCCTGCACCGGCACGCCTGCGTTGACGATCGCCTCGATGTTGGGTGCGTGGTGGCGGTTGCCTTCGCACTTCATCACTTCAGCATTGGCCTCGTGCACGAAGCGGCCGGCGTTCTCGATCGCCTGCTCCTTGGATTTATGGAAGCTCCAGTACGGCATGTCGACCATGCGCAGCCCGTACTTGGAGCCACGATCGATGGCCTTCGACATCATCATGACTTCGTCGAAGCTGACGGTCACGGTGCTCTTGTGCCCGAACAGGATCATGCCGCCGGTGTCGGACACGCACAGAATGTCCATGCCGAGCCGGTCGGCAACGACCGCCGTCCGGTAGTCGTAGGCGGCGAGCTGGGTGATCGGCTCGCCCTTCTTCTTTTTTGCCGCAAGCTGGGGGATCGTAACCTTCTTGCGTACCGGCGCGTCAGCCATGGCGTTGCTCCCTGGACATTGTCGAGTTGATTGTCGTTGTTCGTCGCGAAGTGCCGGGCGAGTGATCTGCGGCGCGGAACCGCGATCTTTCCCAGGATGAGCCGGCCGCTCATGGGCCGCTGTCGTCGAGTTTATGTCAAATGCTCTCCGCCTATCGAGCATTCGTTTGGACCTATGAGCCAGTGGTTTCGCACGTGCGAAATTCTAGCCCAACATCCGGCTGGCCAACTTCACCACGATCAGCAGCCCAACGCCCACCAGCACGACGGCCACCACGCGTTGCAGCGTCGCGCGCGGAAGTCGGTGCGCGAGCACCGCACCGCCCCACGTGCCGAACGCCAGCCCGAGCCCTAGTATCGCGCCCAAACCCAGATCCAGCGTGCCTGTCGCCCAATTGCCCAAACTCGCGGTTAGGGCGATCGGCAGTTGAATGGCCTGCGCCAGCCCGATCGCGATCAGCACGGGCTGCTTCAACCACAACAGCAAGGGAATGAGAACAAGCGGCCCGCCCGTACCCGTCAATGCCGAGCCGAACCCCGTGACCGCGCCGACCGCCATCAGCCTCGCGCCCGTCAGGCTGGCATTGGCGGGCGATGTTTCCAGTTGCTGCTGATCGTGATTATTCAGCAAGGCGTGAATGCCCGATACCGCCGTGAGCAGCCCGATGGACAACTCCAGCATCGGCCCCGGCGCAACACCACTTGCGAGTGCACCCGCCAGCGCGCCCGGCAATGCACCCACCCATAGTCTCGGCGCCATGTCCCACTTGATCGTTTTGTTCTGGCCGAACACGAATGTTCCGACCGCACCCGAGACCACATAACCCATCATTGCGGCGGCGATTGCCGTGTGTATCGGAACCAAGCCAGCATAGTGCAGCACGGGAACCAGCACCACGCCACCGATGCCGATGCATCCGATCATGAGCCCGGCCAGCGCGCCCAGGCCCGCAATCGCAGCCATTGTGCCTAGTCCCACGGCCAGCCCCTTCCACCGAACGGTTCAGCATCCATGGACTATTGTTCGGGTCCAAGCACACGTGAAATCGACGCTGCCGATGGCGTATTAGACCGGACCCGGCGATTGATGGTAACTATCGACTTTCAAAAACGGTAGCCCGCGCCTATACTGCGACCGTCGCTCGGAGGGGTTCAACAAGCCGTGCCCAAGCACGCATCCGGCGATCGGAGGAGTGACAGCCCCACATGTTTCTGAGGCAGTTCAAGTACCTGGTCGCTGTTGCCGATGAGAAGCACTTCGGCCGCGCCGCCAACAAGTGCAACGTCACTCAGCCGTCGCTGTCGAGCGGCATCAAGCAGCTCGAACTCGAACTCGGTGTGCCGATCTTCCTGCGCGGTCGCGGCCAGCGGTTCCATGGACTGACCGCCGAAGGCGATCGCGTCGCCAAGTGGGCCCGCCACATCATCGCCCACTGCGAGGCGATGCGCGACGAAATCGACAGCATGCAGAACGATCTGAAGGGCAATCTGCGCATGGGTGCGATGCCGTCGATGTCGCCCATTCTCCCGGTCGTGCTCGAGATGGTCCGCAAGCGGCATCCAGGCGTGAAGGTCGACGTCGCGTTCATCGGCAACGAAGCCATGAAAATTGGCCTCGACAATTTCTCGCTCGACGTCGGCATCACCTACATGGACAACGCCGACTTGGGCCGCCGCAATGTCATGCCTATCTATACCGAGAAGCTCAGCCTCCTGGTTCCGGACACGGATCAGTACGAAGGCAAGACGTCGATTTCCTGGGTGGACGCTTCGAAGCAACCGCTCGCCATGCTGCGTCCCACCATGCACGAGCGCCGCTTCATCGATCAGGTCTTCAAGAAAGCCGGCTGCACGGTCAGCCCCAAGATCGAATCCGAGTCGATCCTGCACCTGATGTTCCAGGTCCAGTTCACCGAGCTGTGCACCGTCATTCCGCAGCACTTCACCCGTATGCCCGGCCTTCATCCCGGCACCCGCGCGCTCGACCTCGTCGAGCCCGTCGTCAGCCAGGAGGTCGGCCTGTTCTGGGCCGAAGGCGAGACCATGATGCCGATGGCCAGCGCCATGGTCGGTATTGTCAAAAGCCTCAACAAGTCGGGCGAGCTTCGCAAGCGACTGGGCGAAGGCGGTCCGCCGCCGTCAGCCTCGCGGAAAACCGCGAAGCGTTGAGCTGTCCGCATTCGTTCGCTTGCGCCCGGTTCTAGAGCACTTCAGTTGGACACACGCTTGCGTGTGGTCGCAATCGCTGAACGCAACATACCAACGACGTCGTCGGCCGTGAGCTTGTCAGCCACCACCCGGCTTGCGGTCACCACAGAGCCCGGATGCGGAGTCTCGATCTCGCCGCGGCTCTGCACGGCTACGAAGAAGTAGGGCTCCGCGTAGCGCTCGTCGCCGGCCGATAGGCCGACACGCAGCGCCTTGTCCGAGACCGCGCCATCGGGTTCGACAGGGATCGTCATGCCAACGTGGAACTGCTCGGGCCAGCAAACTAAGCCTGGCGTCACACCGTCCGCGCTCATCGCGTTGCCGAGCTGTCCGAGTACGGCCCCGGCATTGCCGAGCCATTGTGCCAGTTCGTCGAGTTCCTTGGCGCATGTCTCGGGCGAATACTCGACCGTGTCGCCGGTCATCAAATTTTGTGCATCATATGGCAGGGTCTTTGAGAACCGGTCGCGATCGATGCCGCGATGCAACAGTTCGACCAACACCCAAGCCTCGACCTTGGCCGGTGAATGCCCTTCGACGGCCAGCACATGCGGCACCAGCCGGTCGCCCTCGCGGAACTGCATCTCCAGCGCCGGCAGCCGAACTTCGACCGTCACTCCGTCCGCGAACGGCTGCGTGACGAACGCACGCCGCGCCGCATCGAAGCTCAACAGCACATGGCGGCGCTCCGGCTCCGGCTCGCGATAGCTGTGTGCAAGCCGCGCCAGCCAGTGCACTGCGTTCTGCGCCTGGCCGCGCGCTTCTCCCAGTGCACGAGGATCGACTTCGCCGGCCGCTTGCCACTCGGGTCTTGTCATTGCCAGTCTCCAGACTTTTGCCTCGGCAACATGCATTTCGCGTGCGGACGCATCGAGCCGCTCAGGCTTCCTGTTTGCCGTAGTACAGCATCGCGACATGCTCGGCCTCGGCAAAAAACAGCCAGCGCTCGACCAGCACGCCTGCCAATGCCGACATCGCGGCCAGCACGGCGAGCGGGAACGCGGCGGCTTGCAACCCGCCCAACAGCACGGTGATCAGCAGGCCCGCTGGCACCGCGAAGCCGAGCGCGATTGCCATGCGGCGCAGCTTGAGCGCATGTTTCCGGGCGACCTGATAACCCATCTCGCGCATCACGAAATTGGGCTTGGAGTGCGGGGGATCGAGCGGACGCACCTGACCGAAGCGGCCCAGTCCCGTTGCCGCTCCGATCTTCCACTCGCGCGGTGCGCCGTCGATCGTCGACCAGTACGCGAACTTCAGAAGCCACGCGCCGCCGAGCACAGCGAGCGTCAGCATCAGGTGCGCCTGCGCCAGCGCGCCGAACCCAGCCATGAGCGCGACCATCAGTACCGCGCCCGTCGCGAGCCCGAGCGCCAGATAGATCGGCGTGACCATGGGTAGATTCCAAGCGCGGATCGTCGGTAGCGACTGATAGATCATACCTGTGCAGTAGACCGTCACCAGCGCCGACACCGCGGCGGCAGCGGCGGCCACCGCGTAGACGCCATCGCTGCGCCCTTCGACGATCCAGCCAAGGGCGAGGACCGCGACGGGCACGAACGTCGCTATGGCGAAAACACCCTCGCGGGATAGCCATGACGACCGCCATTGCGAGAACGCGCGCCACGCCCGCTCCGGCCGGCCGAGGTGGGACGTCGACGACAGAAGCCCAGTCACCACCAGCGCCATCGACACGCCGAGCCCGGCCAATCCGAATGCCGGCGTCAGCGGCAACGCGCCCATCATTGCGAACACAGCCAGCCAAATCAGAAGCCCATATCCGGCCCCCGTCGCGCATGTGAAGTAGATGACCGAATAGGCGGGGTGCATGCGGTGGCGTGCTCAGCGGGAGAGGACTTTGTCGGCCCAGGTGAAAAAGCGTGTCGTCAGCGCGCTCGGGTCGGCGTCGCTTTCGACCTCGCGAACAGCAGGTTTTTTGTCGCCCGAAGCGCTCGTCGTCGCGTCGCGCCGGGGCCGCGGCGGCAAGTATTTGTTGACAGGCTTGTATCCGAACTCCGGCATCAGATCGAAGCCGCCGCGCTCGGCCACCAGCTTCGACACCTGACTGTCGGAATCACCCAGGTCGCCGAAGTGCCGCGCGCCGGTCGGGCAGGCGCGTACGCACGCCGGCACGCGATCTTCCGGCTCGAGCGTCTCATTGTAGATCCGATCGACGCACAACGTGCACTTCTTCATCACGCCATGAGCGTAGTCGTATTCGCGCGCGCCATAGGGACAGGCCCATGAGCACAGCTTGCAGCCGATACAGGTCTCGGGATTGACCAGCACGATGCCGTCCGACGCCCGCTTGTAGGACGCGCCGGTCGGGCACACGGTGACGCACGCCGGCGTCTCGCAATGCAGGCACGAGCGCGGGAAATGAACCGTGCGGCCCGTATCGCCTTCGCCCACCTCGTAGCTGTGAATGCGATTGAGCCACGCGCCGTGTGGGTCGGCGCCATAGGGGTCCTGGTCGGACAATGGGGCCGAATAGCCGCTCGTATTCCATTCCTTGCAGCTCGTCGCGCAGGCCTGGCACCCGACGCAGGTGTCGAGGTCGATGACGAGGCCGAGCTTCTTGGCGGTCGTCATGGGGAGCGTGGTCATCGCGCGGCCTCCGCGAACTCGGTGCCGAAGGTCGATTGCGTGTCCTTCAATCGCGTTAGAGGGCTCTGAAGCCGCTCGAAGCGTGGCGTGGTGCCGTCGATCTCATGGGGGCGGGCCTTCTCGACACGCACGCGCAGGTCGTACCACGCCGCTTGTCCGGTCACCGGGTCGCTGTTGGAAAACCGGTAGCCACCCTCGCGCTCGGGCAACAACTCGGAAATCAGATGGTTCAGCAGGAAACCGTGCGTCACTTCCGGCGCGTCCTTGTCGAGGCCCCACACGCCTCCGCGCTTGCCTATGGCGTTCCACGTCCACACGGTATCGGCATTGACGCCGTCCATCAGCCGCACCTGCGCGGTCACGCGGCCAATGTTGCTCGTGATCGCCACCCAATCGTCGTCCCTGATGCCGAGCGACTTGGCCTTGTCCCGCTGCATGTAGAGCCGGTTCTCGTTGGTGATCTGCCGCAGCCAGGCATTCTGCGATCCCCACGAATGGTACATGTGCATCGGCCGCTGCGTGATCGCATACATCGGAAAATCAGAAGCATCGAGCGCCGCACCCTCGAACGGCGCGTACCAGAACGGCAGTGGATCGAAAAACGCGGCGATGCGCTGTCGATGGCTGGCAGGCGGCTGCACGGCCCCGTGTCCCTGCGCTGCCAGCCGGAACTTCTGCAGCGGCTCGAGATAGAGCTGGAAAATGATCGGGTCGGTCGAGCCGATGAAGCCCTTGTCCTTGGCCCATTCCAGATAGGCCTTGTTGACGTGCTTCATGAAGCGCTGCTCAGGCGCGAGGTGGTGCACGTAATGACAGCCGTTGGCGATATATTGCTCGAGTTGGCGCGGGTTCGGTGCGCCCTTTCCAAAGCTCTTGCCGTCCGCTCCGCGAAATCCCGCCAGCGGACCGATGCCTGGCGCGCGTTCGTGGTTGACGATGTAATCCGCGTACCCGCCCGGATACCTGGGCTCGCCTTTGGCATCGACGAAACCGGGCAGGCACAACCGCGCGCCGAGTTCGATGAGCACGGTCTGGAAGGCGCGTACGTCGCGGTCGGGCTCGACCACCGGCTGGCGGATCGAATCGGCCGGCCCATCGGGATCGGAAATCGGGCGATCGAGCAGCGAGATGCAGTCCCACCGCTCGAGATAGGTCGTGTCCGGCAGGATCAGGTCGGCGTAGGGCACCATTTCCGAGTAGTAGGCGTCGGAATAGATGATCTTCGGGATCTTGTAGTCGCCCGTCGCCGGGTCCTTGGCGGTCAGATGCGCCAATGTCCCCGGTACGTTCATCGAGGAGTTCCAGCTCATGTTGGCCATGTACATGAACAGCACGTCGACCGGGTAGGGATCGCCTGACCCAGCGTTGTTGATCACCATGTGCATGAGCCCGTGCGCAGACAGCGGCGCGTCCCACGAGTAGGCCTTGTCGATGCGTTCGGGCGTGCCATCGGGCCCGACGAGCAGATCCTCCGGTCCCGTCGTGAAGCCGAGCGGCGCACCCGCGAGCGGCGTCATCGGCTTCACCGTGCCGTGTTTGCCCTGCGGCTTGTTCGGCGGCGGCGTCGGGCGCGGGAATGGCGCCTTGTAGCGGTAGCCACCCGGACAATCGATCGAGCCGAGCAGGATCTGCAGAGTGTGGATCAGTCGGCAGGTATGGAAGCCATTCGAGTGCGCCGAGATTCCGCGCATGGCGTGCATCGACACCGGACGACCGATCGTCTTTTCGTGCCGCCGGCCGGCCCAATCGGTCCAAGGAACATCGAGCTCGATCGCCTCGTCGAACGCAGCGTGCGCCAATTCCTGCGCCAGACGCCGGATAGTTGCTGCGGGCACGCCGGTCTCGGCCGCCACGGTATCGGGCGCGTAAGTTTTGGCGAGGAAGCGCCCGGCGAGCAACTGGAACGACGGCACCGCCGTGCGGCCGTCGGCCAGTTTGAACGTGCCGACCAAGGCTGGCGTGATGTCCACGCGGGTCGCGTCCGCGATCTCGCCGCGGGATTTGTCGAAGGCGAGCGGCTTGCCGGACCCATCGCGCGCCACGAGCCCATCATCGGCCGCACCGGGCGACTGGATCACCAGCCATGGCGCATTCGTGTATCGGACGAGGCTGTCGAGATCGATCTTCTCGGTCCGCATGAGCTCATGAATCAGCGCGCCGACCAGCAAGCCGTCGGTGCCGGGCTTGATGCCGATCCACTCGTCGGCGATGGCCGAGTACCCTGTACGCACCGGATTGACCGAAACGAACTTCACGCCGCGCGCTTTCAGCTTGCCGAGCGCCGCCTTGATCGGGTTCGAGCCGTGATCCTCGGCGACGCCGAACATGAGAAAGTATTTCGTGCGCTCCCAATCGGGCTCGCCGAATTCCCAGAACGATCCGCCGAACGTATAGAGCCCTGCCGCAGCCATGTTGACCGAGCAGAACCCGCCGTGAGCCGCGAAATTGGGCGTGCCGAACTGCTGCGCGAACCAGCCGGTCAGCGCCTGGCTCTGATCGCGGCCGGTAAAGAACGCGAGTTTCTTGGGGTCCGTCGCGCGCACGGCGCCGAGCCAATCGGTGGCCTCGGCCAGCGCCTCGTCCCAGGAGATCTCTTCGAATTCGCCCGATCCGCGCGGACCGACGCGCCGCAGTGGAGATGTCAGCCGCGCCGGCGAATAATGCTGCATGATGCCGGCTGCACCCTTGCCGCACAATACGCCCTTGTTCACCGGATGGTCGCGGTTGCCCTCGATGTAGCGGACTTTGCCGTTTTTCAGGTAGACCTTGATCCCGCAGCGGCAGGCGCACATGTAGCAAGTGGTTGTCTTGATCTCGTCGGCGGCGCGCACATTGAGATCGATCGTCGGCTCCGCTGTCGAGGTCAATTCCTGTCTCCCTGGTCCCGCGTCCGGGGTCCTGGCCGCGCGCAATGCTCGAATCGTCCAGTAGTATGGCGCACGATCCCGTGCCCGTGGCGTAGGCCGCGTGCTCGATCGGTAGCCGATCCAATCAATATAGAGGCGAGTTGCCGCAAGGGTGGACGCGGCGACGAACAGAGTAAAGTCTATTTGGTCTATCGGAACATTGACCAGGCGAAACTGTCAGGCGGCTCGTGAGCCGGCCCCAGACCTACGTGACTTACGTGCCCTACGTGACTTACGTGACCTACAAGACTGACAAGAGCCATAGCCCACAGACCACGTCGCGGTCGCCTCGAACCACCACAACAGGGCCGGGCACAACACCACGCGAAAAAACGCGATAGTTCTCTCTGGTCGCCCCCGATCAGGCCGAACAGCCCAAGGCCACTCAGCAAAGTCTGACGTTGCGATCAGACGGCGACGCGCAGCTTCATTGCGGCGGCACCAGCCTCGACCACATCGTCGGCCTTGCGCCCTGCCTCGTTGACGACGGCCACCGATTGCCCTCCGAGATCGGCGCGCGCGCCGAGCGCCGTCATCGGACGGTTACCAGCCGCGTCGATCGCCAGCAGATAGGCGAACAGGTAGACGATCAGCGCGATCAGCATCACCGGCACCAGCGCCGTCAATCCGCTCGCCGTGAATTGTCCAAGGGTTTGAAGTCCGAAGCCCGCCGCCAGCAGGATGCCGGCATACCAAGCGGTCACCTTCTGCCGCTCTGCCGCGCTAAAGGCCCGCTCGCCATCGTTCACAGACCAACTCGCACTGCCGTAAATTGCCCCGGCCAACATCACCGCGCCATAGAGCGCAAACAGCAGACCCGTCACAACGAGCCAGTTTGTAGCTTGAACTGCAGCCATTTTCGGACCTCCTCGTCATCAACTCGAATGAGAGCCTCTGGCGCCTGTCGTTGGGCGGCGCGGGACTCCCGTGCGTCGCATTCCGGGCGTGGCGTCGCAAGGGGCCAGACGCGGAGCGACCAGAAGTTGCCACTAAAACAGAAAGAGATCGCGCCGTCACCAATCTCCGGGCACTATTCCCGTGACTTTGCTGATGCATGCCGGTCTGGCCTCGTCCCCGCCCCCGTCAGCGCTCGCGCAGCCGAACCGCCAGATCGGCCATGTGCATGACCAGCGCCAGCGCCAGACAGCCGAGAATCCAGCCCGCCCCGGCGCCAACGATCGCCGCCCGCAGTGCCCCCATCAGGCAAGCACCCGCCGCCACATTGAGCAGAATGGCCGGGGACGACAGCCCGCGCCCCGTTCGCCGCCGCCAGACCAGCAAAGCGACCGCCTCGATCACCATCAAGGCGAGGATGATGTCGATCAGGCGGCCGCTTTCCAGGAGTGCAATCATAGGAAGAAATCAGGCATCAGCGCGCGCCGGCGACTTGTCGTCCACGCCCACCGCTGTCGTCCGCTCGGCCGCCGGGCGCAATCCCAACAGATGCGCCATATCCTTGAAGAAAATCCGTATGTGCGCCAGCGGGTCGGATTTGACCAGCCGCTTGTTCATGTAGGATTCCCAGGTCAACCGCTGGACATCCCTGTCGTCGCACATGGTCACGAACCGCTCGCGCCGCTTGTCGTTCGCGTACCAGAAGTACTGCATGATGCCGAGCACCAAGAACACCCGGCCGTGTCGCTTCATGAACGTCTTGCGGGCCAGCTTCAGCTTGCGCGCGTCGCCCGTCGCGAGCACGGCAGCCACCGCCTCCGCAGCCAGCCGCCCGCCCTCCATCGCATAATATATGCCTTCACCTGAAGCTGGTGCCACCACGCCCGCCGCATCACCGGCCAGCACCACGTCGCGGCCGTTGTCCCAGCGCTTCAGCGGCCTGAGCGGGATCGGCGCACCTTCACGCCGCAACGTCTCCAGCCCGTCCATCCCCGTCGTCCGCCGCATGTCGGCGACCGCAGCCTTGAGCGAGAACCCTTTGACCTTAGTGCCGACCCCGACGCTCAGTGTATCGCCGTGCGGGAACACCCAGCCGTAGAAGTCCGGCGACAGTTTGCCCTGATAGTAAACGTCGCACCGACGCGCGTCGTAGTCCGACTGTCCAGGCTGCGGTGAGCGCAGGATCTCATGATAGGCGAAGACATAGGGCATCTTGTCGGCGCCCGGCACGCACTGGCGCCCGACGGCCGAGAGCGCGCCATCCGCGCCGATCACTGTGCGCGCGGTCACTTGTACTTCGGCCGCGCTGCCGTCCTTTGGCTTGAAGCACACCACGGCACGACCCTGGTCGTCTCGGATCAGCTTGGTGAACGATCCTGTCCGGCGGATCGCTCCTTCACGGACGGCACGCTCACGCAGCCACTCGTCGAACTGGTCGCGGTCGACCATGCCGACATACCCGTCCTCGATCGGCATGTCGACCGTGCGGTCCGATGGCGAAATGATCCGCGCCGACGTCGCCCTGGCGACGATCAGCCAATTGGGAATTTCGTACTCGCGGATCAAACACGGAGGAACTGCGCCGCCACACGGCTTGATGCGTCCGGCCTTGTCGAGCATCAATACGGAATGCCCCGCCCGTGCGAGGTCGGCCGCTGCCGTCGCCCCCGACGGCCCGCCGCCGACGACAACCACGTCGTAACGCTTCGGATAGATGCGCGCGATGACCGCGTCCGCCGCGGCATGCGCCATATCACCCGTCGCAGGCGTCTGATCGTGTGGCTCTGTCAGCATGTGATCAACTCCGAGTTCCCGGCACGATTGGTCTTGTTTCCCAAGTCAAAAACGAGCGCTGGCAACAGTCAGTCGGCGACGCCGGCAAGAACGTTGGTGCCGAACGCTTCGACCGGCTGCTGTCGGCGCGACCCCGCCTGTACGTTGCCGACGGTCAGCGCCAGCGCAGCGGCAACCACGAACAGCAGAGCCTCGATCGAGAACACGGCGATGTAGGCGGCGGCCGGCGAGCCGAGGGTCAGCTTCATCACGTCGGCGGCGATTGCACCGATGAGACCACCGGCACCGAAAGCGATCGCCTGTGCCGCACCCCATATGCCCATCCGCACGCCCTCGCGCGACGACCGGCCCTTGCCCGCCAGCGCCATCATCGAGCCGATGGCCGCAACGGCGAATGCGCCGTTGGCGAGACCGAGCAGGAAAACGGCGAGCTTCAAAGGTGCCGCCGGACCGACGATCCCCGCCGCTGCGATCCCGAACAGCGCCACCGCGGACGCCAGACAGCCAGAAACGGTCCAGAACCGCAGCGAGCCCAGAACTCCGCCGGGCAGCAAACTCGCGACGACAGCGACCATGATCATGCCGGAAAGAACGCCTCCGTTCTGCACGCCTGCGAGTTGCGTCGATTGCCCCGGTGTGTAGCCGAACACGGCGCCCGCGTAGGGTTCGAGGATGAGGTCCTGCGCGCTGTAGGCGAGCATCGACACGAATACGAAGATCGTGAACCGCCGCGCCTCGGTCTCCTGCCAAACCTCGGCGAGAGCGGTGCGGAACGGCACGGCCGCATGCTTCGGATGGGCTGAAGCGGTGGCCTCGGTTCGCGTGCCGTGGTTGCCCTCGACGCCCGCCACCGCGACCAGCGACAGAGAGAACGCGATGGCTGCGACGGCGGCCGTCACGGCCACCAGTCGCTCCGGGCTGAAAGGATCGAGGAAGTGCCCAGCCGTGCCGGCGGTTACGATGAAGCCGGCAATCATCATCACCCAGACGATGGTCGCGGCCGCTGCCCGGCGTTCCGCTACGACGCGCTTGGCGAGCAGGACCAGCAGCGATGTCCCTGCCGCACCAACGCCTATGCCGATCATCACGAAGCCCACAATCGCAAGGGCGATGCCGGCCGGCAGATTGGTGGCCATCAACGCGGTCGCGAGCGCCGCCGTTACCCCGCCCAGGCACAGGGTAGCCATGCCGGCGATGATCCAAGGCGTCGACCGACCACCCTGGTCGGAACTGTAACCCCAGCGCGGACGCAGCAGCTGAATGGCGTAGTGAATCGCAACCAATGCACCGGGAAGCATGGCCGGCAGGGCGAGTTCGACCACCATCACCCGATTGAGCGTCGATGTCGCGAGCACCACGATGGCACCAAGCGAGGTTTGCACAAGGCCAAGCCTGACGATTCCGAACCAGCCAAGTGGAGACACGACCGGGCTTGTCGAGTTCACGATCATGCGACCCCCTTGATGATGTCGCCGAGGGCAAATGCGGCCACCAGCATTCCGAGCACATAGAGCGTCGTGCCCGTTGCGTTGTACCAAGGCGCAAGCTTTCGCGGATCGGTCATCAGCCGGCGCATGAGCCCGATCTGGCACAGCAGCGACACGGCGACCAGTGCCGCACTCACGGGCGCGTCCCACGCGACCAAGAAAAGTGCGACCACGATCTGCGGCATGATCATGACGATGCAGGCCAGCCGGGCCGCTGCCTCGGCGCCCAGCTGTACCGGCAACGAGTTGACGCCCATGCGCCGATCACCCTCGATCGCCTTGAAGTCGTTCAAGGTCATGATGCCGTGCGCCCCGACGCTGTACAGCAGTGCGGTCAGTACGATGCGCCAGTCGGGCAAGCCGCCGGCCATGACTGCCGCGCCGGTGAACCAGGGCAACCCTTCATAGCAAAGCCCGACTGCCGCGTTGCCGTACCAGCCGTTGAGCTTCAACCGAAGCGGCGGCGCGCTATAGGCCCACGCCAGCGCGAGTCCAAACGTGCAGGCGACCAGCGTCCAAAGGCCGAGCCAGCCGGCGACCACTAGTGAAAGCAGCGACCAGGCGACGCCTATGTAGAAGCCCCATGCGCCTGGTATGCGGCCCGACGGAATCGGCCGGCCGGGCTCATTGATCGCGTCGACATGACGATCGTACCAGTCGTTCACAGCCTGGCTGGTGCCGCAGACGAGCGGACCCGCCAGCGCTATTCCGGCGGCGATCCCGACCCAGTGCCCGGCTGGCGATATCCCCGACGACACCACCCCGCAGCCATAGGCCCACATCGGTGCGAACCATGTGATGGGCTTAAACAGCTCGAGGACAGCTGCGGGCTCAGGACGTTTGACCTCGATGGCGATCTGGGTTCCGTCGGCCATTCTCGCGCTCCGGCTGCGACTGAATGGTTCGAAGTTTAAATTTGACAAAGAGAACCGTCAACCAAACTTTACACTTTTTTCTCGGCAGGTTTGCTGCCATTTCGCGCGCCGGTTTCACTTCGTGCGTCGGCCGGCATCGGCATCCTTGGCCGCCTGAACTCACGCACACGCGACCGCGCACTGGCATGACGCCGTGCGCGTTCCTTCGACCCGCGAGCTTCGCAATTGTCTTCGCGGAACGATGCGAACCTCGCGGTTGGCGCACCAGTGGGTGCTTCGCTGCCAGCGTCGAATTCTTGTAGCTAGAACACCCAGAGAGTTTGCGGACACCGCAACTCGGATCGCCGCTCCCGGCGGGGGCCTTGCCGAAACCGCTTTAGAGCCGGGCTCAGCCTCAGCGGGTCAGACGTCGGCCTCGTCGGCCGGCGCCTGGAGACCGTAACGGCGCAGCTTCGAGTAGAAACTCTGCCGGCTCAAGCCCAACATCTCGGCGGCCGACGCACGGTTGTCGTCGGTGAGTTCGAGCGCCGCCTCTATGCACATTCGCTCGATGATGTCGGCCGTCTCGCGTACGAGCGTCTTCATGGGCACCCGCCCGACGAGCTGGGTCATCTGCTCGATGGACCGCGGCAGACCTTGGCCGGCCGATGTAACATTGACAGGCGCCCGCTCGATGCGGCGCATCGAGAAGCCGAAGCAGGGACCCGATCCGTCGCGCACCGCGACCGCGGAGATCTCCACATCCTCGGTCGAGCCGAATTCACCCCGGACAACGGTCGCAAACCGGCGCACGGACCCGTGCTCCTTGAGATTGGCGACCAGCACGTTCACGTCGACCCCGACGAGCCCGAGCCAGCGGTCGAGCGGCTCACCCTTGGCCTGCGATGGCGACGCCAACTGCGCCAACTCGAGGAAGGCCGCATTCGCGGTCAAGACGCGGCGGTCGCCGTCCGTCACGACGATGGCGTCGGGCAGGCGTTCGATGACCCGCAGCATGCCCGACTTCGAGCGCAACGAGTTGCTGGCAATATCTTCACCCACCACTGTCGACAACTGCACCAGAAAATAGGTCGCGTTGTCCTGGCGGAAGTGCGAGGCAGAAACCTTGAATTCCCGACCGTTCTCCGCGGCCCGGGCATGGACATCGTCTGCCCGCGGCAAGGACCGGGCGGCCGCCAGCAGCCCTCGCACCGCTTGCACACCGTCGGAGCTGAAATAGTCCATGAACTCGTGGCCGATCACCCGCGCGCCGCCACTGGCGAGCAGCGCCGTCGCAGCCGGATTTGCCTCCACCACCTTGAACGTCGAAGCATCTACGATAACGACAGCTTCGGAGGAAATCTCGAACAAGGCACGATAACGCGTTTCCGATTGGCGGATGCGCGCATACTCCCGCTCCAGCGACTGCTGCGCCTCGACCAGCCGCTGCTGCAACGCCGCAACCGCTTTCAGGTCGCGACCAACGGCCACCACGCGCCCGGTGTTGCCTATTTTGAAGGCCGAGTAGTTGACCGGGAGATCGCCGCGCCCACCAGGCGAAGGATGGTTGACCTGCCGCCAGCGCGGCTTTTCGGCGGTCGTCGCATCACGCAGAAGCTCCTCGATCTTGGGACGGCTTTCGGCGGTGACCGTCTCGACCCACGGCAGCCCTATCCAAGACGCGCACTCGTTCTGCGTGAACTCATCGCTGGCACAGGCGACATCACGGATGATGCCTTTGCCATCGAGGACCAGCGCGAGATCTGCCGAAGCGGAAATCAGCTTGGCTGCCGACTCCGCGTTCAGATCGCCGAGCGATCGCTTTGGTGTTTTGAACTGTTTCACGGAGATGACTTTGGATGGCCGGTTCAGGAGATTTGACCTTATGACAACAGCGCCGTCACGTCGTACGTGCGTCCCGTCTAGGCTTGCAACTTGTCGACCTCGTTCAGATGAGACTCTACTTTGCTCACAGCGTCCAGCGCGTCAGTGCCGCACATATCCGCGCCAACCCGCTTGACCAAACTCGGATCCAGCGCGAACGCCCGGCCGCCAACCAGCACTGCGACGTGCTTGTTCTTGGACACGCGACGAGCCCACTCGATCGACAAACTGAGGCGATCGACGAACTTATGGCTACTCAAAGAATATCCTATTGCAGAGAAAGATTGTGTTTTCAATATTTTTCGAATTGCAACGGGATCGTCAGGCAGGCCGCTCCATACATCCCAGCCCGCAGACCGAAAGAATTTTTCCACCATCAACAGACCGAACGAGTGCTGCTCGCCCGGCGCTGGAAGCAGCACGATCCGACGAACGCAGCCGTCGCGACCGGTTGCGACCTTGACCGCATCGCCTTCAGCGCTCCCGAAAGGGGGGCTCAATCGCCTCAACATCCCTTGCAGGCGCGTCAAACCGATCGTCACATCGACGAAATCGGCGGTGTCGGTTTCCCACATTTCGCCCAGGCGGCGCGCAACCGGCGTCATCAGATCCAACAAGATCGCTTCGACAGCCACGCCGCGGGCCTGAACGCTTTCGATGTAGCCCCAAGCCGCGCCCGCGTCGGACGCAATCACCAGGTGCGTAAGGTTCGCGACGTCTTCGCCGACAATCGTCTTCGATCGGATTGCGCTCTTTGCCGGCGCCGCTGCCGCGATCTGCTGATGCACGAGCATCAAACGCGGAATGATCTCACCCTGAATCAATACGTCGAGTTCGGCTTCAGCGTCATTCAAGGAATCCGCGACCGATGGCACTGCCCCGCGCACGGGTTCCACCTGCTGCCGATCGGCCTCGCCTTGAATACGATCCGTTTGCCGCAGCTGCGAAAATCTCGCGCGCTCCAGCGCGCTTGAAGCGATATGACCTGAAGAATTGGTTGCCTCGAACGGAGGCCTGTATCCAGCCATCGACTTGACCCTTCTTCGCTCGTTTCCTCGTCCGAAGCGGGAACGTAGACCCGTCGCTCACAACTCGGTCGTGCGTGCGTCTTTTTCCGGTCCTCGACCAGTGGGTCTATTTTTTTCGATTAAATCACGCCCTAGCGACAACGACAAATAGCAATTCACTGCGTCAGGCAGGGAGCGCATGTGCGCTCGATCATGTCACGATCATCGCTCCGGCGGAGCCATGTTGTAAAGATATTTTTACGTCAAGTTTGGTTGACAGTCGCGGAGCGCCGGTTTTAGACTGCGTCCATCGTCGACGGGCGGGCACCGTGCCCAGCCCCCGACGCGGAGCGGCGACATGCACGGCGGCAGCACAGAACCGCACAGCTTCAAGCCTCTGTACACCGAGGCCGAGCGTCAGCGTCGCGACCAGACACCGTGGACATTGGTGCAAGGTATCCTCGCACCCCTGCAGTTTCTGGTCTTTCTCGTCAGTCTGTTTCTCGTCCTCCGCTACCTCGCGACAGGCGAGGGACTGATGGCTGCGACCATCTCCATCGTGATCAAGACCATCGTGCTGTACATCATCATGATCACAGGCTCGATCTGGGAGAAGGTCGTGTTCGGGAAGTACCTGTTCGCGCCCGCCTTCTTCTGGGAGGACGTGGTCAGCATGCTCGTCCTCGCCCTGCACACGGCCTACCTCTACGCCGTTTTCACTGGCGCGCTCACGCCGCACCAACAGATGTTCCTCGCGCTCGCGGCTTACGCGACCTACGTCGTCAACGCCGCGCAGTTTGTCTGGAAGCTGCGCATGGCGCGCCTCCAGCGGGCGCACGAGGCCAAGTCTCGATTCAACTCTGGAACCGCCGGCGGTTTCCCGACTTCGCTGGAGGTCGCGTGATGAACGCTCACGTCACCGTGAATGGCAACGCCATCAAGTCTACCGCGCCCGATACGGCCGGGGCCTGCAATGCGCCGGTCGTGACCTTCGAGCGCGGCCAACGCGAAGTATTCTGCGGATTGACCTCGATTGTGTGGCTGCACCGCAAGATCCAGGACGCCTTCTTCCTCGTGGTCGGTTCGCGCACCTGCGCCCATCTGGTCCAGTCCGCGGCCGGCGTCATGATCTTCGCCGAGCCGCGCTTTGCGACCGCCATCATCGACGAGCGCGATCTGGCCGGCCTTGCCGATATCGACGACGAACTCGATCGCGTGGTGACGCGGCTCCTCGACCGGCGGCCCGAGATCAAGCTGCTGTTTCTGGTCGGCTCGTGCCCTTCGGAAGTCATCAAACTCGATCTCAAGCGCGCGGCACAGCGCCTGTCGAAAATTCATACCCCGAAGGTGCGCATCCTCAACTACTCCGGCAGCGGCATCGAGACGACCTTCACCCAGGGCGAAGATGCGTGTCTTGCCACACTTGCGGCTGAACTACCCGCAACCGCAACCAACGCACCACCCTCGCTGCTGGTCGTCGGCGCACTTCCCGACGTGGTCGAAGATCAGTTCCGCCGGCTATTCGAAGATCTCGGCATCGGCCCGGTCGCCTTCCTGCCGGCCCGCACGGCAAATCAGCAGCCCGCCGTCGGACCCGATACCCGCTTCCTTCTGGCGCAGCCGTTCCTCGGCGACACCGCCCGCGCCCTCGAAAACCGCGGCGGCAAGCGCATCGAAGCGCCGTTCCCCTTCGGCGAGGAAGGCACCACGCTTTGGCTCGAAGCCGCGGCCCGCGTCTGGAATGTCCCGGACGATCGCTTCCAGCGCGTCACGGCACCCCGCCGCGAGCGCGCCCGCCGCGCCGTCGAGCGTCACCGCGAGCGTTTGGGTGGCCGCAGCATCTTCTTCTTCCCCGACAGCCAGCTCGAACCGCCGCTTGCCCGGTTCCTTGCCCGCGAGCTCGGCATGGTCGTGATCGAAATCGGGACGCCCTACCTCAACCGTCAGCACCTCGACCAGGAACTCGCGCTCCTTCCCCATGGGACGTCGATCGTCGAAGGCCAGGACGTCGAGGCGCAGATCGACCGTTGCCGCGCCGCGAGGCCCGACATCGTCGTCTGCGGGCTCGGCCTTGCGAATCCGCTGGAGGCGGAGGGCCTGACCACCAAGTGGTCGATCGAGCTGTTGTTCTCGCCGGTCCACGGCTACGAGCAGGCTGGAGACTTGGCCGAACTCTTCGCCCGCCCGCTCGATCGCCGCGCACGGCTGGAGGTCTGAGGCATGCAGCTCACCGTCTGGACATACGAAGGCCCGCCGCACATCGGCGCCATGCGCATCGCAAACTCCATGCGCGGCGTCCACTATGTGCTGCATGCACCCCAAGGCGACACCTACGCCGACCTCTTGTTCACGATGATTGAGCGCAACAGCAAGCGCCCACCCGTCACCTACACGACCTTCCAGGCGCGCGACCTCGGAGGTGATACCGCGGAGCTGTTCAAGTCATCCGCCCGTTCGGCCTACGAGCGCTTCAAGCCGGACCTTCTGTTGGTCGGCGCGTCCTGCACCGCCGAGCTGATCCAGGACGATCCTGGTGGGCTTGCCAAGGCGCTCGCTCTTCCGATCCCCGTCGTGCCGTTGGAGCTGCCAGCCTACCAGAAAAAAGAGAACTGGGGCGCGGCCGAGACCTTCTACCAGATCGTTCGTGCGGTCGCGGGCCCGCTCGCGCCCGCGCCCGGCACTCCGAAGGCACCCCGCAGGGCTGGTGCCCGCCCGTCCTGCAACATCCTCGGACCCACCTCGCTCGGCTTCCGCAACCGCGACGACGTGCGCGAGATTTCCCGCCTCATCGAAAGTCTGGGGATCGAGGTGGCCGTTGTGGCCCCGCTCGGCGCCTCTACCGCCGATATCGCGCGCCTTGGAGACGCCGACTTCAATGTTGTGCTCTATTCCGAAATCGCCATGCAGGCGGCGCAGTTTCTCAAGCGCAGCTTTGGCCAACCGATCGTCTCGATCGCCCCGATCGGCGTCGGAGCGACCCGCGCTTTCATCGCCGAGGTGGCCAAACTCGCTGGTGTCGACGCGTCCGGCGTGCTGTCGGACGCGGCGTCCCGGCTGCCATGGTACTCGCGCTCGGTGGACAGCACCTATCTCACGGGCAAACGTGTCTTCATCTTCGGCGACGGTACCCACGCTATCGCCGCCGCCCGCATCGCCAAGGAAGAACTCGGCTTCACCGTCGTCGGCCTCGGCACTTACTCGCGTGAAATGGCGCGCGAGGTGCGCGATGCCGCCAAGCTCTACGGCGTCGAGGCGCTGATCAGCGACGACTATCTCGAGGTCGAGGAGACGATCGCCGGGCTGCACCCCGAGTTGGTCCTTGGCACGCAAATGGAGCGCCATATTGCAAAGCGGCTTGGCGTGCCTTGCGCGGTGATCTCGGCGCCAGTTCATGTGCAAGATTTCCCCGCACGCTACTCGCCGCACATGGGTTTCGAAGGCGCAAACGTCATTTTCGATACCTGGGTTCACCCCCTCATGATGGGCCTCGAAGAGCACCTGCTAGCGATGTTCCGCGAGGATTTCGAGTTCAACGACACGGCACCGTCGCACCTCGGCGGCCACGCCTCAGGTAAGGTCGCACACACCCCTGGATCGCGTACCGAGTCCCTTGCGCCCGCCGACACCAATCCACTCGCGGAGGCCGCCGTTGCAGCCTCCGCCGACTTGGCCGTGATCGAGCCGGGCGCGAAGCTCATGGCGACAATCGCGTCCGAAATCGTGTGGGCGGCGGAAGCCGAAACAGAACTCCGCAAGATCCCGTTCTTCGTGCGCGGCAAAGCCCGGCGCAATACCGAGACCTACGCCAAGCAACAGGGCGTGGCCCTGATTACGGTCGAGACGCTCTACGACGCCAAGGCCCACTTCGGGCGTTGAACCGAGACGACACCAGACGCGACGACACGACACGACGAAGCGAAAAGACGACAGAACCAAACGACGGCATGACGGCGCGCGAAGCGCAAAACCGGGGAGTGCAGCATGAACATCCAGTTGAAGAGCAGCAGCCTGACGAGCGGCGGCTGCGGAACATGCGCAACCGCGGAACGGGCCGATGGCGAAGGCAGCGTGCAGGTGCACCTCGATCCAAAACTCAACATCGGCACCGCCAAGGTGTTCGCGGTCTACGGCAAGGGCGGCATCGGCAAAAGCACGACGTCGTCGAACTTGTCGGCCGCCTTCTCCAAGATCGGCAAGCGCGTGCTGCAAATCGGCTGCGATCCGAAGCACGATTCAACCTTCACGCTGACCAAGCGGATGGTGCCCACGGTCATTGATATCCTCGAGCAGGTGAATTTCCACTCTGAGGAACTGCGCGTCGAGGACTTCGTGTTCGAGGGCTACAATGGCGTGATGTGCGTCGAAGCTGGCGGCCCGCCCGCCGGCACCGGCTGCGGCGGCTACGTCGTCGGCCAGACCGTTAAACTCCTCAAAGAGCATCATCTTCTCGAAGAGACCGACGTCGTGATCTTCGACGTGCTGGGTGACGTGGTATGCGGCGGCTTCGCGGCGCCTCTCCAGCACGCCAACCGGGCGTTGATCGTCACGGCGAATGACTTCGACAGCATCTTCGCCATGAACCGCATCGTCGCGGCCATCCAGGCCAAGGCCAAGAACTATCAGGTGCGGCTCGGCGGCGTCATCGCCAACCGCAGCCGCGAGACCGACCAGATCGACCGTTTCAACGCCGCCATCGGCCTTTCGACACTCGCCCGCTTCCCCGATCTCGACGCTATCCGCATGTCGCGCTTGAAGAAGCAGACGCTGTTCGAAATGGACCCCACGCCCGAAATCGTCGCCGTGCAGCAGGAGTATCTGCGGCTCGCCGCGACGTTGTGGGCCGGCACCGAACCGCTCGACGGCAAGCCCATGAAGGATCGTGATATATTCGATTTCCTGGGGTACCAGTGATGCCAACTCTATCCTATCTGGCCAGCCGCGAACGGATCGAGACCTACTTTGATCGCACCGCCGTCGAAGCCTGGAAGCGGCTGACCTCGGACGCGCCCGTCAGCGGCATACGTGCCACCGTGCGGGCGGGTCGCGATGAGATGCGCGCGACGCTGCTCGGCTGGTTGCCCGAGGATCTCGCCGGTGCCCGCATCCTCGACGCCGGCTGCGGCACGGGACTTCTCTCGGCGGAGGTGGCCAAGCGCGGGGCCCACGTCGTCGCGATCGATCTCTCGCCGACATTGGTCGACATCGCACGCGAGCGGGTCGGCGGCGACACCGGCTCCGGTTCGATCGAATTCCTCTCCGGCGACATGCTTGACCCCGCGCTCGGCCGTTTCGATTACGTAGTGGCCATGGACAGCGTGATCCATTACCGGCCGGAGGACGCCGTGGCCACGCTGTCGCGTTTGGCCCGCCGCACGGAACGCGGGGTGCTGTTCACGTTTGCGCCGCGAACGCCCGCACTCACCATGATGTGGGCGGCCGGCCGCATGTTCCCGCGCGGCGATCGCGCGCCCTCGATCGAGCCGGTCGCGCCAGCGATGCTCGAACGGCTGCTCGCCGCCGAGCCTCGCCTCGAAGGCTGGCGGCCAAATCGCACGCGCAGAACCTCGCGCGGCTTTTACATCTCACAGGCGATGGAGCTCCAACGTACATGATCGGCTTAGCCAAACGGCTGTCCGCTAACGTCACATCGACCATCGCGTCGATGGGGCCGCAGTGGTTGCCGTTTGCCGATGCGGCATCTGCCGAACTGCCGCTCGCCCGGTTGCTGCGGCTGTCTCTGTTCCAGGTCTCGGTCGGCATGTGCATGGTGCTGCTCACCGGCACCTTGAACCGCGTCATGATCACCGAACTCGGCGTCGCCGCCTCGATCGTAGCTGCAATGGTCTCGCTGCCACTGTTGTTTGCGCCATTGCGGCTCTTGATCGGTGTCCGCTCGGACGCGCACAAGTCGGCGTTCGGGTGGCGCCGCGTTCCCTTCATCTGGACCGGTACGTTGATGATGTTCGCCGGCCTCGCCATCATGCCGTTCTCGCTCATCATCCTGTCGGGCGACACGCACGGCCCCATTCTGATCGGCCAGGTGTTCGCCGCCTTGGCCTTCCTGCTCGTCGGTGCCGGGCTGCACACCACCCAGACTGCGGGCCTTGCGCTCGCCTCCGACCTTGCGACCGAAGAGACGCGGCCCCGCGTCGTGGCCCTCCTATACGTGATGCTTTTGGTCGGCATGATGCTCAGTGCGCTCGTGCTCGGCGCGGTCTTGCAGAATTTCAATCCGCTCAAGCTGATCCAAGTTATCCAGGGTACCGCGATGGTGGCGGTCACCCTCAACATCGTGTCGATGTGGAAGCAAGAGCCACGCGACATGGTACGGGCACGCAACGCCGCGCCGGACCCTTCCATCGCTGACGCCTGGCGCGCACTCCGGTCCGAGAAAGGCTCGAACCGCCTGCTGGTCGCCTTGGCGCTCGGAACCGCCGCTTTCAGCATGCAGGACATCCTGCTCGAACCCTACGGCGGCGAGATCCTAGGTCTGTCCGTCAGCGCCACGACGGCACTCACCGCGCTGGTGGCTGGTGGCAGCCTTGTCGGGTTCTCGATCGCCGGCTGGCGGCTCGGCAAGGGGACGGACGCTTACCGCATTGCGGCGAGTGGCGCGCTGATCGGCATCGTCGCCTTCGTCGCCATTATTCTCTCGGGTCCGCTGGATTCGCCCTCGGTGTTTCGGGTCGGCACGCTCTTCGTCGGGCTCGGCAGCGGCTTGTTCGCCGTCGGCACGATGACAGCCGCCATGTCCCACGTTCGGGATGGTCGGAGCGGGCTGGTGCTCGGTGCGTGGGGCGCGGTTCAGGCCACGGCAGCGGGCATTGCCGTCGCAAGCGGCGGCGCCATTCGTGACGGGCTCGGCGCGCTTGCCACGTCCGGAGCGCTCGGCCCTGCGCTCGACGGCCCCTTCGCCGGGTACAGCGCCGTCTACCACATCGAGATTTTCCTGCTGTTTGCGACACTCGCCGCCATCGGCCCGCTCGTTCGCCCCCGATCGCAGGGAGCGGGGCGAACGAATTCCAGACTTGGACTGAACGATCTGCCCGGATGAAGCCTTAACCTTCGGAGGAACCGACATGCAAACCGGAGCTATCACACAATACATCGACGTCGCGCAGGTCGCGCTCTATGTATTTTTCCTGTTTTTCCTGGGGCTCGTGCTCTATATCCGCCGCGAAGACCGGCGTGAAGGCTATCCGCTCGTCTCGGCTCGCACCGGCGAACCCTACGCCGACAACGCGCTGTTCATTCCGGAGTCGAAGAGCTTCAAGCTGCAGAACGGCACCACAGTCTATGCGCCCAAGCCCAATACCGATACCCGCTCCGTCAAGGCGACCCCAGCCGACGGCTTCCCCGGTTCGCCTCTGATCCCGACGGGCGATCCCATGCTGGCCGAAGTGGGCCCGGGCTCATACGCGCTGCGCGCCGACGTTCCTGACGTGACCTACGAGGGTCATGACCGCATCGTGCCGATGCGCGTCGCCACCGGCTTCTCCATCGAGCCGCGCGACCCCGATCCTCGCGGCATGCCCGTCTATGGCGCCGATGGTGTCCAGGGCGGCATTGTCCGCGACGTCTGGGTCGACCGTTCGGAGTATGTCATCCGGTATTTGGAAATTGAGGTCGGCCACAAAGCCGGTGCCGGTTCCAACGGGTCGAGCGGCGACGCCACCGTCGGGCTCCGCCGCGTTCTGCTGCCGATGAACTTCAGTGATGTCGACAAGGCCAACAAGAAGGTCATCGTGCACGCCATCCTGGGCAAGCACTTCGCCAACGTGCCGAGCCACAAATCGGCCGACCGCGTTACCCTGCTCGACGAGGACAAGATCGCAGCCTATTACGGCGCCGGCTTCCTCTATGCCACACCAGACCGCCAGGAGCCGCTGCTGTGAGACCTGATTCCGAATACGATTTCGAACCCGTACCCGGTTTGCCGCAGAATTTGCCGCAAGGCGAACGGATGCTGTGGCAAGGGTCGCCGGATTGGATGGGCACGGCACGGCGCATCTATCACGTTCCTGCGGTGGCGATCTACTTCGGCATCCTTGTGGCGTGGCGGATTACGGCCGGCATTCACGATGGGCTCGATCTGCCGACCGTGATCGAGAGCTGCGCATGGCTCGTTGGCATCGGCTCGATTGCCGTCGGGCTGTTGTTGGGCCTTGCTTGGGGTACGGCCCGCAGCACCATTTTCACCATAACCGACCAGCGGCTCGTCATGCGCTACGGCATGGCGCTGCCGCTGGCCCTGAACCTTCCGTTCAGCAAGATCGACGGCGCGGCATTCAAGCCGCACGCGGACGGCAGCGGCGACATTTCGGTAACGCTCACCGCCGACAACAAACTTTCCTATCTCATGCTATGGCCGTTCGCGCGACCGTGGCATCTGGTGCGGACACAGCCGATGCTGCGTTCGATCCCTGAGCCTCGAGCGGTGGCCGAACTGTTGAGCGCCGCCTTGAAGGCTCAGGCCCTCGGGTATCCGGCGCCGCAGCCTTTGATTGGAATTCGAGTTGTGCCGACAGCCAGTATTGGCGCACGAAGCAGCACCAATAACCACGGCGTTGCAGCAGCGACATAGACGAGCCAGAGCGGGTGATGGACGCGATTTTCGCGTCCTCACCCGCTCGAATCGCTCGCCACGCTTTCTGAAACGGAGCATGATCCAAACCGACGGCCGACCACGGGAACGAATGCCAATCGTCTGACAATGACGGGCATTCGGTCAGCGGGATTGCATTGTCGACTGTCATTCGTGATCACGCTCGAGGAGTAGAAAGTGGAACAGGTAAAGACCCATCGGGGCTTCCTTCCGAGGATCACGTATGTTGCAATTGCCGTCCTGATGGCCGTCGCGGCATTCGCGTTCATGTCGCGTCGCTCGGGTCACGTCGGCTATTCGGCCGATACCATTTCAGCCGTCGAAAGCCGGCAACTGGTGTTCAAGGATATGTCTGACGGCGGCATCGAGGTCATCGACGCCGAAAGCCGCCGGGCAGTGCTCATCATCCCTCCCGGCCAAGAACAAAGCTTCATTCGGATGACAATGCGCAGCATGGCCCGACAGCGCAAGCAGGTGGGTGCTGGCGACCACGACCCGTTCACGCTCGCCCGCTCACCAGAAGGCATTTTGACCCTTGACGATCCCGCCACAGGACGCAAACTCGTACTCAGCGCGTTCGGGTCCCTCAACGTCGCTGAATTCGCGAAATTGTTGAACAAGAGGACTGGTCGGCCATGATCCTGGGATTTGCCGGCACGCGGGAAAAAATCGACGTACCCTGCACCATCGAGATCGAAAACACGCATGAAAGCCTGCATGCTCATGTCGAACTCGATGGCGGCATTCTGATCCAACCCGGCGACGAGGTGCTCGTCCACGGTGAACCTATTCGCGTCGGCTTCGGACAGAAGGCCACGATCAAGAGAATCGCTACCGTTACCCGCGCCAACTGGCTCGAGCGGGGACTGACCAAGATCGCCGCACGCTTTGAATTCACCGAGCTCTATGAAGTGAGCTTCTCGTCCAGGAGCAAGCTATGACGATTGAAACCCTCGGGCTCAACACCAACGAATCGACACGGCACGCGATCCATGATTCGATGTTGTCACCGCGCTTCTACACCACCGATTTCGACGAACTCGACCGCACCGACGTCAGCTCCGTGCGCACGCAATGGGACGAGTTGCTCGCCGAAATGAAGAGCGACCCCAACAAATCGCACTTCCGCCGCTCCGATCAATGGGATGCGTTCGACCTCGATAGCCTGCCGGAAGGCCTGCGCAAGGAGTTCCTCGACTTCCTGGTCAGTTCGTTGACGTCGGAGTTCTCCGGCTGCGTGCTTTATGCCGAAATGAAGAAGCGCGGCAAGAACCCCGACATTTGCGAACTGTTCAAATACATGAGCCGCGACGAGGCTCGGCACGCCGGCTTCATCAATGATACGCTGAAGGACTTCGGCTACGGCGTCGATCTCGGCTTTCTGACGCGCACAAAAAAGTACACGTTCTTCAAGCCCAAGTTCATCTTCTATGCGACCTACCTATCTGAGAAAATCGGCTACGCGCGCTACATTACCATCTTTCGTGAGCTCGAACGCCATCCAGAGCGCCGCATCCACCCGATTTTCAAATGGTTCGAGAAGTGGTGCAACGACGAGTTCCGCCACGGCGAGGCGTTCGCACTTTTGATGCGCGCAAACCCGAAGCTGCTCGAGGGCAACAACAAGCTCTGGGTCCGCTTCTTCTTGCTGGCTGTCTACGCCACCATGTACTGTCGTGACCATGCTCGGCCCGAGTTTCACAAGGCGCTCGGCATCAGTCCCACGGAGTACGACTATACCGTGTTCCGCATCACCAACGAGATCTCGCGCCAAGTGTTCCCGCTCGAACTCGACATCGACAACCCGAAGTTCCGGGCCGGTCTCGAACGGCTGCGCGTCATCAGCGAAACTATGGGCGAAACTGAGAAAGCCACAGGCCTCGTGGGTAAGCTGCGCCGCTTCGGCCTTGGCGCCTCGGCCGTCTACACGTTCTCGCGCCTTTATATGCTGCCTGCCAAGCCCAACGCGCTGCCGGAGAATATCCGTCTTGCGCCCGCCTGGTAGAGGCGGATCACGCGATGGCCGATCACGGGTTGCCAATCCTGTTCGCGATGTTCGTCTGGTGGTTCAGCACGGGGGTCGTGATCTATCTCGACGGCCTGCCGGCGCGCACCTTCAAATGGAGCATGCTGGGGGCCAGCTTACTGGCCGCCGTCGCCCTTTTCGTGATGATCTCGACCGCAGGAGAGGCCACGCGGACGGGAGCTTACATCGCCTTCGCGTGCGGCCTCATGATCTGGGGCTGGCATGAGATGAGCTTCCTCATGGGCTACCTCACAGGACCGCGAAAGACCGCTTGTGCGCCCGGCTGCTGGGGGTTCACGCACTTCATCCATGGGATCGAGACACTGCTATGGCATGAACTCGCGATCATCGGCACGGCCATCCTCATGTGGGCGCTGACTTGGGACAAGCCGAACCAAGTGGCATTTTGGACCTTCGCGATCCTAATGGGCATGCGGCAGAGCGCCAAACTCAACGTGTTCCTGGGCGTGCGCAACCTCAATGCCGATTTTTTGCCGCCGCACCTTGAATATCTCAAGGCGTTCCTGAAGACCAAACCGATGAACCTTCTGTTCCCGGTTTCAGTAACGGTGTCGACCATCATAACCGCCGTGCTGGTCGGGCGCGCGGCAGACAGCGCGGCGGGCTCGTTCGATGCCGCGGCCTATACCTTCCTGTCGATCCTTATGGCACTCGCCGTGCTTGAACACTGGTTCCTGGTACTGCCGCTATCCGCCGAAAAACTGTGGACCTGGGGGCTCGCGTCACGGACCACGGACCAGCCCGATGTTCCGCCGACGGACGCCCCCCGTCGCACTCCGGTTGCGGCAAAGACCGCCTGACCCAACCTGCCGATGTCAGACCGGCAGGACCCTCGATATTGCGCCGCTCCGCATGGGCCGTTGCAGGCCGTTGACGGCAGCCGTGGAAGTCGTTTGGAACAGAACAGCGCCTGAAATCCTGGAGTTCGTTTGCTGGTCCGGCGACAAGCAGACGATTAGACTCGCCAGAAGTGTCATTTTAATTTGACACGTTCGAATGTCTGAGTAACTTTACAGCCAGCAACGAGCAGGCACTCATGACGGGGCCGTCCGGCGGAGGTGACGAAATGGACTATAACGACAGCTTCGAAAGCGCTCTCGTTGCCTTGCAT